>JAIXQY010000232.1 GCA_027485485.1 Sphingomonadales bacterium | reverse complement strand
GCGCCGCTGATTGCCGCCGGGGCGCTGGTGCTGGCCGGCACCAGCCGCGCGCTGGATGCGCTCACGCTTGGCGAAGCGGCGGCGCGGTCGCTGGGCGTCAACCCGGCGCGGCTGCAGGCGCAGATCATCATCGGCGTCGGCCTGATCGTAGGGGCCAGTGTGGCGGCTGCCGGGGTGATCGGCTTCATCGGCCTGATCGTGCCCCATCTGGTGCGTCCTTTCACCCGTCGCTCGCCCAGCGCCGTGCTGTTGCCGGCCGCGCTGGGCGGCGCGCTGCTGCTGGTGGTGGCCGATGCCGGCGTGCGCGCCGCCCCCACGGTGAGCGAGCTGCGCGTGGGCATCGCCATGTCGCTGTTGGGCGGGCCGTTCTTCCTGGCGCTACTGCTGCGCCTGCGCCGGAAGCTCGGCTGATGCTGGCGGCGCATGATCTGGCACTCACGTTGGGCGGCACTCCGGTGCTGGCCGGTGTGTCGGCCATCATCGCGCCGGGGCAGGTCACCGCCATAATCGGCCCCAACGGCGCCGGCAAATCCAGCCTGCTCGCCTGCCTGGCCGGCCTGGTGCGGCCCGGTGCCGGGCGGGTCACGCTGGACGACGCGCCGCTGGCCGGCCTGGAACCGCGCCAGCGCGCCCGCCGCATCGGTTTCTTGCCGCAAGTTGCCGAAGTGAACTGGGACATTGATGTCGAAACCCTGGTGGCGCTGGGCCGGCTGCCGCATCAGGGTGCTGGCGATGCCGCCGCCATTGCCGCCGCCATGGCCGCCACCGATACGGCGCGGCTGGCCGGTCGGGTGGTGAACAACCTGTCGGGCGGCGAACGCGCCCGGGTGCTGCTGGCCCGGGTGTTGGCCGGGCAGCCGGATTATCTGCTCGCCGATGAACCGCTGGCCAATCTCGATCCCGGCCACCAGCTCGACACGCTCGCCTGCCTGCGCGCCGCTGCTGCTGCCGGCACCGGGGTGGCCATCGTGCTCCATGATCTGGCCCATGCGCTGCGCCTTGCCGATCATCTGATCCTGCTCGATCAGGGCCGTGTTCGCGCCGCCGGGCCAGCCGCCGCCGTCCTCACCCCCGACCATCTGGCCGCTGCCTATGGCGTGACCGCGCAGGCCATCGCCACGCCCGATGGCAGCGGTACCATCATCATCACCGGGCGGATCTGACCGCTCGTTGCCCGCACGGGAACGGCCGAGTGCCGCCAAATTGCCATCCGTATCCGTAGTGTCCCCAAGCGTAGATTCCGAGCCGACCCATCCCCAGCCGAGGCTGGTAATTATCGTTCAGGGCAACACATCTCAGTGACGATATGGATCGCTGCTGAATATACGCAAAACAGATGTGAACATTCTGCCCGAAACTTTGAACGGGGGAATGTATCATCATGACGACATATTCAACGCGCCAGAAGATCGCTATTGGTTCTTCTGTGCTGGCCTTGTGCCTGACCATGCCAGCTGTTGCCCAGATGGTGACCACGACTGTTCCGGGCCTCAGCCTGCCCAGGATTGCCATCATTCCAGGTGAAGTGCCGCTGGTGACGGGCGTTGTCAGCACCGGGTCGCCCGCCGCCACCGCCAATGTGATCGATGTGGCCAGCGGCACCATCGAACAGCTTGTGGCAGGGGCCGAAGGCGGCGCGACCGAAGACGCCGCAGCCTTGATCAACAACGGCAGCACCAGCATTCGCGCCAGCGCGACGGCCACCAACGCCGAAGCCCAGGCCATTGCCAATGCCGCCGTGGTTGACGGCATCAACCAGAATGTCGCTGGCCCCTTCACCATCGTGGCGGGCAGCTTCGTCAACAGCGGCACGCTCTCCATCGGTTCGGTCGCCAGCGCCACCGGCACCACCGGCCCCGGCATGGGCGATGCCCTTGGCGCCCGCGCCGCCGCGTCGGCCATCGGCGGCGTTCACCAGGAAGCCGTGATCGAAGGCAACAAGACGGGCACCACCAGTGTTTCGCACAGCAACAGCGGCAGCTTCACGTTCTCTTCGGCCGCCACCGCCACCGCCACCGATGCCGCCAGCGCCACATCCGAACTGGAAGAGGCGGTGTTCCTGCGCGCCCAGGGCAATGGCAGCGGCAGCGTTGTCGCCACCACCACGATGACCAACAGCGGCACGATCGTGGCCGCGTCTTCCGCCAATGCCACGTCGGCAGCGCTTGATGCCACCGCCACTGCCGGTGCCGGTGGCGGCGAACATGGCCTGTTCCACATCCGCAGCGCCGTGAACGGCACCGGGATCGACGTGGGCAGTGCTTCACTCACCAACACGGCCGGTCGCAGCATCACGGTCAGCGCAAATGCCAATGCCACCGCGCTGGGCATCGCCACCGCGACCGCGCTGGGCGGCGACGGCTTCTCCACTGCCGAAACCAGCAAGGGCTCGGTGTTTCTGGTGCAGGCGCAGGCCAGCGGATCGGATGAAGGCACCGCCAACGCGACGTTCAGCAACGCCGGCAGCATCGGCGCGACCTTCACGTCGCGGGCGATGTCGACAGGGGCCGGGGGCAGCGCCACCGCGGCAACCATTTCGAACGGCGCGATCCGCCAGATCGTCGAAGCCGGCGGGCCGGAAACATTCGTGGGCCGGGTTGGCACTGCCACGATCAGCAATATGGCCGGGGGCAGCATCAGCATCAACAGTCTGGCCACCAGCACCGCCCTTGGCAGCAGCAGCGCCTCTGCCCAGCTGGGTGCCGGCGTGCTGCAGAATGGCGAGATCATTGGCGTGTCCAATGTGAACTTCACCAACGCCGGCAGCTTCAGTGCCGGGTCGAGCGCCACAGCCAGCGGGGCTTCGGCCCTGGCCAGCGCCGGGGCCGAAGGGGTGCGCCAGGCCGGCGTTTCGATCGGCGGCTTCAATGCGGTCTTTGCCAACAGCGGCAGCTTCACGGTTGCCACCACTGCCGCCGCCACCGGCACCATGGACGCCGAAGCGCAAGCGATCGCGCTGGGTTACCAGGTGATCAGCGAACCGCTGGCGCTCAACCTGACCAACAGCGGGACATTTACCGTGAACGCGGCGGCCAGCGGCAATGGCCAGGCCAGCGCGACCGCCACTGGCATGAATCTGTTTGCCAATATCAATCCCACCACCCTGCCACCGGAATCAGGCGGCGGTGGCAATGGGCAGGATGGCGGCCAGGGCGGCGGCAATGGCGGCGGCGGGGAAACGGTGATGGACGCCGCGGTGGAAGATCCCTGGGCGACCTGGACCAACCGGCTCAGCGGCAGCATCACCAACAGCGGCACGCTGGCGGTGACCGCCACCGCCACCGGCGCGCCGGCCGGTGAGATGCCCAATGCCGATGCCACGGCGGTGGGCGTGCATGTCCAATCGGCCGCCAGCATCGCCAGCTTCACCAACAGCGGCACCATCCGCGTATCGGCAGTGACCAACGGCGGCGTGTCGCAGGCCACCGGCATAGTGGTCAGCGATTTCGCCATCTCGCCGGTTCTGGCGGGCGAAACCGATCGCATGACCATCATCAACAATGGCGGCAGCATCGTCGCGCGGGTCAGCAGCAACGGCGGCAGCGTGTGGAAACGTGGCACTGCCATCGATACCAGCGCCGCAGCCAACCCGGTTGACATCCGCTTCAGCGGCACCAGCAGCATTTATGGCAACATCAGGCTGGGTGCGGCCGATACGGTTGGCATCACCAGCGGCACGACCACGCTGGATGGCATTGTCAATCCGGCGGGTTCCGCCGCACTGGGCAGCCTGACCGTGGCCAGCGGCGCCACGCTCTTTCTGGTGGATCAGCCGACCGGCAATGCCAATTATGTGGGCCCGGCCCGGGTGAATGTGCAAGGCTTCACCCTGGCCAGCGGCAGCACGCTGCAACTGCAACTGCCCAGTGCCACGCTGGCGCCGGCCGCCCAGGCCGCCTATCCGGCGATCACGGCCAACACGGCGGCGCTGGCCGGGGCCAATCTGCGGCTGGTGCTGAACACGCCCAACGGCCTGTATGCCAATGCCTATCTGTTCAACGATGTGATCGATGCCAACACCCGCACCGGCACGTTTGCGACCGTGGTGACCAACATCGGTTCGCCGATGCTGGCCCCGGTGGCGGTCTATGATGCCGGCAACAATGTCGACATCATGATCACCCGCGTCGGCTTTGGCGCAGTGCCCGGCCTTTCCGCCAACCAAACGGCCGCCGGAAACGCCATTGAGGCGGTCTACAGCCCAACCCAGGCTGATCCCTATGGCACGCTGCTCGGCAATCTGTTCCTGATCAACAACCCCGGCGGCTATGCCGATGCGATGAACCAGTTGAGCGGGGCGCATTATGCCGGGGCCTTGCAGGCGATCAGCAACAACGCCTTGCAGGTCAACACCATGGTTACGGATCAGGGTGATTGCGCCATCACCCGCGGCGGCATCGATGCCTGCCGTGATCAGGCCGATGGCCTGCGCCTGTGGGTTGCTGGCGGCTTCAACGATGCCCGGATTGATGGAGATGCCAACGGACTCGGCCACAAGACCAGCGCCAGCCATGCGCTGGCAGGGGTGGGTTACACCGTCAGCAATTTCACCATCGGGGCCTTTGGTGGTTATCGCCAGGTGAAATCCAGCTTTGATCTTTATGGCGGTGAAGTGAAGGCCGATGGGTATCAGATCGGCGCGGTGGCCGGTTATGATGCGGGTGATTTCTATATCCGCGCCAACGGCAGCTATGCCGCGTTGAACGGCAACAGCCGCCGCGCCGTGAGCGTGCTGACCACCGCCGGCGGCATCACTGGAGAGCCCGACTTCCGCCTCACCGCGATCCACGCCGAAGCTGGCGGCCGCATCGCGCTGGGCCAAACCTGGCTGACGCCGTTCGTGGCGGTGGATTACAGCAATGTGAAGATGAAGGCCTTCAGCGAAACCGGCGTGGCCGGGGCCAATCTGGCCTTTGCCGATCAAAGCCAGAACCGCACATCCTTCCTGGCGGGCCTGAAATGGGCTGGCAAGCTGGGCGTGGTGATCCCGGAAGCCAGGATCGCCTATCGCAACGACAGTGATGGCAGCTTCGCCACCACGCAGCGCTTTGTCGATGCGCCGGGCGCTGCCCTGTTCACCGTCACCTCGCCGCTGGCCAAGAAGGATTCGGTGATGGCCGGCTTCAGCCTGGCTGCCCTGTTCAACGACAAGGTCACCGGCCGCATCGGCTATCAGGGCCGCTTTGCCTCCGGGCTGAACGACAATGGCTTTTATGGCAGCCTGGTCATCCGCTTTGGTGGCAGCAGATAAGGCCGGAAAATTGCCGGGCGGCGGTGCGGGAGATCGGATCAAGCACGACGCAGCGGGTTGGGGTGACGGATTGGGGTGATGGGCATCGTCCTCGGCTGTCACCCCCCTCCGGTATGCACCGGGGTGACGGGCCGGCATCCATCTGCCACAGGGTGGCCATGTTCAGACCTGCCGCCCCGCTTTTGATCGCCGCCGCGCTGGCCGGGTGCAGCCAGACGGCGCCGGCCCCGGCGCCCGAGGCGCCCGCGCAGATTGAAGCGCGCACGGCTGTTGCGGTGGCCGCCACCGACATGATCCTGGCGCAGCTTTCGGCCACGGTGGTGCAGCCGCCCGGCGCGCGGGTGGCGGTGGCGACGCCTTTTGCCGGCCTGGTCCGATCCGTGCATGTGCAGGCGGGGCAGGTGGTGCAGCCGGGCCAGTTGCTGGCCATCGTGGTGAGCCGGGATGCCATGGCGCTGGCCGCCGAACTGGCGCAGGCGCAATCGCGCCGCGGGGTGACAGCGGCCGAAGCGGCACGGATGGCCGAACTGGCGCGGGCCGGGGTGGTGGCGGGCAGCCGGGCCGATGCCGCCGCCGCGGCCAGCCATCAGGACGATATCAGTGTGCGCATGGCGCGGGCGATGCTGGATCAGGCGCATGTGGCCAGCGATGGCAGCATCCGGCTGGTCGCGCCGATTGCCGGCCGGGTGGTGAGCATGGCCATGGATGCCGGCGCCGCGGTGGACGGCATGAGCGCACCGATCATCATTGAACGCGACGGCAGCCGCTGGCTGGCCCTGCAAATTCCGGAACGTCTGGCCCCGGCGGTGCGCGCCGGTTTGCCGGTCACCACCGATGGTGGCCAGACTGGCCGGCTGGAAACCGTGGCCGCGGCGCTGGATCCGGCCACACGGGCGTTTGCGGCGCGGGTGCGGCTGGCCGATGGCGGCGCGCCCTTGGTGAGCGGCCGGCTGCTGCGCCTCACGCTGCGCGCGGCGGCCCCGGCCGGTGCGGTCTCGGTGCCTGCCGCCGCCATTGCCAGCGAAAACGGCCAGGATCTGGTGTATGTGAAGGGCAGCGCGGGCTTTGCCGCGCGGCCGGTGACGCTGGTGGGCAGCGGCGATCCTGCCGTGATCACCGCCGGGCTGAAGGCCGGGGACAGCGTCGCCATCAGCAACCTGCCCGAGCTGCGCGCGGCGGTGCCACGCTGATGCTGCAACGGCTGGTTGATGCGGCGTTGGCACAGCGCTGGTTCACGGCGGCACTGGCGCTGCTGGTGGCGGTGGCCGGTGTGTGGAGTTTCATCACGCTGCCCATCGATGCCTTCCCCGAAATTGCCCCCACCCAGGTCAAGCTGATCCTGAAGGCACCGGGGATGACGCCCGAAGAGGTGGAAGCCCGCGTCATCACGCCGATCGAACAGCAGCTGCTGGGCATGCCGGATCAGCAGATGCTGCGATCGGTGGCCAAATATGCCATCGCCGATATCACCATCAGCTTTTCCGATGCGGCCGATATTTATTGGGCGCGGGCCCAGGTGGCAGAACGCTTTGCCGCCGTTGCCGGCGAACTGCCGCCCGGTGTTTCCGGCGGCCTCGCGCCGATCTCGACCCCGCTCAGCGATATCTTCATGTTCACCCTTGATGGCCCGCAAGGCCTGGCCGAACGGCGGCGGGTGCTGGATTATGTCGTGCGCCCGGCCCTGCGCACCGTGCCCGGCGTGGCCGATGTGAACGTGCTGGGCGGCCGGGTCGAAACCTTTGAAGTGGTGCCCGACATGGCGGCCATGGCGGCGGCCGGCATCGATCTTGATCTGCTGCGCGCCAGCGTGGAGGCCGGCAACCGCAACGATGGCGCCGGGCGGGCAGCGGCCGGGGAATCCACCCTGATCGTGCGTGCCGTGGGCGCGGTGACCACCTTGGATGATCTGGGCGCCACCGTGATCCGCGCCACCGCATCGGGGCCGCTGCGCGTGCGTGATGTGGCACAGGTGCGCATCGGCAGCCTGGCGCGTTATGGCGCGACCACCGTCAATGGCACGGGTGAAACCGTGCAGGCGGTGGTGATCGGCCTGCGCGGGGCCAACGCCGCCGACGTGGTGGGCGGCATCAAGGCGCGGCTGGCCGAACTGGCGCCGGGCCTGCCGGCGGGCATGAAGATCAACGTGTTTTATGACCGGTCGGAACTGATCGATCATGCCGTGGGCACGGTGGAGGAGGCGCTGCTGGAAGCCGCCGTGCTGGTGATCCTGCTGTTGCTGTTGTTCCTGGGCGATTGGCGCGCGGCGCTGGTGGTCACGGCGGCGCTGCCGATGGCGGCGCTGATCACCTTCATCCTGATGCGCGGCTTTGGCCTCACCGCCAATCTGATGAGCCTGGGTGGCCTGGCCATTGCCATTGGCCTGCTGGTGGATGGCGCGGTGGTGGTGGTGGAAAACATTGTCGAGCATCTGGCGCGCGGCAACGCCGGATCACGCACGCTGCGCGTCGGCCTGGCCACGGGTGAGGTGATTCAGCCGGTGGCGTCGGGCATCCTGATCATCATCCTGGTGTTCCTGCCGCTGCTGGCGCTGGAGGGGCTGGAAGGCAAATTGTTCGCGCCGGTCGCCGTCACCATCGTGCTGGCGCTGGCCGCATCGCTGCTGCTGGCGCTCACGCTGATCCCCATGTTGTCTGATCTGGCCCTGCGCGCGCATGCCGAGGGTCATGAGCCCTGGCTGATGCGCAAGCTGAACCCATTTTATGCCCGGATGCTGGCGGCGGCGCGCGGGCAGCAGCGGCTGGTCGCCGGCCTGGCGCTGGTGTCGCTGGCGCTTGCCGGCTTTGCCTATAGCCAAGTGGGCAAGATCTTCCTGCCCACGCTGGATGAAGGCGCCGTGCTGGTGCAGCTGGCCAAGCACCCGTCGGTCAGCTTGCAGCACAGCATCGATGGCGATCTGGCGGTGCAGAAAAGCGTGCTGGCCGCCGTGCCGGAAGTGACCGGCGCCATCGCCCGGCTGGGCGCCGACGAGCTTGGCCTTGATCCGATGGCGCTGAACGAGACGGACATGTTTCTGGCGCTGAAACCGCGCAGCGAATGGAGCGTGCCCGACAAGTCGGCCTTGACCGAGAAGATCCGCGGCGCGCTGGCCGCCCATCCCGGCATCGAGCCCAGCTATACCCAGCCCATCGAAATGCGCGTTTCGGAAATGCTCACCGGCAGCCGGGGCGACCTGGCGGTGAAGATCTTCGGCCCCGATCTGGGTGAATTGTCCCGGCTGGCCAGTGCGGTAGCCACCCGGCTGCGCGCCACGCCGGGCGCCACCGAAGTGATCACCGTCGCCGATGACAGCGTGGATTATCTGCAGATGGGCATCGACCGCGAAGCCGCCGGCCGCGCCGGATTGACCATCACCCAGGTGCAGGATGTGCTGCGCGCCCAGCTGGAAGGCCTGTCCGCCGGCAGTGTGACCCAGGGGCTGCGCCGGGTGCCGGTGATGATCAATGCCGGCGCGTCCACGGCCAGCGACGGCACGGCGGCGTTGATCGACACGCCGTTGATCGGGGCCGGCGGCCAGCAGGTGCGGGCCGGGGACGTGGCCGTGCCCGCCCGCATCGCCGGCCCGGTGAAGCTGGAGCATGAGAATGGTTCACGCTTTGCACTGGTGCAGGCGTTCGTGTCGGGCCGCGATATCGTCGGCTATGTGGCCGAAGCCCAGGCGCGGATAGCCGCCGATGTGCCGATGCCGCCGGGCTATCGCATCGTTTGGGGCGGCCAGTTCGAAAACCAGCAGCGCGCCGCTGCCCGCCTGTCGCTGGTGCTGCCGGTGGCGCTGGCGCTGATCCTTGGCTTGCTGGTGCTCACCTTCCGGGCGCTGCGGCCGGCGGTGCTGATCCTGTTGATGATCCCCTTTGCCATGGTCGGCGGCATCCTCGCGCTGTGGGCCAGCGGCGAATATCTGTCGGTGCCGGCCAGTGTGGGCTTCATCGCGCTGCTGGGCATTGCCGTGCTCAACGGGTTGGTGATGGTCAGCTATATCCGCCAGTTGCGGGGCGAAGGCCTGGCGCTGGCCGAAGCGGTGGAGCAGGGCGCCCGCCGCCGCCTGCGCCCGGTGTTGATGACCGCCAGCATCGCCGCCTTCGGGCTGGTGCCCTTGTTGTTTGCCACCGGGCCGGGATCGGAAATCCAGAAGCCGCTGGCCATCGTGGTGATCGGTGGGCTGGTGAGCGCCACCATGCTCACCCTGGTTCTGCTGCCGCTGCTCTATGCCCGCTTTGGTGAGGCAAAACCCGCATGAAGCCCTTTGCCGCCCTGTTGTTGCTGCTGGCCGCCCCGGCCATGGCCGAACCCGGCCTGCCGCCCGAAGCCATCGTGGCCGCCGCGTTGGACAATCACCCCAGCGTGCTGGCCGCCCGCGCCCGCATCGGAGCCGCGCGGGCCGATGCCCGCATCCTGGCCATCGGCCCCGAAGAGGTGGTGGCCCAGGGCACGATCCAGCGCCGCAACGTGCGCGGCGTGGGGCTGGTGCCGGAATATGATCTGCAATTCACCCGGCCGATCCGCTTGCCCGGCAAGGCCGCAATCGATCGCCGCGCCGGGGCCGCCGGGATCAGTGCGGCCGACAACCGCGCCGATGATGCCCGTCACCAGGCCGCGCTGATGCTGGCCCGGCAGTGGTGGGCCTGGCTGGGCAGTGCCGCCGAACAGCGCGCCCTGCACCAATCAGCCCGGATCATGGCCACCGCCGTGGCGGCCACCCGCCAGCGCCTGGCGCTGCGCGACGCCAGCCCGCTGGAACTGGATCAGGCGCAGGCCGCCGAAGCCGCCGTGCAGGCCGCCGCCTTGCAGGCCCAGGCGCGGGAAGCCGCTGCCCGCGCCATGCTGGCTGCCAGCTTCCCTGATCTGCCGCTGCCCGCCAGCCCGCCGCCCTTGCCCGAACCGGTGCTACCCGCCGAAGGCCCGGCAAAGCTGGCGCTGCTGGTGGTGGAACGCAGCCACGAAATCGGCGCATCGGCCGCGGATTTCGAACAGGCCGAAGCCCTGAAGGCCCGCGCCGCCCGCAACCGGGTGGCTGATCCCAGCATCGGCCTGCGGGCGTTTTCCGAACAGGGCGGCAATGAAAAAGGCCTGGGGCTGGTGATCGCCATGCCATTGGGCGGGCGGGCGCGCGCCGCCGCCGCCGATCGCGCCACCGCCGCCAGCACCGCCGCTGCCGCCGATCTGGCCGCCACCCGGTTGGCGATCAATGCGATGGCGGCCGAAGATGCGGCCTTGGCAACCGGTTATCTGAAGGCGTGGGAACAGGCGCACATGGCCGCCGAAGCCGCCGCCGCCGCCGCCCTGCGCCAGCGCGAAGGCCACCGGCTGGGCGGGGTGGATCTGGCCGATCGGCTGCTGGCCGAACGCCTGGCCCGCGATACCGCCCTTGATGAAGTGAAGGCCCGCACGGCGGCGCTGGAGGCCATCACCCGCTTGCGCGTGGACAGTCACACCTTGTGGATGCACGCCGAAGAACCGTGAGCTGCCGGCCGTGGCATCACACTGCCGTGCCCACCAACCGGCCGATGCCGGCGGTGAGCGCCATGGCCAGCGCCCCCCAGAACA
Source organism: Sphingomonadales bacterium (assembly GCA_027485485.1). Lineage (GTDB taxonomy): Bacteria > Pseudomonadota > Alphaproteobacteria > Sphingomonadales > Sphingomonadaceae > Sandarakinorhabdus. The sequence continues at coordinate 14,756 of JAIXQY010000232.1, read as the reverse complement.
CCACGCGCGCCACCGGTTTCAGCGCCGCTGCGCCGCCAGCCCGGGCGCCCACAGCGCCCAAAAGGGCCAGAAACAGGATTGATCCGGCCGCTTCCCCGGCCACGATCCAGCCCAGTGGCAATACGGCAGCCAACGCCAGCGGCAGCGCCGCGCCCAAGGTGAACGTCCCGGCCGATGCCAGGGCCGCCTGCACCGGCTGCGCCGCGGTGGTGGAGGTGATGTGCAGTTCGTCGCGGGCATGGGCGCCGATGGCATCATGCGCCATCATCTGGCTGGCCACGCGGGTTGCGGTTTCGGCATCCAGCCCGCGCGCCCGGTAAATCTCGGCCAGTTCCTGCAGTTCATGATCGGGATCGGCGGCCAGCTCGGCGCGTTCCCGCGCCAGATCGGCCGCTTCGGTATCGGATTGGGAGCTGACCGAGACATATTCGCCCGCCGCCATCGACATGGCACCCGCCACCAGCCCGGCCACCCCCGCCACCAGCAACGCCTGCCGATCGGCCCCGGCGGCCGCCACACCCAGGATCAGGCTGGCGGTGGAGACAATGCCATCATTGGCCCCAAGCACCGCCGCCCGCAGCCAGCCAATGCGCGACACGAGATGGGCTTCGACATGCGGTCTCATCAGCGCTTCTTCACAAACTCGGCGCGCAGCACCAGGCCCTTGATGCCATCAAATTTGCAGTCAATTTCCTGGCTGTCGCCGGTCAGCCGGATGGATTTGATCAACGTGCCGCGCCGCAGCGTCTGGCCGGCGCCCTTCACATCCAGATCCTTGATCAACGTCACCTGATCGCCATCGGCCAGCAGATTGCCCACCGCATCACGCACCTCGATCCGGTCGGCTGCCGCGGCACGCGCCGCCAACTGGGCCGCGGGCACCCACTCGCCGCTGACGTCATCATACACATAATCATCATCGTCCATGGCAGGTCTCCAGCAATAACCGGGCAATCAACCCGCCGGCCCATCCTTGCACTTTCCAGGGGCATCACCCAGTGCAATCGCCAAGTCGGGGAGTGGCGCAAGCTGGTGGCGCATCTGCTTCGGGAACCGACGCCATGTTTGAACCTAGCCAGCGGCATTGCCCTCTGCGCTTTCGAATTGCAGCACGGCCCGCTCGCCCTGGTTGCCGAAGGCGCGCACCATCCGTTCGGCCGCAGCGACGGCGGCAGCACGGCAGGCAGCGGGCATCATCATGCAGTCATCTCGGCGAACCGCCCAGCCATAGGGTAACTTGACGATGGCAAAGACAATCATGGCCGCTCCTTCTGTTCAGCATGGTGAACACAGATCAAACGCCCGAACGGCGGATAAGTTCACCGGCGCTGCGACGAACCGAGAATGATGTTGACCGTGCAGCCGGAAGCGCCGTGCCGCAGCGGGATGCGCAGCGAACTGCCCCAAGGGACTTGGGGGCATGGCACCCCGTCCAACTCGGCCGAGGCGATACCGCCACAGACGCGGTCGGGGTTGGTGACATTGATATCATAACGGCAACCGAGGTGGCGCAGCATGACCTCAAAGCCGGGCCAGTGATCGGGAATGCAAGGATCAATCTCGAGGAAACCGTCGCGAATGCGCACACCCAGCAGATATTCCAGGCCCGCCCGCTGCATCCAGCCGGCCGCACCGGTATACCAGGTCCAGCCACCGCGCCCGACGTTGGGCGGCCGCGAATAGATGTCGGCGGCCACCACATACGGCTCCACCTTGTAACGATGCAGCTCGGAAGGCGTGAGACTGTGGTTGATCGGGTTGAGCATGGCGAGCAGCGAGCCCGCCTGGTTGCCGTCGCCCAGCATGGCCCAGGCGATCACCGACCAGAGGGCGGCATGGGTATATTGCCCACCATTTTCGCGGATGCCCGGGCGGATAACCCTTGATATAGCCGGGATCGAGCGGCGTGTGATCGAACGGCGGTGCAAACAGCAGTGCCAGCCCGGTTTCGGTCGAGACGAGTTCGCGGCAGGCGGAAGCCATCGCACGGCGCGCCCGCGCCGGGTCGCCGCCGCCCGAAATCACCGCCCAGGATTGGGCGATGGAATCGATCCGGCATTCGTCGCTGGCCGATGATCCCAGCGGCGCGCCAGCATCGAACCAGCCGCGCCGATACCAGTCACCATCCCAGGCCTCGCCATCCAGCGCCGCGCGCAAGGCGGCGGCATGGGCCGTCCAGACCGAAACGCGCGCCGTGTCGCCGCGGGCGGCCGCGATCGGCAGGAATGCCGCCAGGCTGGCATCGAGGAACCAGCCCATCCAGACGCTTTCGCCCAGCCCGTCATGGCCAACCCGGTTCATTCCGTCGTTCCAGTCGCCACCACCAAACAGCGGCAGGCCATGCACCCCGACCGCAAGGCTGGCATCCAGTGCCCGCGCGCAATGTTCATACAGGCTGGCCGAACTGTTGCTGGTGCCGGGATGGAAGAAATTTTCCATCTCGCCCGGGGCCAGCATGGGGCCTTCGAGGAACGCAATCTCGTCCGACAGGATCGCTGCATCGCCGGTTGTCGAGAGATAATGCGCCGTCACCAGCGCCAGCCAGACGCGATCATCGGCAAAGCGGGTGCGCACGCCATTGCCGGCCTGTGGCAGCCACCAATGCTGCACATCGCCTTCGATGAATTGCCGGCCCGCTGCCCGCAGGATCTGGGCGCGGGCAATCGCCGGCCGCACCGTGGCCAGCGCCATCACGTCCTGCAACTGGTCGCGAAAACCATAGGCACCGCTGGCCTGATAAAAGCCGGCGCGCGCGCGGATGCGGCACGCCAGCGTTTGATAGAGCAGCCAGCCATTCAGCATGATGTCGAGCGATCGGTCCGGCGTGGTGACGCTCACCGCACCCAGCACGTCGGCCCAATCGTCGGTTACGTCGGCCAGCACGGCATCAAGATCGGCGGTGCGATAGCGTTCGATCAGCGTGCGGGCGGCGGCGTCGCCCGCCGTTTCGCCCAGCAGGCACAGGATTTCGATACTGGCGCCATCGGCCAGTTCGATCTGCGTCTGCATCGCGCCGCAGGGATCGAGGCCGGCCCCGACGCGGTTGGACATCGGGGCTTGGCTCGCCATCGCCAGCGGATCGCCCATATCGCCGTTGCGCCCGATGAACTCCCGGCGGTCCCCGCTCAGGCTGGTCTGCCGCCCGCCCAGATCAAGAAAGGCGGTGCGGCCGGCAAAACCCGCAACCCAGGCATTGCCGGCAAACAGCGCACCGCTGGCCGGATCGCTGTGGGTGACGGTGAACGGCGCGGCGGCAGCGCGCGATGGCCCCAGCACCCATTCCACATAGGCTGCGACCGTCAGCCGCCGCGACCGCCCCGAATTGTTGCGGATGGTCAGCCGTGAAATCCTCACCGGATCGGCGATGGGCACAAATTCGATCAGGCCGAACTCCAGCCCCGATACTGCAAACTCAAAGCGGCTGTAGCCCCAGCCATGATGCGCCACATAGGTGCCGGCCGGATCACGGATCGGTGCCGCGGTTGGGCTCCACAAGGCGCCATCGTCATCATCGCGGATGTAGAAAGCCTGTCCGGCCGGATCACCCACCGGATCGTTGGACCACGGCGTCAACGGGTGCTCGCGGCTGTTGGCGGCCCAGGTGAAGCCGGCGCCATCAGCCGACACCTGGAAGCCGAAATCGGCATTGGCGATCACATTGATCCACGGCATCGGCGTCGTCTGGCCCGGCCCCTGCACGATGACATATTCCCGGCCGTTTTCGGCAAAGCCGCCGATGCCGTTGAAATATTCCAGCGCCGGCAGGCTGGCCGGACGATCGGCCTTGGCGGCGAGTGCCAGGCGCGGCAGGCGGCGGCGCAGCGCCGGTTCACGCCGCGCGTCAAGCTGGCTGGCCAACGGGCCGTTGTGCGCATCGATCACCACCCGCGCCACTGCCAGCAGCAGGTCACTTGTGGGTTCAGGCACAAGATCGGCGCGCAGCACGAACACGGTGCCGGGGCTGCGCTCGCCGAACTGCGCGCGCGAATGGCTGGCCCGCACCAGGCCCTCAAGCGCGCTTTGCAGATCCTGCACATAGGATGCGCCGCGCTCGTTGATGATCACCAGATCAAACGGCAGCTGTTTCATCCGCCAATAATCGGTGGCCTGCATCAGTTCACGTGCCACGGCGAGCTGCTCGATATCGGCGATGCGCAGCACGATGATCGGCAGATCGCCGGAGATGCCCAGCGACCACAGACCCGATTGCGGGCCGGCTCCCTGCGCGAGGGCCATGGTGCCGGGCCGCATGCTGGCCGAAACATGGATCATGTGCCCGGCCAGCCGCTGGAACTGGGCGGCCTGGCCCGCACCCAGCCGCAGATGGTGAAGCTGGATCTGGGCCTGGGTGAAGGCCAGCGTGGCCGCGCGTTCAAAGGCGGTGGGTGCGTTGTGCTTGTCGATCTTTTCCAGAACCGCTTGCCGGCTGGAGCCCGCCATCGTCCAGAACGCCACATGGGCCGTTTCGCCGGGCGCCACCCGCACCCGGGTGCGCAGCACGAACACCGGATCGACCACGGCGCCCTGCGACCCTGAAAGGGATCGGCCATCGGCAACGGCACGCGGCCAGTGGGCATTGCCGCCCCGGCCCAGAAACTGGGCGCGATCGGTTTCGAACTCGCACGATCCCACCGCCTTGTCGTCCACCACGATCAGGTGCGCGGCCCAGGTTTCACGGTCGGCCGGGTCGCGCTGGCGGCGGCGGGCGAGCAGGGCATGGCTGCCCGGCAGGCATTCGGTTTCGATGAACAATTTGGAAAAGGCCGGGTGTGCAATGTCGGCGGCCTGCGGGGCCAGCGCGAGTTCGGCGAACGAGGTGATCTCGACGGTGCGCACCCGGCTGCCGGCATTGCCGATCGACACACGCCGCACCTCGCTGTCGTCTTCTGCCGAAACCAGCACGGTCATGCTGGTCGTCAGATCGCCATCGCGGCGGACGAACTCGGCGCGGTCTTCTTTGAAGCTGACGGCATAGCTGTCTGGCTCACGGCGGATCGGCTGGAAGCCGGCCGACCAGATTTCGCCACTGTCGGCATCACGCAGATAGACATGGGAGCCCCAATCGTCGCACGTCGGGTCTTCGCGCCAGCGGGTGACGGCAATGTCGCGCCAACGGCTGTATCCTGATCCGGCCGCGGTGATCATCAGCGTGTATCGGCCGTTGGACAGAAGATGGGTTGCCGGGGTTGGCGTGTGCGGCGTGGCAAATTGCCGGCCGACGTAGCGGCTGATGAACGGCGTCTTGGTGGCCGGTTGGGCTTCGTCGGCAGCCGCGATTGGGGCAGCCGCCACCAGGCGCGGCATGCGTTCCTGCAACAGCAGTTCGGCGGCTTTCACCAGCGGTTCGGCATGGAAGCGATCACACATGATGCCGCCCAACAAGTTGTTGGCCAGCGCCACGATCGTCATGCCCTGGTGATGCGCCATGAAATTGCGAACGATGGCCACGCTGCGGCCGATCGGCAGCCGCGACGCCGTGTAGTCCAGCGCGTCATAATAGCCAAAACGCCCCATCGCGCCGGCCGCATCGAGGCGCTTGAAATTGGCGATGGCGGCGTGCGGCTGGGCCATGGCGGCCAGCGCGGTGGCATAGGGCGCAATCACCAGATCGTCTGCCAGCCCGCGCTTCAGCCCCAGGCGTGGCACACTGAAATTGGAATATTGATAGGTCATTTCCAGATCGCGGGCGTTGAACGCGGATTCCGAAATGCCCCACGGCAGATCATGTTGCGCGCCGTATTCGATATGGGCCGCGACCGCCCGGCACTCGGTGCGTTCCAGCAGGCTGCCGGCCGGCGGGCGCATGACCAGCGCCGGCATGAGATATTCGAACATGGAACCCGACCACGACACCAGCAGCGGCCCGGCCGTGCTGAGCGTGACGGCATGGCCCAATCTGAACCAGTGCCGGGCCGGAACATCGCCCTTGGCAATGGCAAAGAAGCTGGCGAGCCGGGCTTCCGAGGCCAACAGGTCGTAGTGGTTTTCATCCAGCATGCCGGTGGCATCCGAATAGCCGATCGAAAGCAGCTTGCGATCCGGGTGCAGCATGAAGGCAAAGTCCATCGCCATCGCCATGGCACGTGCGGTTGTGGCCAGCGCCAACAAGCGCGCACCGGCGCTGGCGGCTTCGGCGTCATGCTGGGCATCGCGCTGGTGACTGTTGATGGCAGCGCCCACGGCGGCCAGCCAGAACAGCCGTTCATCATCGTCGGGCGTGACGGCGGCGGCCAGCGTCGCCCCCATGTGCAAGACGGCAAGGCCAAGATCGTCCCAATCCACGCCAACATCGGCGTGCAGCCTTCCCGTCAGCGCCGCTGCGGTCGCGCTTGTCGCTGCGCTGGCGCCGGGCAACGCCTGGAAAATGGCCAGGGCGTCGTGCACGCCGGCAAGGCGGGTCGCATCGGTTTGCGGCTGTTCGCGCCACGCGTTGCAGGCATTGGCCAGCGCGATCAGATGCCCGGCCAGATTGCCGCTGTCGACCGACGACACATAGGGCGGATCGAGCACCCGGCCATCACGTGTGTCGTACCAATTGTAGAAATGCCCCCGGCACCGTGGCAGGCGCGCCAGGGTTGCCATGGTCGCTTCCAGCCGATCGATCGCCTCACACGTGCCGATCCAGCCAAAATCGCGCGCGCTCGCCACCGACAACAGATAAAGGCCCACATTGGTGGGCGACGTGCGGTGCGCGATGACGGGCACCGGCTCTTCCTGAAAATTGTCGGGCGGCAGCATGTTTTCGGCCGGGGTCACCACATATTCGAAATAACGCCAGGTGCGCCGCGCGATCAGCCTCATCTGCCTGCTGTCAGCCGCATCCAGCATCAGCCGTTGCGGCAGCACCGGCGGGGTGCTGATCCGGCAGGCCACGGCCGGCGAAGCCACCCACAGCAGCGCGAAGATCAGCGCCACCGGCCAGCTTCCCGCGCCGCCGGCAACGGCAAGACCCAGCCCGATGATGGACAGCATGATGGCGCCCGGCATGCGCCCGTAAAAGCCGCTGGTTTCAAGCCGCATCGCATCAGCCAGTTGCGCCGCCGGCACCCATTGCAGCATGTTGCGGTGGGTGATCGTCACCCGGATCAGGGTGCGCGCGATGGCATCGCCCATCAGCCAGGCCTGATCGGCGAGGAACATGATCACCAGCCCCCAGCGCGCCAAGGCCAATCGCAGATCGGCCCCAAGCGCCTGCAATTGCGCGGCAATCGGAACGCCGGTTGGCCACCTGAGCAGGCTTTCGAAAAGCGGGATGAGCGCCGGTACGGCGAGCAGCAGCACCAGGAACAGCGTCCACAACAGCGCCGCTGGCAGCGGCAACAGCCAGCCGGCAAACAGCGCGGCCACAACCGCCGGCGCCGTCAGGCTGCGCCGCAGATTGTCGATCATCTTGGCCCGGCCGGTCATCGGCAAGGCGGTGCCTGCACTGCGCCGCAACCCCATTATCCAGGGCAGCAACTGCCAGTCCCCCCGCGCCCAGCGATGATAGCGGCGCGACGCAACGTCATGGCGTTCGGGGAATTCCTCCACCACCTCCACGTCGCTGGCAAAGCCGGCGCGGGCAAAAACGCCTTCGAACAGATCATGGCTCAGCAGGGTGGATTCCGGCACCCGCCCGGACAGCGCGGCTTCGAACGCATCCACATCGTAAATGCCCTTGCCGGCGTAGGAGCCTTCACCGAACAGATCCTGATACACATCGGAAACCGCCGCGGCATAAGGATCGATGCCGCTGTGGCTGGAAAACAACCGCTGATACCATGATCCTTCATGGCCGATGGCCAGCGCCGGCGTGATCCGTGGTTGCAACAGGCCATGGCCTTCCACCACGCGCCGGCTGACGGGATCGAGACGCGGCTGGTTCAGCGGATGCGCCAGCTTGCCGATCAGGCGCCGCACCGTGTCGCGCGGCAGCCGTGTATCGGCATCAAGCGTGACGACGAATTTGACATGGTCGGGCACCCTTGGTGCCCGGCCATCGGCGGTGATGAAACTGGTATCGCTGGCACCGCGCAGCAGCCGGTTCAATTCCTGCAGCTTGCCGCGCTTGCGCTCCCAGCCCATCCACACGCCTTCGCTGCGGCTCCATTGCCGCCGCCGGTGCAGCAGCAGGAAGCGGTCACCCCCGGCGATGCCTGGATAGCGCGCGTTCAACCCGGCAATCCCCGCGCTAGCCAGTGCCAGCAGCGCGGCATCATTGTCCTGGGTTTTGGCCGGCGCATCGCCCCAATCCGACAGCAGGGCGAAATGCACATCGCCTTCCAGACTGGCGAGATGATGGATTTCCAGTGTCTCGATCTGTTCGGCAATGCCGTGTGCCGATGTGAGCATCACGGGCACCGCAACCAGCGTCCGCAATTCTTCGGGAACGCCTTGCCGCAATTCCAGCGCCGGCAGGAAGGTGGCCGGAATGGCGCGCGTCACCCCGGCGTTGACCAGCGCCACCGCGGCATCAAGCGCCGGAATTGCCCCCAGAACCAGCAGCAACAGCACCCAGGCTGGTGTGATCTGCAGGCCCGTCAACGCCAGCGCTGGCACCAGCAGGATCAGCGCCGCCAACGCCATGATCACCGCGCCATAGCCGGGCAGGCCCAGGCGGCGACTCAACCGGCGCGGCCAGACCCTGATGGGCGCGTGATAGCCAATCTGCGTCTCCAGCAACGGCCGGCCAGCTGCAACCAGATAATAGCCGGGATCGCCCCGACGGGGATCGATCATGCCATCGCCAAAGCGGGCCATGCCAGCCGCCTGCAAGGCGCGCGCCGCTACCTCGATTTCAGACAGCGGCGAACTTCGCGCCAGCGCTTCGATGGCGGTCCGATAATGGTTGCGGCTGGCGAAATCCATGGCCCGATAGCTGTCGTTCGCCGCCAGCAGATCATCGACCGGCGACATGTTCTCGAACAACACCGACCAGTCGATTTCCGCCATCACCCGCATGCTGGTGATGATGTTGCGCACCGTCACGGTGGCGCCGATCTGGCGTTCCTGTTCGGAAATGATCGCGGCGTTGCTGTTGGTTCCGCGTTCTGCCAGCCCGGCATCAAGCCACGTCAGCGCCTGAGCAGCGCTGTCGCTGTGGATCTGCAGCCGGTGCACGAACTGCACGGCGAACGCGTCGGACACCGGGCCGTGATGGCCAGCCAGAACCACGGCCGCCGGCTCGGCCACCCCGGTTTCCACGCCCAGCAGGCGATCGGCCAGTGCATCGGCGGATTGGCGATCCGCCTGGCTATGTTCGATGCGCACGGCAAAGCGGCGCAGATTCTCGATCAGCACGATGCGCAGCGTGGTGGCCACCGCCCACAATTCGCCGATCGTCAGCGGCTGCACCTCCTGATAGGCGCGCATGAAGCCGGTCAGCGCTTCGGCGTCGAAGCGGCTGTCGGTATGCGCGACATAGGCCCAGGCAATGCCGAACACGCGCGGACAGCCGATGAATGGCCCGGCGACCAGCTTGGGCAACAGGCGGTAGAACGCCGGCGGCAAATTGGCGCGCACATCCCGGATGTGGCGTTCGACCAGGTGGAAATTGTCGACCAGCCATTCGGCGGCCGGCGTGATCGGCATTGCCGCCTGCAAGGCCAGCATCGTCGCGCGGAACGTCTGCCGCAGCCGCGTTTCGTTGTCGGCCAACCGGGCACTCAGCGACACGCCGCGTCTTGGCACCACATCGCAGGCCTGCGTCCATGCCAGGCTGCGGGCGTGATCCTGCAGCCGTTCGAGGCCGAACAACTCCTCGCGGATCGGCTTCTCGCCAAACCAGGGCGACGGGCGCGGGCGGAAAAGCCTGGCGATCATGGGCGCAAATTTGCCTGATGCCGGGAAACCGATGTGCGGGCGCCCAACAAGCTTTGCCCCGGCCACATGGGGCTGCGCACATCCATCATCTTGAGCCGATCGCGTTGCGGACGGCGCTGTCCGTGGCCCTATAACCAACGCCGCGTGCAGAAGTTCCGCAAAAAGCAGGACAAGCTTGCTACCAGCGTCAGCAGTGGGCCTTCGGCATCCAAGCCTGGAATCAGGCGCTTGTCCTGAGCCTTCGCGGCAACCCTTCGTTCAAGAGTGATACTGTCCGCGAACCACAGCGCTGGCGGCCTGCCACGCACCCACCGGCGCGGGTATGCTCGGAAAGCAGCCTGAAAACCTGCCAATTGATGCGCTGGCGATGGCACCTGCCAGGCCCAGGCGATGTGTTGTCCGGTTCAGCGTTCGGCGCCGCCATAGTGCAGCGCGTTGAACAGGAACTTGAACGTGCCATAGGCTTGGGCGCGCTGGACGATTTCCGGGCCCATCACGAACAGCTTGCCGCGGCCCACGTCGATATCGGCCACCGCGATGGTGCCGGCCAGCTGCTCCTGGCCCACCGCCCAGCCGCTGCGCAGCAGCGATCGGCCCTGGAACCACGAGACCGGCGTGGCGGTGCCGGTACCAGCCGCCGGCACAAAGGTGGGGGAGCGGTTGAAGAACATGTCCACTTGCGTCGGCATTCCATAGGCCAGCGGCTGCCGGTTATCGACCTGGGCGCGCAGCACCGAGCCGGGGATGAAAAACTCCTTGGTGTCGAGCGCGCGGGCCTCGCCATTCTCGGTGCGGCTTTGGGCCAACGCCAGCGGCGCGCCGAACATTTCGGCCAGCCGGGCCGAGCCGCCCACGGCGACGACCGCGCCACCAGCACGGAAGAATTCGGTCAAGGCCGGCATAGTCCTGGGATCGGTGAGCGTGCCTGTTGCGGCTTTCCATTCGGCCGGGGTGTCCTCCGGCTTGGGCTGTGACGAGCCGCGTTCCCCGCCCCAAGCGCCTTTGCCTGGCAGCGCGCCATCAGCAAACAGCAGCACGTCAAATTGCCGTTTCAGCCCACCCGCCTCGACACGCTGCGGATAGATCACCTCGAACGGAAATTCATATTGCTCGAGCACCCAGCGCGTCCAGCCGGCGGTCATCAGCCCACCATAACGATCGACCAGGCCGATCCGAACCGGGCGCAGCCGGGTGGTCGGCGATGCGGGCGGGCGAGCGGCGGCATGGGCGGTCAGACCCAGTTCCGCCACCGCTGTCTTCACCACCGCATCAGCTGCGGCGGAGGCCGGCACCCAGATGCTGCCAGGTGCCAGCGTGTCGTTGCCCAGTGTCACGGCCTCCTTCACCCAGGCCGGCTTGACGCCGGCTTTCAGGAGCCGATTGGTCAGAATCGCGCTGTTGTTGGTTTCATGGCCGATCAGCCAGCCGGCATTGCCCCCCCTGGCCTTGTCAGCGCCGGTGATGCGCCCGGCCGGCGGCTGCATCAGATCGGCAATGGGCGCTGTCTTCGCCTCGACCGGATCGAGCAGGCGATCAAACTGCACGCCCATCTGATAGGCCAGCGTGTAGCCCGCCACATCATAGGGGGCAGTCGGGGCGCCGCCGGGATAGGGCACATCGTTGGGATGGTCCTGTGGCTCAAACATGTCGAGCACGTGCGGGCGATAGGCTTGCGCGGTGCGCACCACAAAGCTGCCGGCCGGATAGGATCGGCCGCCGGCGGTGAAGGCGGCGGTGGCGCGCTCCACCTCCACGCCGTTCTTGATCAGCGCGTTCAGGAAGGTGACTGTGGTGGGCAGATCGCGCTGGTTGGCCGGAATCACATAGGCGCGCGGATCACGATCGGCCGGGGCGTTGAGGATGGTGGCATAGAGTTTCGGATCGACCTTCTTGGGCCCCCCGGCGCGCGGCCGGTCATATTCATCGGCGCCATCGGCACGCAGCGGTGCCGAATTGGCCAGCCGATCTACCTTTGAAGGCGTGATCGTCCAGCTGTCGCGGCTGCCGCGTTCGATGCTGTTGGTGCCCATCCGCCAGATGTTGAACAGCAGGCGCTCACGGTTGCGCGAGGCATAATCGATCACCGCGCGATTGAGCGTCCACTGGTAATCCAGCGTGTCCTGCAGATGCCAGGGGCGCGGGCTGATCGGCAACATCTCGTCGCCGCGCGGCAATTGCGTGGTCGGCACCAGCGGGATTGTGGTGGGCGTCGGGCCGCCGATGATCTCCGTCAGCAATCCGATGCTGTTGTGGAAATAGGCGACACTGCGCTCCATGCCATTGTGCCAGGTCGAATAACGCGCCGCGCTGCGCATGCCTGATCCGGCCTTGCCCTCGGCAATCAGCCGCGAATGCATCGCCGCGCCGACCTCGTTCAGTTCGGTCATCACGATCGGATCATAGTTGAAATTGAACGGATCGCGGAACGGCGGCACGAACACCACCATGCCTTCGGGGCCGGTCTGGTGCTGGTTATAGACGATCTGCGGAAACCATTGGCGGAACAGCATGCGGTTGACATTCTGTGTCTCCGGCATCTGCACCATATAGGAATCGCGGTTGTTGTCGTGGCCGATATATTTCTGATAAAGTCTTGGCAGCGTTGCGAATTCCCGCTTTTTCGGATCGGCCTTGCGCATGTACCAGTTGCTCACCAGTTCCATGCCATCGGGATTGTCGTGGGCGAACAGGATGATGCTGTCCTCCAGCATCCGCATGGTTTCCGCGTCTGTCTGGGTCAGCATGCGGTGCAGCACCTGGATCTGGCCTTGCGATGTCACGGTTTCGGTGGCGTGCAGCCCGGCATCGATCCACACGATGGCCTTGCCCTGCGCCGCCAGGACGCGCGCCTGCGCTTCATCGACGCCGCGCGCCTGCGCCAATTTCTGGGCGATGCCGCGATATTCTTCCATCCGCGCCAGATTGGCCGGCGTGGAGACGATCGCCACCCACATGGTGCGCCCCTCGGCGGTCTTGCCGATATCCACCAGCTTCATCCGGTCGGACTCGCCAGCCAGCTTCTTCAGATAGGCTTCGTATTCGGTGTAGTTGGCCAGGTAATAGTCCGTCCCAGGCGGCTGCTTGAAGAAATCCTTGGGCGCGGTCTGGGCCATGGCGTCAGACGGCAGACCGATCAGGGCTGCGGAAACGAAGAGCAGATGCGTTTTCATGGATTTCACCTTCCGGCCACAAGCCGCTGATTACCTGACGCCCAGCGCCACGGCATCGGGGCGGCGCGTATCGGCGGCCCCCATGAAGCGATCGCCCTCTATCATGATCGATTGGGTGCTGCCCATGGTGTTGGACAGCCGCACCTTGTGGCCACGCGCCATCAGCAGCGGCACCAGATCGGGCGAGAAGCCTTCCTCAAGCTCCAGCGGGGCATCGCCGGCGCCCTGGTTCAGGCGCGGGCGCTGGGCGGCTTCGGCGATGTTCAGCTTGTAATCGATGGCACCCACCAACAACTGGGTCATGGTGCCGATGATATAGCCGCCGCCCGGCGTGCCGGTGACCAACCAGGGCTTGTTGTCCTTGAATACGATCAGCGGCGTGATCGTCGAACCCAGCCGCTTGCGCGGCGCCGGCCACGTCGGCTGGCGGCGCGGATCGCTGCTGCCCCAGGCGAAATTGCCCATCGAATTGTTGAGCAGGAAACCGGTCCCCGGTGCCACCACATGCGCGCCATAGGATGCGGTGAGCGTGTAGGTGTTGGCCACTGCATTGCCATATTGATCGGCCACCGAATAATGCGTCGTGTCGGCACTTTCGTGGGGGTATGGATTGCCGTCGGGCAGCGTCTTGGCATCAAGCGAAGCATCCATGCGGATCAGCTTGGCGCGTTCGATGGCATAGGCCTTGCTGGCCAGCCCCTTGGCCGGCGTTTGCCACTGCGGCCCGCCACCAACCAGCCGACGATCGGAGGCGGCGATCTTCAGCGCTTCGGCAATCACGTGCAGGCTGTTGGTGCTTCCCCAGCCATAGCTGGCCACCGGGAATTGTTCGAGAATGTTCATCGTCTGCGCCAGCGTGACGCCTGACGCGGTCGGCGGCATATAGGCGATGGGCATGCCGCGATAACTCGACCAGATCGGCTCCAGCACATCGGCCTTGTATTCGGCCAGATCGGCCATGGTCATCACGCCGCCACCGGCGGTGATGCCGGCGATCAGTCGCTCGGCCACTTTGCCTTTGTAAAATCCATCGCGACCACCATTGGCGATCTGTGTCAGCGTCCACGCCAGATCGGGCTGCCTGAACAATTCGCCCGGCTGGTAGGGGCTGCCGTCCTTCTTGAAGAACGCCGCCCTGGCGCCGGGATCGAGGGCCATCACCGTGGCGCGGCCGGCAGTGGCTTCGGCTTCGCCATCGGTGAGCATGACACCGTCGCGGGCCAGCTTGATCGCTGGGGCCAGCAGCTTTTTCCAGCCGATGCTGCCGAAGCGCGTGTGGGCTTCCCACATGCCGGCGACCGTGCCGGGCACGGAAACGCCCTTGAACGACATGACTTTCTTCGGGTCCTGCCGGCCCTTGTCGTTCAGCAGCAGATCGGGCGTGGTGGCGATCGGCGCCAGGCCATAATAGTTGATGGCGATGGTCGTGGCCGGCCGGTCCCTGGTGGCGGCCATGTGCGCAACCATATAGCCGCCGCCGCCGATATTCCCGGCGCGCGGCAGTGTGACCGCTTCGGCAAAGGCCATGGCGATGGCGGCATCCACTGCGTTGCCGCCCATTTTCAGGATATCACGGCCGATCTGGCTGGCCGGTGCGCTCTGGCTGACGACCATGCCGCCGCGGGCGATGACCGGCCCGTTGATCTGGCTGTAGCTGACGATATCGCCGCCGGTGCCGCGGGCTTGCGCTGGCTCCTCCGCCTCCTGCGCCGCCAGCGGCCACGCGGCCAGCACCAGCCCGACAATCGATATGGCCGGCTTCAACATCTCAATGCCCCCAAGCTG
>JAIXQY010000216.1 GCA_027485485.1 Sphingomonadales bacterium | reverse complement strand
TCGCCGCCCGGATCGACAACCCGCAGGCGCTCACCGACCGGCTGCTCAGCGCCCTCACCGCGCCGAGAGGCAGGGGCCAATACAGTGCGCTGGGCACCGCCCTTGGCGCCGTCGGCGCCCGGATCGACAACCCGCAGGCGCTCGCCGACCAACTGCTCAGCGCCCTCATCGCGACGATAGACCCGGACCAATGCCGGGTGCTGGGCACCGCCCTCGCCGCCGTCGCGGAACGCGGCGTGACCGACGCAGCGACAGATTCGAACTGGTTTATCGAAACAATCGGCGCCTTGCGTGCGCCGTGGACGGCAGACAGCGGGCTGGACGAGCCGTTGATCGCGGCGGCGGGGACGCCGGCGGAGGCGGGGATCTGGCCAGCAATTGAGCGGCTGCAAGCCCGCTGGCCCGGAGCCAATTTCGCGGCACCATGGCCTGAACCGCTGCTGTCCGCTTAGGGTCGACGGCTGAAGATGTGAGGCTGCCTAAAATCGCTCGGGTCAAGGGTCCGCGACCCTTGCCGCCGGAGGCCTCTACTGCCCTTAAACCCTCGTCTTGAACGGCGTGAAGTCCGTCCCCGTGTCGTAAACGTCCAGGCCTTCGACGCGTTTGAACCAGCCGACCACGGCGTAGGTGACGGGGGTGAGGGCGATTTCCCAGAGGACTTTCAGGCCATAGTTGGTGGCGGCGATGAGGGCGACGCGTTCGGGGGGCCAATCGGGTTGGCCGAGGAAGGCGAGGGGGTAGAAGATGAGGCTGTCCACGCCCTGGCCGACGATGGTGGAGCCGATGGTGCGGGTCCACAGCATCTTGCCTTTGGTGAGCAATTTCAGGCGGGCGAGGACGAAGCTGTTGGCGAATTCGCCGGCCCAGAAGGCGGTGATGGAGGCGAGGAAGATGCGCGGGGTTTGGCCGAAGACGGCGCTGAGGGTTTCCTGGCCGGTCCAGCCCGGTGCGGGGGGCATGGCGACGACGACGGCGCACATCAGGGCGGTGAAGGCGGAGGCGGCAAAGCCCACCCAGACGACGCGGCGGGCGCGGGCATAGCCATAGACTTCGGTGAGCACGTCTCCCAGCACATAGCCCAGGGGGAAGAACAATATGCCGGCGCCGAAGATGATGGGTTCGGCGCTCCACGGCAGGGTGATGGCGGCCTGTTTGCCGGCGCCGATCAGGTTGGAGCAGATGAGGATGACGGCGAAGGCCGCCATGCAATAATCATAATAGCGCAGCTGGCGCCCGGCCAGGCTGGTGGCGGAGACGGCGCGGATGCCGTCGCCCGGGGTGTCTGCTGCGGCGAGCAGGGCTTGATCGTCGGGGCTGATGCTCATGGGGCTGCACCATAATGGCTTTGGCGCCGGGGGAAAGGGCGCCAAAATGCGCAGGCATTTGTTCTGGTTTTGTGCTATGGCTGGGCCATGGGCGAGTCGCTTCCGCTTCGATGGCTTTATCTCGATCTCAACAGCTATTTCGCCAGCGTTGAGCAGCAGTTGAACCCGGCGCTGCGCGGCCGCCCGGTGGTGGTGGCGCCGGTGATGACCGACAGCACCAGCGCGATTGCGGCCAGTTATGAGGCCAAGGCCTTTGGCATCCGCACCGGCACCAAGATCTGGGAGGCCAAGGCCAAGTGCCGCGACGTGGTGATCGTGCCCGGCCGGCACGAGGATTATGTGAGGTTCCACCACCGGATCGTGGCGGAGGTGGAGCGGCATGTGCCGGTGGCGGCGGTGTGTTCCATCGATGAGGTGGCGTGCCGGCTGCTGGACAATGAGAACAGCGTGGCGAGCGTGACGGCGCTGGCGGCGCGGATCAAGGCCGGGCTGGCGGCGAATGTGGGGGAATGTTTGACCGCCAGCATCGGGGTGGCGAGCAACCGCCTGCTGGCCAAGATGGCGGCGGACATGATGAAGCCCGATGGCCTGACCATCCTTACCGACGATGTGCGCGCGGCGCGGCTGGAGCGGTTGAAGCTGGCCGATATTCCCGGTGTGGGCCGGGCGATGGAGCGGCGGCTGGCGGCGGCCGGCCTGGTGACGATGGCGCAACTGCTGGCGATGAGCGCCGGCCAGGCGCGCCAGGCCTGGGGCAGCGTGTGGGGCGAACGGCTGCACCGCCAGTTGCAGGGCCACGAGGTGGCCGAGGTGGCGCATGACCAGAAGAGCATCGGCCACAGCCATGTGCTGGGGCCGGAGAAACGCCCGCTGCCGGTGGCGCGGCTGGTGGCGCGGCGGCTGGTGATGAAGGCCGGCACCCGCCTGCGCCGCGCCGAGTTGCGCACCGGCTGGATCGGCCTGTTCGTGAAGGGCGAAGCGCGCGGCACCAGGTGGAAGGCCGGCCGCAAGCTGCCCCAGGTGATGGACAGTCTGAGCCTGGTGGAGGCCGTGGACGGGCTGTGGGCGCAGATGGTGCGCGAATTCGGGCATCACCGCCTGTTGCAGGTGGGGGTGGTGCTGGGCGAACTGTCGCCGGCCGCCGCCGCCCAGGCCGATCTGTTCGATGCCGGCGCCCTGCTGTGCGCCCGCACCGACGAACGCCGGCTGGCATTGTCGCGCGCGATGGACAAGGTCAACAACCGCTTTGGCCGCGATGCCGTCACGCTGGGCCATGATGAACGCGGCGCCACACGATCGCGCGGGCCGGCGATTGCCTTCACCCGCATTCCGGAACTGGCGGAGTTCAGCGAGTGATCACACGGCCGAACTGTGGCGCTGCGGCGCGTGCAGATGCGCATCGAAGGTGGAGGCGATCAGCCGGGCATAGGGCCAGCCATCGGCGGTGAGCTGCACCTGGCGGCCGTGCACATGCACCAGCCCGCGCGCGGCGTGCGGGGCCAGCGCGGCCATTGCGCCGGCAAGATGATCGGGCACCTCGGCACGGCCGGTGCACAGCAGGGCTTCGATCACCGCGGCGCGGGTGGCATCATCGGCGCTCACCGCCACACCGCGCGTGCCGGCAAGCTGGCCGGCGTTGGCCAACGCCTCCCACCCGGCCAGATGCTTTTCATTCTGGATGATCAGGCCCGGAAACTGGCTGATGGCGGTGGCGCCCAGGCCGATCAGCGCGGTGCCAGCCTGCGTGGCATAGCCCTGGAAATTGCGGATCAGCGTGGCCGATGCAGCGGCCAGGGCCAGGCTGTCATCCGGCCGGGCAAAATGATCAAAGCCGATGGCGGCATAACCGGCATCGCGGAAGCGGCGGTTGGCGGCGTTGCTCATGGCGAAGCGCGCGGCGGGGCCGGGCAGATCCAGATCCAGGATCATGCGCTGGCGCGGGATGGCCGACGGCATATGGGCATAACCGAACACCGCGACGCGCGCCGGCGCCAGCGTGATGGCCTGATCGATGGTCTCGGTGAGATCAACCACGCTCTGGCCCGGCAGGCCATACATCAGATCGAAGTTGATGGCGCTGATGCCGGCGGCGCGGAACTGCTCCACGGCATCCGCGATCATCGCATACGGCTGGATGCGGTTGATCAGCTTCTGCACATGCGGCGCGAACGTCTGCACGCCCAGGCTGATGCGGTTGACCCCGGCGGCGGCCAGCACCCCGGCATCGCCCGGCGCAATGGCGCGCGGATCAAGCTCCATGGCGATCTCGACATCGTCTGCTACGGCGAAATGCTGGCGCAGGGCGGCGATGATGCGGGCCAGCACCGGCGCGGCCAGCGCATTGGGGCTGCCACCACCAAAGTTGATCGCCGTCACCCGGCCGCGGCACAGGCTGGCCACGGTGGCGATTTCATTGCGCAACGCCTTTTCATAGCGGCGCATCCGGTCACTCGCCGCCACCCCGGTGTTGCACCCGCAATACCAGCAGATCTGCCGGCAAAAGGGGATGTGGAGATAGAGCGCGATGGGGTCATCAGGCTGGACGGCGGCGAGCGCGCGGGCCTGATCAGCCGCGGTCACGCCAGGGTGGAATTGCGCCGCCGTGGGGTAGCTGGTGTAACGCGGCACCGGCCGCGCGGCGAGATCGGGATGGAAGATGGGCATGAAGGGGTTTTAGCGGCGGGCTGGGCCGGCTGGCGTTGATCTGGATCAATCTGGTGGCGGCTTTGGCAGCAGGAAAGAGGGCCTCCGGCGGCAAGGGTCGCGGACCCTTGACCCGTTCGTTTTCGGGCGGCGCTTTAGGGCCGATTTGGGGTGGAGAACGGACATAGGCTTATGCCGCCGAAGCACTCATATCATAGGGCTGCCTCGCTTTGGCCGCCGCGGACTCTTTCAGAACGGCGGGCTGTGTCTCGGCTGCAGAAACAAACGTAAGCCCGAAAGGCGCATCTATCTCGAGCGGTTGCGAGAAGTAGAGGGCGTAAGAACCCTCCGACAAACAGACTTCGACACCGGACATAATGCTGCCGACCTCTATTAGGCCTGAACGAGGAACATCAAACGGAACGCGGATCAGCGTCATCAACTGCTCGGCCGCCGGCGGTGGTCCACCATGCTGAACCACTACTGTGACCACGCCGTCAGCGGCTTGCGTGGCAAACGAAACACTGCCCGGACGCCATGAAAAACCTTGCTCCGTGTGGGCCGCAGTCCAGTCGTTGTATGGGTGCTCCATTGCCGGGTCGAACACGCACATCTGGCTATATGAAAGCGAAAATTGAACCTGCATGCTCTGAGCTTGCCTATCTTACCGAACGTCCGCAACTGGGCGAAAGCGGCCATCTCTATTCCCGTCACCCCGGACTTGATCCGGAGTCCAGCTGCCTTCAGGCGCGCGTGCGCTGGCCAATCAAATATTGTGTCCCCGGAATATCTGAACCCGCCGGGAATCCCCGCCAGATTGAAAACGGTTGAACACCGCTCTGATACAGCCGCTCATTCTCTTCAGGATCGTGCCGATCGTTGGCGCCGCAGCCACACGACCTGCACACCATAGCCGATCACAAATGTCACCAGAAAGGCCAGATGGAACCCGCGCAGCAGCGGATCGTCAAACCGATCGACCACCGGATCGCCAACCGGCAGACGGCGCAGACCGTCCGTGATGGCCGGGATCATGTGGAACAACAGGGTCGACGAAAAACACAGCGTCTGGAGATAGGGAATCAGCCCACCCAGGAACCGCAGCTGCGGCACGATGAAACCACCGGCCAGGGCCAGCAGGGTCAGCACGCCAAGGGCATGCGCCGGCCCGAACCCTGTCCCTTGATTGTAGATCATCAAGGACGTCACGGCCGCAAGCAGCGTGCACACGATATAAATCTGGCCCGCGCGCTGCCCGGGCGTGATCAACTTGTGGACGACCAGCGCATAGATCCCGGCGAGGATCGCGATGATCGCGATACCGGTATGAAACCAGCCAAGCGGCGTGATCGTCGGCATGTCTGCACCCCCCTGCATGCAGCCTGCGGTTCGGACCGAACAGGCGTGGGGCATTGTATGCGCGACTTGTCTGCCGGCCGCAATCGGGCCCGCAATGGCCGGCGGGTGCGTCTCGTTTTGGGAACGCCATGCTTGATGTGGGGAGGCGATATCGACGCGAGCAGCCTGAACTCCGGGTCACGCCAATGGTTGACGTTATGGGTTGGAAAGGGGGCCTCCGGCGGCAAGGGTCGCGGACCCTTGACCCGTTCGTTTTCGGGCGGCGCTTTACGGCCGATTTGGGGTGGAGAACGGACATTGCCCCAGAGCGGAAATGAAGGCACGTTAGCGGTATGAAGCACCCGGAAGCGCGTTTTGTTGTCGAGGTCACGGCAACAGATGAGATTGTCTGCCGAGCACCCAATCAGGCGGAACAGCGCATCAGTATGGCTGACCTTGGGGCAGTGTACGTCGAGACAAACTACAGCGGGCCTTGGGCAGCAGACGTTTGGTGGCTGCTGAAGGACAAGACCGGGCAAACGCAGGTGGCGTTTCCACAACTGGCGACAGGTGAGGATGTGGCGTTGGAACGATTGCGGCTACTTCCGGGCTTTGAAGTGCGGGGAATGAACTCCAGCGAGAACGCGCAGTTTATGTGCTGGCCGACGCCTGCGCCCTGAACGTCCGAAACTGGGGCGATAGCGGCCATCTCTATTCCCGTCACCCCGGACTTGATTCTGGGTCCAGCTGCCTTCAGGCGCGCGTGCGCTGGCCAATCAAATATCGTGTCCCCGGAATAACTGAACCCGCCGGGAATCCCCGCCAGATTGAAAACGGTTGAACACCGCTCTGATACAGCCGCTCATTCTTTTCAGGATCATGCAGACCGTTGGCGCCGCAGCCACAGGACCTGCACGCCATAGCCGAGCACAAATGTCACCAGAAAGGCCAGATGGAACCCGCGCAGCAGCGGATCGTCAAACCGATCGACCACCGGATCGCCAACGGGCAGACGGCGCAGGCCATCCGTGATGGCCGGGATCATGTGGAACAACAGGGTCGACGAAAAACACAGCGTCTGGAGATAGGGAATCAGCCCACCGAGGAAGCGCAGCCGCGGCACGATGAAACCACCGGCCAGGGCCAGCAGGGTCAGCACGCCAAGGGCATGGGCCGGACCGAAACCGGTGCCTTGATTGTAGATCATCAAGGACGTCACGGCCGCCAGCAGCGTGCACACGATATAGATCTGGCCGGCGCGCTGCCGGGGCGTGATCAACTTGTGGACGACCAGCGCATAGATCCCGGCGAGGATCGCGATGATCGCGATACCGGTATGAAACCAGCCAAGCGGCGTGATCGTCGGCATGTCTGCCCCCCATGCATGCAGCCTGCCGCTTGGAGCGAACAGGCGTGGGGCATTGTATGCGCGACTTGCGAGCTGGCCGCAATCGGGCAGGCGATGGCCGGCAGGTGCGTCACGTTTCTTAGAGCGCCATACTTGATTTGGGGAGGCATTGGGCACTGAAGCCGGGGTCAGGTCCGGGTTGGCCTGTTGAGTTAAAGGGCGGGTCTCGAGCGGCAAAGGACGCAGATCCTAGACCCGTTTGGTTTCGGGCGGTGCTTGGCCCATGCTGGGGTTACCCGATCTGAGACCTTAGGCCTGAGACGGTGAACCGGCTCCATGTGCCGTCTTTCACGACATGGATGGTCGCCCCCAAACCGGCAACGAGATCGGCCTTCTCGACTTGCGGACATGGGACTGAAGCGATGAGATATGCCGTCTGGTCGCCCAGGCGCAGCAGGTGCAAATGCGGCTTGTTGGCGCCGTAGCCACCGGCGAGCACGACGTGGCGGCCGTCGACGGCCAATGCTTCAGCGCCGAGGACATCATCATTGCACCAGCGCGCTTCCTGACCATCGCGCAACCGGACAATGGAAAAGCTGTAATGAAAACAGGTCCATATGTCGGTGCCGACGATGGAAAGTGCATAGCAGTCGTCTACCGATTCTTTCATTGGTTGCTCAGCCGCGTTGTAGGCCCACAGCTGTAGTCCATCCGCGCTGAATTGGACCAGCCCACCAGCGCCGACACCGGCACCAATCACGCCTTCATCGAAATAGCCGACCCAGATCGTGCCATCGCCGGCACAGCGCACGTGCTGGATGCCGTCACCCAGGCAGAAGGCGGCGAGAGGTGATCCCTTTTCATCGAGGATGATTGCATTGTCTTGGTCGCCCTCGGTTCGCGGTGTGACGACCAGCCAGCGGCCATCCGGGAAGCGATCAATTTGCGTGTACCAGGCAGCCGGCAGCGGGATGGGGGGTGTGACGCCGGCATCCGAGATGACCGCGAGTTGTGCTTTGCATCGGGAAATATCGGGCCCGGGCTGCCAAGGATTGGTCTGAGCCTGGGAATACCAGGCACGATATTCGGCGTTAATATCACGATCGGCCCAAATAACGGCCAATGCACCTTCTGAAAGGAGGCAATAGCGGTAAGCGAACCAACCGTCGGGCGGCGCTGGCAGGGGGATGGTTATTGCTGATGACATGCGAGGAAACTGGCAGGTTCAGGCTGATCAGGCAATGCGGGCAGCGGCTGCCGTGATGGCGTGGAAAGGGGCCTCCGGCGGCAAGGGTCGCAGACCCTTGACCCGTTTGATTTGGGAACACGATACCTAACTGTCGGTCCCGCGGCCGAAGCGAGAAAGCTAAACCCCGGATCAAGTCCGGGGTGACGTTTGGAGGGGGAGGGCTGGCTGAAAACGAATGGGTGCAGGGGCCTCGCCCCTGCCCGCCGGAGGCTTTGGTTTTCTTTTGACAAGACCCACCCCCGGCCCCTCCCGCAAGCGGGAGGGGAGCGGTCAGTGGAGTTTCAGCTTCGGGCGCACCACTTGGTTCACGTGGCCCACCACCATCAGGAACAGGCCCTTGAACCAGCCGTGGATGGCGACGAGGTGCATGCGATAGAGGGAGGTGTAGACGAAGCGGGCGAGGCGGCCTTCGATGGCCATCTTGCCGCCGACGAGGTTGCCCATCAGGCTGCCGACGGTGGAGTAGCGGGCCAGGCTGACGAGGGAGCCCTTGTCCTGATAAACGAAGGGTTTCAATGATTTGCCTGCCACCAGCGCCTTGATGTTGTGGAACACCGTTTGGGCCATCTGGTGGGCGGCCTGGGCGCGGGGCGGGATCGGGCGTTCGGCGCCGGGGGGGGTATAGCTGCAGCAGTCGCCGATGGCGAAGATGCAATCGTCGCGCGTGGTCTGCATCGTGTCGCGCACCAGCAGCTGGTTGTTGCGGGTGGTTTCCAGCCCGCCGATATCGGCCAGGAACGGCGCGCCCTTCACGCCGGCGGCCCACACGCGGATATCGGCCGGGATGATGGTGCCATCCTTGATGTGGATGGCATCGGGCGTGGCGGCGACCACCTGGGTGCCGGGCAGCACCTTCACGCCCAGATTTTCCAGCTCGCCGTGCGCGGCGGCGGAGAGTTTCTCGGGCAGCAGCGGCAGGATGCGCGGCCCGGCTTCGAGCAGGGAGACTTGCAGGCGGTTGCGATCAAACACCTCCAGCCCATAAAAGCCCAGCGCATCGGCGGCGGAATAAAGCTCGGCCGCCAGCTCCACGCCGGTGGCGCCACCGCCGACGATCACCACCTTCACCGTGGCATCATTGGCGGGATCGGCCATCATCTGGCGCGACACGCGCAGGCACTGATTGAGCAATTTGCGGCGGAAGCGATCGGCATCGGCGCGGGTTTCCAGCGCCAGGCAATGATCCTTCACGCCGGCGATGCCGAAATCATTGGACACGCTGCCCACGGCGATGACGAGATAATCATAGCGGATGCGGTGGCGGCCGATGACCTCGCTGCCATCATCATCGGTGATCGGCGCGATGATGATCAGCTTGGCCTCGCGGTCGATCCCTTCCAGCGCGCCATCGAAATAGCGATAGCCCCAGCGATAGGCATGGCCGCGATAGCCGACCTCGTCCAGATTGGCATCCAGGCTGCCGGCGGCGACTTCGTGCAGCAGCGGCTTCCAGATGTGGGTGGGGTTGCGATCGACCAGGATGATATCGAAATCCTGGCGCGGAAAATGCGCGCCCAGCCTTGTCACCAGCTCCAGCCCGCCAGCACCGCCGCCAACGACGACAATCTGGGTTTTCTTTCCGTCTGCCCGTGTGCGTGGCATGTTGGTTGCGCCCAGTCTCACTCTGCCCGTGGTGCCCCCCTTTAGCGCGACCGGCGCAATTGCCAAACGCGTTTGTGCCTCATTGACAAGCAGAATGAAGCCGATAACTGTAT
Source organism: Sphingomonadales bacterium (assembly GCA_027485485.1). GTDB lineage: Bacteria > Pseudomonadota > Alphaproteobacteria > Sphingomonadales > Sphingomonadaceae > Sandarakinorhabdus. The sequence continues at coordinate 7,749 of JAIXQY010000216.1, read as the reverse complement.
TGTTTGTGCAATACAGAAAGGTGGCAACCGCATGAACGACAAGCAGATGCTGGCGCTGGCCATCGGCACATTGGTCGCGCTGGGGCTGAATTTCCTGCCCACCGCCATCGCCTTTGCCCGCCGCCACCCGGAACGGGCGCTGCTGGCACGGATCAACATATTGTCGATCCTGTCCTTCCTGTTGTGGCTGGCGCTCATGGCCTGGGCGGTGGGCGGCGCGCGCAATGATGCGGTGATCAACCGGTTTGTGAACAACCGGGCGCAGCGGCCGCTGCTCATCGGCCTGTTGGTGCTGCTGGTGGGCGGCGGGCTGGCGGTGACGCTGGCCAGCCTGGGCCAGATGCCCAGCCTGGCTGGCTGAGGCCACGGCCGTGGCTTGACGGGCCGGGGCCCCTCGTGCCTGTTGGGCGCCGGGGAGACCGTGATGCTGAACCTGTTGCTTGCGCTGCTGGCGCTGTTTGCGCTGGCCAATGCCGCCGTGCTGGGGCTGGCCGCCGTGCGCGGGCGGGTGTGGCCGCGGGCCGAGGCTTTGGGGCTGGGCGCGGTGGTGAATTTCCTCGACACGCTGGGCATCGGATCGATGGCGCCCACCATGGCCTGGTTCAAGTTCCGCCGCATGGTGCCCGATGCGCTGATCCCGCAGACGATGATTGCCGGCCTCACCCTGCCCACCATGGTGCAATCGCTGATCTTCCTGTTGTTGCTGGGGGTTGGTCTGGATCCGGTGCTGTTGCTGGGTTCGGTGGCGGCGCTGCTGGCCGGCGGTGTGGTGGGCGCCGGGCTGGTGAGCCGGGCACAGCCGTGGGTGGTGCAGGCGCTGGTGGGCGTGGCGCTGCTGATGGCGGCGGCCTTCTATATCCTGTCGATCCTGGAACTGATGCCGGTGGGCGGCACCGCCACGTCGCTCTCCCCCACCCTCACCATCATCGCCATCGCGGCCAATTTCGGCTTTGGCATCCTGGTGAATTTTGGTGTGGGCAATTATGCGCCCACGCTGGCGCTGCTCAGCCTGATGGGGCTGGATCCGCGGCTGTGCTTCCCGATCATGGCGACCGGCGCGTCGCTGGCGGGGGCCAGCATCGGCATCCAGCATGTGCGGGCCGGCCGCATCGATCTTTCCATCGTGCTGGCCATGGTGCTGGGCGGGATTCCGGCGGTGCTGGTGGCGGCGCTGGTGGTGAAATCGCTGCCGCTCACCACGCTGAAATGGCTGGTGAGCTTCGTGATCGTCTATACCGCCGTGGTGATGCTGCGCGGCGCGGCGCGCGGGCGGAAAATGGCGGCGCAAACGTCATGACAAAGGGCGCTGTCCCGGCTATGGGGCGCGTCCATGAGCATCACCGCCGACATCGTTGCCGCCCACGGCTTCACCCCGGAAGAATATGAGCGCGTCCTGAGCGCGATGGGGCGGGAGCCGAACCTGCTGGAGCTTGGCATCTTCTCGGTGATGTGGTCCGAACATTGCAGCTACAAATCCAGCCGCATCCACCTGGCCAAGCTGCCGACCAAGGCGCCCTGGGTGATCTGCGGGCCGGGTGAGAATGCCGGCGTGATCGACATTGGCGACGGCGATGCCGCCATCTTCAAGATGGAAAGCCACAACCACCCCAGCTTCATCGAGCCTTATCAGGGCGCGGCGACCGGGGTGGGCGGCATCTTGCGCGATGTGTTCACCATGGGCGCGCGGCCGGTGGCCAACATGAATGCGCTGCGCTTTGGCGCCATCGATGCGCCGCGCATGCGCCATCTGGTGAAGGGCGTGGTGGCCGGCATCGGCGGTTATGGCAATTGCGTGGGCGTGCCGACGGTGGGCGGCGAGACGATCTTTCACCCCAGTTACAACGGCAATATCATCGTCAACGCGATGACGGTGGGCGTGGCACGCGCCGACAAGATTTTCTATTCCGCCGCCGCCGGGGTGGGCAATCCGGTGGTCTATGTCGGTTCCAAGACCGGGCGGGACGGCATCCACGGCGCCACCATGGCCAGCGCCGAATTTGATGAAAACTCCGAGGAAAAGCGCCCGACCGTGCAGGTGGGCGACCCGTTCACCGAAAAATTGCTGATCGAGGCGTGCCTGGAACTGATGGCATCGGATGCGATCGTGGCAATTCAGGACATGGGCGCGGCCGGCCTGACCAGTTCATCGGTGGAGATGGCATCGAAGGGCGGGGTGGGCATCCGCCTCGATCTGGACAAGGTGCCGTGCCGCGAGAGCGGGATGACGCCCTATGAGATGATGCTGTCGGAATCGCAGGAGCGCATGCTGATGGTGTTGAAGCCCGGCCGCGAAGATTTTGCCCAGGCGATCTTCCGCAAGTGGGAGCTGGATTTCGCGGTGATCGGCGAAGTGGTGGAAGGCGGCGACCTGACCATGACCTTCCACGGCGAAATTGTGGGCCGCATCCCGCTCGATCCGCTGGCCGATGCCGCGCCCAAATATGACCGGCCGCATGTGCCGACGCCCAAGCGCGCGCCGCTGGGCGACGTGCCGGCCAGTGCCAGCATCGCAGTTGACCTGAAGACGCTGATGGCCAGTGCGGACCTGTGCTCGCGTCGCTGGATCTGGGAGCAATATGATTGCCAGGTGGGCGCTGACACGTTGCAGCGGCCGGGCGGCGATGCCGCGGTGGTGCGCGTGCATGGCACCAGAAAGGCGCTGGCCATCGCCACCGATTGCAGCCCGCGTTACTGCTTTGCCGATCCGCATGAGGGCGGCAAGCAGGCCGTGGCCGAAACCTGGCGCAACATCATCGCGGTGGGCGGCAAACCGCTGGCCATCACCAACTGCCTGAACTTCGCCTCCCCGCAGAATCCGGTGATCATGGGGCAGCTGGTGGGCTGTATCGAGGGCATGGCGGAGGCCTGCCGGGCGCTGGATTATCCGGTCGTGTCGGGCAATGTCTCGCTCTACAACGAAAGCCGGGCGACCGGCGGCGGCAATGCGATTCTGCCCACCCCGGCGATTGGCGGTGTGGGCCTGCTCAGCGATTATGACCATCAGATGGATCTGGCCTTCAAGGCGGCTGGTGAGGGCATCTGGCTGATCGGTGGGGCGGGTTCGCATCTGGGCCAGTCGCTGTGGCTGCGGGAGTGCGCGGGCGCGGAAGATGGCCCGCCGCCGCCGGTTGATCTGGCGGCCGAACGCGCCGCCGGTGACCAGATTGCAGCGTTGATCGCGGCGCGCACGGTGACGGCCGTGCATGATCTGTCCGATGGCGGCCTGGTGGTGGCGCTGGCCGAAATGGCCATGGCCGGCGGGCTGGGCGCGGTGGTGGATGCGACGCTCACCGCTGCGACGGCCTTTGGCGAGGATCAGGGCCGCTATCTGGTGACGGCCCCTGCCGGGGCCGAGATTGCCGGCGCCACCCGCATCGGCACCGTGGGCGGCGACGCGCTGGTGCTGAACGGGGAATCCGTGGCGCTGGCCGATCTCAAGCGGCTGCACGAGGATGCGCTGCCGGCGATGATCCGCGGTTGATCCTCAACGCGCCTTGAAGCGCACCAATATGGTGGCGGCGATGGCCAGCAGCAGGATGGCGCTGGCTTCGAAGATGATCGATTGCTGCGCCATTTCCTTGCCTTGCAGCACGATCAGCCGCGCCAGCGCGGTGATGGCGATGAAGATCGGATAGACCACCGGCACCGCGGCATTGGCATAGAAGGCCGCGACCATGCCGATGACCTCGGTATAGAGGAACATCAGCAATATATCGGCGAGGTTGATGTTCTGCGCCTGCCACACCCGCAGCACTTCCAGCGCGACGGCCCCCAACGTCATCAAGGCGATCAGAAACAACAGGCCGCGTTCGATCCAGCCAAAGGTGGTCAGCGCGCGGGCGCGGTCGGCAGGGCTGAGGCCTTCGTGGGTGGGTTCATCCATGGCGGCAGTTTAGCCTGTGGCGACAGGCGGCGCCAGTATGACCCCTCTCCCGCCGCGCTTCGCGCGAGTCGACCTCTCCCGCAAGGGGAGAGGTGAATGACTCAGGCAAAATCCAGCCCGATGTCGGCGGCGGGTGCGCTCTGGGTGATGCGGCCGACGCTGATATAGGTGACGCCGGTTTCGGCAATGGCGCGGATGCTGTCCAACCGCACCCCGCCGCTGGCTTCGGTGGGCACGCGCCCGGCCACCAGCGCGACGGCGGCGACAAGCGTGGGCACGTCCATATTGTCGAGCAGCAGCCGGTCGGCGCCGGCGGCCAGTGCCGGTTCGATCTGGTCGATGCGGTCAACCTCCACCACCACACCGGTGAGGCCGGCCGCCTTGGCCGCGCGCACCGCCGGTTCCACCCCACCGGCCACCGCGATGTGATTGTCCTTGATCATCACGCCATCATCCAGCCGCATGCGGTGGTTGGTCGCCCCGCCCATGCGCGTCGCATATTTTTCAAGAACGCGCAGGCCGGGCAGCGTCTTCCTGGTATCGAGCAGAATCGCGCCGGTGCCGGCAATGGCATCGACATAGGCGCGCGTCATGGTGGCGATGCCGGTGAGGTGCTGCACGCTGTTGAGCGCCGAGCGTTCGGCAGTGAGCAGGGCGCGGGCCTTGCCTTCAATGCGCATCACCGCCGTGCCGGCCGGGACGGCATCGCCATCATGGGCCAGATGGGTGACCAGGCAATCCCGGTCACAGGCACGGAAGAAGGCCTCGGCAAGGCCAAGGCCGGCGAGCACCACGTCATCGCGGCTGGCCATCACGGCGGTCAGCCGCGCGTCGGCCGGGATCACCGCGGCCGATGTGATGTCCCCGCCGGCGCCCATGTCTTCGGCCAGGGTGGCGGCGACGAAGAAGGCCAGATCCATCCCCTCCAGCATCAGGCTGACATCTCGAGCATGCGATCCAGGCTGCGCTTGGCGGCCAGGCGGATATCGTCGGGCACCTCCACCACCGGGCTGAGATCGCGCAGGCACAAATAGAGTTTCTGCAACGTGTTCAACGCCATATAGGGGCACATGTTGCAGCCGCAATTGCCATCGGCGCCGGGCGCACCGATGAACAATTTGTCGGGCGCGGCTTTGCGCATCTGGTGGATGATGTGCGGTTCGGTGGCGACCAGCATCACCGGGTCGCGGCGCTCGCTGGCCTGTTTCAGGATGCCGCTGGTGGCGCCGACATAATCGGCGAGGTCAAGGATCGGCGCCGGGCATTCCGGGTGGGCCAGCACCGGCGCATCCGGATATTGCGCCTTCAGCTTGAGCAATTCCGTCACCGAAAACCGTTCGTGGACGATGCACGAACCATCCCACAGCAGCATCTCGCGTCCGGTCTTGCGGCTCAGCCACGCGCCCAGATGCTTGTCGGGCGCGAACAGGATTTTCTGATCCTTGGGGATTTGCGCGATGATGCGCTCGGCCGAGCTGGACGTGACGATGATGTCGCTCTCCGCCTTCACCGCCGCCGAACAATTGATGTAGGTGAGCGCCAGATGATCGGGGTGGGCCCGGCGGAACTTGGCGAACTCGGCCGGCGGCGCCGAATCCTCAAGGCTGCAACCGGCCTTCAGATCGGGCAGCACCACGGTCTTTTCGGGTGAGAGGATCTTGGCCACCTCCGCCATGAATTTCACGCCGCAAAAGGCGATCACCTCCGCTTGCGTTGCAGCAGCCTTGCGCGACAGATCAAGGCTGTCGCCAACGAAATCGGCAATGTCCTGAATTTCAGGTGCCTGATAATAATGCGCCAGGATGACGGCGTTGCGTTCCCGCTTCAGCCGCAGGATCTCGGCCTTCACGTCGATGGCAGCATCACCGCCCAAGAGGTTCAACCGGGCATCCATCGGACCAGACTCCACACATCATCGGCGCGCGTCACCAGCCCGCGCCGTTCCAGATCAATCAGATGCGCCAGCACGCTGCGCCCCGCGGCCGGGTGCAGGCGCTTGTCGACCATGGCATACATCGCCGCCACCATCTGCGGGATGGTCACCAGCCCCTCCCCGATGGCGCGGACCACCTGATTCTCGCGCTGGCGGCGGTGGCCGAGCAGATGCTTCACAAAGCGTTGCGGATCGCTGACCGGCTCGCCATGGGTGGGGTGATAGATCACGTCATCGCGGGCCATCAGCTTCTCCAGGGACGCCATATAGTCCGCCATGTCGCCATCGGGCGGCGCGACCACGGTGGTGCTCCAGCCCATGACATGATCGCCGGTGAACAGCGCCCGTTCCTGCGGCAGCGCGAAGCACAGATGATTGCTGGTGTGGCCGGGCGTGTGGACGGCGGTGAGCGTCCAACCGGGACCCGACACGCTCTCGCCATCGGCCAGCACCTGATCGGGCGCATAGCTGGCATCGAACCCGGCATCGGCGCGCGGGCCATCATCGCTCAGCACCAGCGGCGCGCAGCCGACGATCCGGGCGCCCGTCGCGGCCTTCAGCGCCGGGGCAGCGGGGGAGTGGTCCATATGGGTGTGGGTGATGACGATATGGCTCACCGTCTCGCCGGCCAGCCCATCCAGGAGGGCGCGGACATGCGCCGGATCATCCGGGCCGGGATCGATCACTGCGACGGTGCCGCCGGGCTGGCCCACCACGAAGGTGCCGGTGCCGGTGAAGGTGAAGGGCGACGGGTTGCGCGCCAGCAGCCGGCGCACCAGCGGAGAGCGCGGCACGAGCAGGCCATAAACGGCACTGTCAGGGTGAGCGGCCAGATCCATGCACTCCATGTGGCAGCGCCACGGCCCGATGTGAAGGGCACAAAGCCAACAAGCCGGCTTGGCAAGGCCGCAGTGTTGCCGCATGTCACAGCCAGACAGGAGACAGGCATGCAGTTTGATGTGGTGATCGTGGGCGGCGGCCATGGCGGCGCAGCACAGGCGGCGCAGCTGCGGCAACGCGGCTTTGCCGGCAGCCTGGCCATCATCAGCGCCGAACCCGAACTGCCCTATGAGCGCCCGCCCTTGTCAAAGGAATATCTGGCCGGCGAAAAGAGTTTCGAGCGCATGCTGCTGCGCCCGCCGGCCTTCTGGGCCGAGCGCAAGGTCGAAATCCTCACCAGCACCCGCGTCACGGCGGTGGATGCAGCGGCGCATCGGCTGGACACCAGCGCCGGGCCGATTGCCTATGGCCAATTGGTGTGGGCCGGCGGCGGTGACGCGCGGCGGTTGAGCTGCCCCGGCCATGATCTGGCCGGCTTCCACGCCATCCGCACCCGCGCCGATGTCGATGGGCTGATTGCCGCACTCGGGGAATCACGCACTATCGTTGTCATCGGCGGGGGTTACATTGGGCTCGAATCGGCTGCCGTGCTGACCAAGTTGGGCCATCGCGTCACCCTGTTTGAAGCGCTCGACCGTGTGCTTGCCCGTGTTGCCGGGGAAGAATTGTCCCGCTTCTACGAGGCCGAACATCGCGCCCATGGCGTGGTGATCGAAACCGGCGCGCAGGTTGCGGAAGTTACCGGTGCCGATGGCTATGTGACTGGCGTCACGCTGGCCGATGGCCGGCAATTTGCCGCTGATCTGGTGATCGTGGGCATCGGCATCGTGCCATCGGTGCAGCCGCTGCTTGAAGCAGGTGCCAGGGGCGGGAACGGCGTGTGGGTGGACGATCACTGCCGCACCAGCCTGCCCGACATTTTCGCCATCGGCGATTGCGCGCTTCATGCTAACCGCTTTGCCGGCGGAGCCGAGATACGGCTGGAATCGGTGCAGAACGCCGCCGACATGGCCATCACCGTGGCCCGCGGCATCACCGGCGATCCGGCGGCTTACAATGCGGTGCCGTGGTTCTGGTCCAACCAATATGATCT
>JAIXQY010000062.1 GCA_027485485.1 Sphingomonadales bacterium | reverse complement strand
TGACTGCAATGCGATTGTCACATTTCGGCAGGTGAGCGGGCGTGTTTTGCCCCAGCCTGCAGGTCGTGCCTGTCGCGCCGGGGCCAGTGTTTGGGCCGCCGTCTGCCGCAGGAGCGCAGTTCTGGTTTGACCCGTGAATTTATCACCGCGTGTTTCGATTGTGGCCGCTGCGGCGGCCGTGGCGCTGGTTTCCGGTGTGGCGCTTGCCACCGTTTCCACCCCCACCACTCCACCCACAGGCGCACCCAGCGCCGCTGCCGTGGCAGAAGCCACCCTGGCCCGGGAACAGGCCGAAGCGCAGGCCGCGCGCAAATTGGCCGCGCTTGATCCAAAGGCGGTGAACTGCATGGCCAAGGTCGTGCATCACGAAGCCGGCAACCAGCCGCGCAAGGGCCAGATCGCCGTGGCGCAGGTGCTGGTGAACCGGGTGAAGCGCGGCTTTGCCGATCATGTGTGCCAGGTCGCCAATCAGCGCGGGCAGTTTTTCCGCCTCGCCCGCTACAAGCCCAACCGCAAGAGCGCCGAATGGGCCGAAGCTGTGGGCGTGGCCCGCGCCGTGCTGGCCGGGGCCGAGCCGGATCATTCCAAGGGCGCGCTCTATTTCCGCGCCACCTGGAAGCCGGCCAACAGCTTCTTCCGCAGCCGCACCAAAGTGACGCGGCTGGAAGATCACGTTTTCTATCGCTGATCCGGATCGGTTTGGCCGGGCCAGCGCGCGGCCTTCACCCGTTCCCATTCATCATGCAGCGCGGCGCGCGGGGCATCCATCCCCGCCGCCGCGGTCTTGTCCGCAAGTGCATGGGCAATGGCCCCGGCACGGGCCGACAGCGGGCCAGGCTCCAGCCCGTCGGTCCAGGCCGCCAGCGCATGGGCATTCCACAGCAGCAGGACATAGGCCGCCACGGCAATCGCCACGATGAGCTGGCCCACGCCGGGCAGGCCCTGATCGTCGGTGGCGATATCAACGGGGGAATCGAATTCCTCGGCCATCCGCTGTCCCTTCAGAACTGATAATAGATGAAGGCCGCGACGCCTTCAAAACGCAGCGCATCGATGATGAGCACGGCGAAACCCACGGCCAGCCCGGTGACCGGTGCCGGCCAGGCCGCCACCCGCCGCGCCAGGCCGGCAAACAGGCCTGGCGGGGTGAAGTGGAAGGCCATGCCCAGCGCGATCAAGCCGCACATCAACGGGCTGGCCAGCGCCACGCCGGGGCGCAATTGCGCCAATTGGGTGAGATAGGTGATGGCCCCCTCCAGCGTATCGGCGCGGAAGAAGATCCAGCCGACCACGACGATGTGGAAGATCAGCAGCACCGCGATCGGGGTGGGCAGGCGCGGGAAGCCGGCCGGGCGATATTCGCGCCACAACCGCTCCAGCGCCAGCACGCCGCCGTGCAGCGCGCCCCAGATCAGGAAGGTCCATTTCGCGCCGTGCCACAGGCCGCCGAGCAGCATGGTGAGCAAAAGGTTGCGGCAGATATACCAGATGCCGCCGCGGTTGCCGCCCAGGCTGATATAGAGATAGTCGCGCAGCCAGCTCGACAGGCTGATGTGCCAGCGCCGCCAGAAATCCTGCAGCGAGGCGGCACGATAGGGCTGATCAAAATTGCGCGGAAACCGGTATCCCAGCAGCGCCGCCAGCCCCACCGCCATATCGGAATAGGCCGAAAAATCGCAGTAGATCTGCACGGCATAGCCATAGGCGCCCGCCAGCAGATCAAGGCCGGTTTGGGCAGAGGGATCAAAGAACACCGGGTCCACCAGCCGCGTCGCCAGTTCGCTGGCGATCACCGCCTTCTTGAACAGGCCCCAGACAATCAGGATCAGCCCGCCAGCCACCATCCCGCGCGACAGGCGCGGCACGGCCTGGAATTGCGGCACCAGATGGCTGGCGCGCACGATCGGCCCGGCGACGAGATGGGGGAAAAAGCTCATCAACAGCGTGATGTCGAGGAAGCTGGCCGGCGCGGTCTTCTTCCGCGCGATGTCGATCAGATAGCTCATGCCCTGAAAGGTGAAGAAGCTGATGCCCACCGGCAGGATCACCTGGATTACCGGCAGATCGCGGCCAAAGCCGGCGGCGACCAAAATGGGCGCCAGCTCCTCAAGGAAGAAGCCGAAATATTTGAAGAAGCCCAGGATCATCAGGTTGGCGGCCACGCCCAGCCCCAGCCACGGCTGCACCCCCTGCCCTTCATCCAACCGCCGCTGAATCTGCGCCGCCAGCAGCCAGTTGATCGCCGCGGACGCAATCAGCAGCGCGACGAAGCGCCAATCCCAGGCGCCATAAAACACCCAGCTGGCCAGCAGCAGGATGATCTTGCGCCATTCGTTGCTCGCCTGCCCCACCGTCCACACCAGGATCAGCACGGGCAGGAAGAACAGGCCGAAATCCAGCGTGGGGAACAGCATCAGTGTGCCGCCTCTGCGCGCGCTGCATCCAGATCGGCCAACAGCAGCCGGGCGATTTCAGCGCCGCCGGCCGGGGAATAATGGATGAAATCCGGGCCCATCAGATAGGATTGGGTCCATTTCACCGCTGCGCAGCGGCCGCCCTGCCGCGCCTGCCAATCCCAGAAGGCCAGCCCCAGATCGGCCGCCACCCGGCGCTGCACGGCGGCCACCTGCGCCAATGCCGGCGGCGTGAACAACAGGCCGCCGCGCCGCACCCAGCGCATCGCCGGGCCGGCCAGCGTCACCGGATCGGGCGCCAGCGTGCCTTGCGCATCATTCCACAACGGAATGTCGATGCCGTCCACCGGCAGGCGGCCCGGCCCGGCCATGATCGCCGGATTGCAATCCACCGCCGCGCCAGGCGCATTGCCCATCAGCGCGCCGTTGCGGCTGGCGGCATCGGGCGGGCCCAGCAGCAGGATCGGCACCGGCCCGGCAAGCGCGCGCAGCCGCGCCACCTGCTCGCGGATCTGGCTTTCCAGCCGGGCGGCATCCAGCGTGGGGGCAAAGCCTTCGTTGGTGCCAAAGGCCAGGATGATCAGATCGGGCGGCAGCGCGGCCAGCTGCGCCGCCATGGTGGCGGTATCGGCGCGGCCCAAAAACTGCAGCTGGCTGCCCGGCACGCCCAGGTTGGAGACGATCACGCCCTCGGGCCGCTCCAGCCACCAGCCGGTGACCGTGGCCCGGCCCGACAGCAATTCCAGCCGGGCGCTGCGGGCCGGCGCTTCGGCCAGGAAGCGCTGGCATTTGGGCGTGTCGGCCTCGGCGGTGAAATCCACCTCCTGCGTGACGCCGCCAACGCTCACCGAAAGGCGCGGGCCCGATGGGCTGGCGGCCACGCACAGGCCAAAGGCGGTGAACGTATTTTTCGCATCGGCGCTCAGCGACAGCGACGCACCGCGCGTGGCCGATGTGAGCGTGTATCCGGTCAGCCCGCGCGGCGGCCAGGCGTCGCTGGCCCCGCCACCAAACAGGCCACGCGCTTGCCAGCCGCCGCTCATCGCCGCCTCAACCCCGCGGGTGCGCACCCCGGCATGCGGCCGCCCGGCCGGCATCAGGCCGCGCCCGCCATTGCCCAGCCGGCTTTGCAGGGCATCGCGCAGCGCGCCGGTGATGCTGTCTCCGGCCGTGTGGGAATCGCCGATGGCCAATATGTGCAGCGGCCGGCCCACCGGCAGGCTGGCGGGAGACAGCGGCACGCCGGCCAGCGTTTCGGCCCCGCACAGCGCGGCCAGGCACGGCGCCGCCAGCAGGGCCAGGGCGGCCGGCATCATCCGGCCCTGGGCGGCACGGGGGGCGGCGGCTCCGGCGACGGTTCCGGGGCCGGTTCCGCCACCGGCGGCAGCAGATTGGTCGGCGCGTCAGCCGATGCAGGCTCTGCCGGCGCAGCAGCAGGCGCGGCCATGGCGGGCACGGTCACATCGCTGATGATGGTTTCGGGCGGATCGCCAACCTGGCCCTCGGTCGCCATCACCGGCGCCGGCGTGTCCACCACCGGTGGCGGCACCAGATCGGGCGTCACCGGCGTGTCACCGCGCGCCGCCGCGCCCCAGGCCCGCACCCGCGTGGCAATATCGGCGGTGAGCAGGCGATAGCCCTTCATGCTCATGTGGATGCCATCGCCGGCCCGCACCAGCCACGGCGCGCCGGTCTTGGGATCGATCAGGTGGCTGGCATAGCCACCATCCGGCCCGGCGGCGTTGCGGCGCGTATCGATGAAGGGCACGCCAAGCTCGCGCATCAGGCCGGCATGAAAGGCGTTCAACGCCTGCACCTGGCCATCGAAATCCTTGTCCCGCATCAACGGCAGGCCCACCCAGAAGACCTCGGCCCCCTGCCCCTGCAGCCGTTTGACATAGCGGGTGATGCGCGCGCCAATCTCCGCTTTCCACGCCGCCGACAGGAAGGGCGCAACCTTGCCATTGGCAAAAATGCCCTGAATATCGTTGGCGCCGAAACTGATCACTGCCACATCCACCGGGCCATCGGCCAGATGGGTTTCCAACTGGTCTTCCAGATTGAGCTGGCGATAACGGGTGAAACCAGTGGCCTGCTGGGCATGGCGCAGCACCTGAAACGCCTCGCGCCGGGGCAGCTGGTTGTACAGCGCCGCCCACAGGCCATCGCCGAAACTGTCACCAAACACGCCGATGCGAAAGGCACGTTTCTCCGCCACGGCACGGCGCATGGCGGCCGGCGCATCGGCGTCACCAGCCACGGCCTGCGGCAGGCCGGCCGCCGCCGGCGGCAGCGCGCTGCCCACCACGGCCGCGCCATCGCCCATCCAGCCATTGATCTGCGGCGCAAAGGCGATGCCGATGGCGATGCCGGCCGCCACGCCGCAAAACAGCACGGCGGTGCGATCGATCAACAGGAAGGCTGGGTGTTGGCTGGTCATGATGGGGAGCACGGCTGATACACGCGCCGCGCCCGCGTGCAAGAGGGCTTCAGCCGCCAGTGAGCGATGAGGACCGCCCCAGCCACGCCAGCCTTACCTTCAACATCGCCATGCCCACCACGGTCATCGGCACCGCCAGCACCACACCCAGCGGCCCCAGCAAGGTGCCGGCGGCGATCAGGCTGAAGATGGTGAGCACCGGCGGCAGATCGCCAAAGGTCTTCTGCGCGATCGGCATCACCACATTGCCCTGCAACTGCTGTACCACCGCCAGCGCAATGATGGTGAAGATGCCGCTGTCCACCCCCTGGCCAAAGCCCAGCACCACCGTGGGGATCGCCACCAGCACCACCCCCAGATAGGGCACGAACTCGCACAGCCCGGCCACCAGCCCGATGGCCAGCGGCGACGGCAAGCCGACCAACCACAGGCCCAGCGAGGTGCCCACCGCCACAAAGGCCATGCCGATGGCCTGGCCCTTCAACCAGGCCGTGAGCGACAGCCGCACCGCCGCCAGCGCTTCCCGCACCCGCGGCCGGGTTTCCGGCGCCAGCATGTCGATCAGGCCATCGACATAGAGCCGGGGCTGTGCCGCCATATACAGCGCCGCCACCAGCACCACCGCCAGGCCGGTGATCGCCGAACCGATGTTGGCCAACGCCGATTGGGCAAAATCCACCACCTGGCTCACCTTGGGCGCATAATCCGACACCTGGGCAATCACATCGGCGCCAACCGGCGTCGCCTTGATCCAGCCCTCCACCGTGGCCACCGCCGCCGGCAACCGCTCCGACAGGATGATGAACTGCTCGGTCATCAGGCTGCCGAACAGGCCAAAGATGATCGCCAGCGCGATGAGCGGAATCAACACCGCCGCCGCAATCGCCAGCGCAAACGGCAGGCGCAGCACCCGCTGCAGAAACGCCGCAAAATCGCTGAGCATCAGGCCCACCAGCGCACTGGCAAAAATCACCAGCACCAACTGCTGCAACTGCCAGATGGCGATGGCCAGCCCGATGCCCGCCATCACGGCAAGGCTGCGGCGGAACCAGCGGCCGCTGTCGTCAGGGGTATGGGGCGGTGTGTCCATGGGATGCATCATGGCGGGCAGAGCGAAGGAAGGAAAGAGGGGCCTCCGGCGGCCAGAGTCGCAGACCCTGGACCCGTTGGTTTGGATTGGGCTCATGATGCCGAAGACAAGGTCAATTCCCGGATTCGCCTTCAGGGAACGCCATGGGCATCGAGCCAGGCTAGCGTGGCTGGCTTGTGCCATTCGCGGGCTGACTGGCGCAGGGTGCCCAACCTGCCCCTTGCGTTGGGATTGGCGCCGGCACGGAGCAGGACCATGACAGCGCGATCATCATCCAGATTCAACAACACCGGAGTGCCACCATCGTCTGTGGCGTTCAACTTTGCGCCCGCTTTCACCAGAAGCTGGGCGATGGCCGGATCGTTGCTGTCCATCAGGGGTGTACGGCCCATGTCATCCCGGGCCTCCAATGCTACGCCCAGTGCAACCAGCGCCGACGCCATTTCAACACGCCTGGTGCTGAGCAGTTTGGCGCAACGCCCATAGTTGCTCAGGACGGCATGGAGCGCATTGCCTCTTTCACCAACAGCCCTGGGATTTGCACCAGCCGCGACCAGCGCCCGGGCGATGCGGGGGCTGCATCCCATGTCGGTCTGCACGGCGGCATCAAGCGCGGCCTTACCCATGTGCGCCACCTGCCCTTGTCGTGCCATATCGTCAAACAGCGCTTCGTTGCCGGTTTCCGCCGCAAATCCGGCGATCAGCGCGCCGATGCTGGTGGATCGCTTCGTCCGGCCATCGGGCGGAAAATCAACCGTGGCTTTCAGGTCCAGACCCTGGGCGATGGCAGCGCGCACGAAGCCGGCCGCGCTTTCCATCTCCGGCGGCCACCTGTTCATCAGGATCGCCATTTGCACCAGGTTTGCCGCTTTACGCGAGCGGAAATCAAAGCCTTCTGCCTTGAGCAGGGCCACCGTCCCGGCGTTGCCACGCACCCACCTGTCACTGCCGGCCAGGCTGTCCACAGCGTCCTGCAGTTCGGTCACCGCTTGCGGCATGCCAACCGCAACACCGACATAATCGACAACCCGCTTGGTCGTCTTCCCCACGCGCAACGACAGAACTTGGGTCGGGTTATCGGTTATGCCTGCGATATATTCCGGCTTCATCCCCATGAAATGTGCAGCGCGAAATTTTTCGACCAGGGCTGCAACCGCTTTCGGACTCACCTTGGCCAAGTGTGTGCCCGACAACAGAACATTGTTGCCGTTGAAATCCAGATGCACTTCTGCGGCGGTGCCCGGAAGATTCGTCATGCCTGATGAAAAGTGGATCGTCCCATCACCCTGCACCGTGAGTCTGTAATCCGGGCAAGTGCCGAAACAAGCGCTCCGGTCCAGGGTGATCTCGACATCTTCGGGCGCAGCGGTGGGGAACGGAACGGACGTATCGGGGGCAATTTCCAGTGGCCGCAGGGCAACCGAGATATGACCCACCGCCTGAATAGGTTTCCCATCGAAATATTGCGGCCGGAACCGCCACTGTCTTGCAACTGCCAAGGCGGCGGATGCATGTTCTCTGGCGTCACTGCGTGCGACCTGCGCATCAACAACGGCGCCGTTCACGTCCACCGTCACCCGAATGGTCACATCGCCAAACCCACTAGCTCCCGGCACACGAATATATTCAGCACCGGAAATGCGTTGTGATTCAAGATCATGGACGCCAAATTCCGGCGTCGCCGGCGGAACCGGGGAACAAGCCTGAACAGCCAGGAGCGCAAGCGTGGTGCAGGTGAATTTCATCAAGTTCATGCCCGGCATCCTGACATCAATGGAGGATTGATGACCCAGGCCAGCAGCATTCACAAGTCCATCTTCATATGACGCATGTGTTTGCACCATGGCGATGCAGAGACGGGATGAAAAAGGAGCCTAAGGCGGGCAGGGTCGCAAACCCTACGCCCAATTGTTTTCAGGCGGCGCTTGTCAATGGCTTTGGGGTGGAAAGCGACGTGGATGAATCATATGAACATATGATGGTCAACGCCGCTTTCCGGTCAAAGGAACCTTATCGCCGGCGAACGTGGCTTCGTCAGCATCTGCCATTCTGGGCGCTGTTCTGCGCTCCAAAAGGATCGGATTGTGAGGCGGCCGGTGGCCGCCATGAGTGGTATAATCACGATGATGCGAACTCGGGTTGCTATCACTGCAAAGTCATTGCAGCGGGCCAACGCTGGGAAATGTGAACGCCTGCGATCGGGTAGCAAGAGACGGCTCCTGCAATCAGTGCGGCCGAAGAGCAACGGGTCCAGGGTCTGCGACCCTGGCCGCCGGAGGCCTCCTCTTCCTGCCCTTGAACGCGGAGCGGCGGTGCAGCCGCGAAGGCGCGCCGCCATTCGGATCACACCGCCAGCCACTGCCCATCCCGGTGGTAGCGGTGCGCCACGTGGCCATGCTCATCAATGGCCCACAGATGGATCCACTGGTTGTCGACCAGTTCGCGCACCGTCTGGCTGGCCATGATAACGTTGTTCATCGCATCAAGCGGGGCTTCGATGAAGACGTTGAGGCGCAGCGGTTCGTGGAGGAGTTTTGTCCCGTCGTGGACCGATTGCCAGGCCAGGCCGGTTTTCAGGTCTCCGGCATTGCCTTCCAGCACGCCCAATGTGCCGACCACATTGTGCAGCACCTTGTTGCCGGCGCCCCACACGCGGTTGTTCACGGTTGAGCCGTAATATTGCAGGTTGATCCAGCTGGCGACGACCATGGGCGCCGTCATGATCAGGGTGAGGGTGCCGAAGCCTTCATCCTGGGTCCAGTCATAGCTGTGCAGGAAGCTGCGGCCGCCCAGATCGATGCCGGCGGTGCGCTGGCGCGGGGCGGCGATGAAGGCGCCGTTGCCGGCCAGGCCCCATTCCGGCCGCACCTGAGCCCAATCGCGGCTGCGGCGCAGCACCTGGGCATCGATATCTTGATCGGGCTGATCCAGATCGAGGAAGCGGGCGCGCTCGCGGCGGGCCAGGGCGGAGGCGCGGGCCAGCCAGCCTTGCAGTTCGGCCAGTTCGGGGCGCAGCGCGGGTGGCATGCGGTTCGTGTCATAAAGATGGATTTCATCGGTGGTGGTGTCGTGCAGGCCGCCGAGGAACCAGATATCATCGGGGATATGGATGCCGCGGCTGCGGAGGCCGATGCGCACGGCCGGTTCGTTGAGGATATCGGCGGCGATGCGGGCATTGGCCTCCCCGGTGTGGCCACCGCAGGCGCCGCAATCCAGGCCGGAGGCGTGCGGATTGTTGGCCGTGGTGCTGCCATGGCCGGCGAGCAGCACCAGCCGGGCAAAATCGCCGGTGAGGCTCATGGCGCGCAGCACGGCTTCGGCCTGGTTCAGCCGCTGCTCCACGGTCAGGCCGGTCATGCGGCCACCCACGGTGACCGGATCGAGCCGGGGGCCGAGCTTGCCGATGATATGGCCATCCAGCCCATCGCTGTTGGGATCAGACACGGTGCGGGTGAGGCCCAGCGCATCGCTGACCAGCTTGGGCGCGAAGGCGAGGCCCATCGCCTCGACATAGGTGAAGCTGGACACGGCGGATTGCTTGAAGCTTTTCCACGCCTTGGCCGCCCGGCGGCGGAGCAGGCGCAGGCCCAGCACTTCGGTTTCCTCGGCGGCATCGGCGCCGTTCACCATCTCGCTGATGGTGAAGGCGGGCGTGAGCAGCACCGGGCAATGGGCGCCGCCGGTTTCGCGGCCGATCGGCACATATTCGATCGGATAACCGAAGAAGCCGGCGAACCCGATGGTCTCCCCGCCCGGCACCACCTGTTCCAGCGCGCGGCGATAGACTTCGGAACGCACATCGATGCAGAAGGCGGCCTGCAACGGCTTGCGGCCAGCGCGCGCCGGAATGGCAAAGGGCTGAGCCATGTCGGTGTCGCGCGCCAGCTTGCCGAGCAATTGCTGTTGCCAGGCGATTTCATAGGCATCCTGAAACAGCAGATCGAGCGCGAGATCGGGATCGGCCGACAGGCCGGCATCATCCGGCAATTGCGCGGCCTGCTGCATTTCGGCGGCCCAGGCGGCCTGAAATTCGGCATCGGTGCGCTGCCGGAACAGGGCATAGCCCCAGGCCATGCGGATGGCGAGCAACTCCACCAACCGGTTGTCAGCCCGGCCATAAAGGCCATTGTCCCACACGAGATAGCGCACATAGGCCGCCCAGCCGCCGATATCGAACAGGGCGCGGTGCAGATAATCGGCCAGGGCGGGTTCGGGGATGCCGATGGCCTCCACGATCAGGGCGATGGCCGCCACCGGATCGGCGGGCAGATCGGCCACGATGCGGCGGAAATCCTTGATGCCCATCGCCTGCGCATTGCGATCATGGCGCATGGTTTCGCGCCAGGCCGCCCATGGGCTGGCGCTGCGCTGCGGCATCTGCCAGCTGGCCTGGCCTTCATCGAAATAGGCCGCGCACCAGCGCGAGATTTCATCGACCATGAAGGCGGTGCGGCTGGCCTGCCGGTCGCCAGCCGAAAGCCGGTCCAGCACTTCGGCGATGGTGGCGACCACGGCGGGGCCGTTGCTGCGCGCGGCCGGATCGCGGGCCAGCGCTGCCTTGGCCGCGCCCACATCCGCCACGATCGGGGCCGACGCGCGGGCCAGCGCCGCGCTGATATGAGCATCGGTGATGATGCCGGCGGCCAGCGCCTGGCGATAGAAGGGCCGGGCCATCAGCATGTCCACCTTGGCCACCCGGCGCAGGGTGGCGGCGGTGGCGGCAAAGCTCTGCCCCGAAAAGCCGAGGAAGGGATTGACGGCAACAAAGTGCTTCAGGGG
>JAIXQY010000145.1 GCA_027485485.1 Sphingomonadales bacterium | reverse complement strand
GCCGCCACCAGCCGCCCCACCGGCAATCCGTTCGAAGCGAAGAAGGAAAAGCTGGCCAGCGTTGAAGCCGTGGCGGTGGAAAAGCCCGGCGGGGAGCGTCTGAGCTTCCGGCTGCCCACACCGGACGGCACGATGATCAGCCTGGCCGACGCGCGCTACAAGGGCAAGGTGGTGGTGATCTCCATCGGCGGCGCCTGGTGCCCGAACTGCCATGACGAGGCGCAATATCTGGGCCCCTATGCCGCGCGCCGGCAGAAGGAGGGCCTGGAAATGATCGGCCTGCAGTTCGAATATGGCGCCGATCAGGCGCGGGCCATGCGCCAGATCACCAGCTTCCGGAACCGTTACAAGTTGATCTACCCGATGGTCTATGGCGGCCAGCCCAATGCCGATGACACGAAAAAGGTGCTCGGCGATCTGGCCCCGGTGAAGGTGTGGCCCACCACCATCTTCATCGGCCGCGATGGCCGGGTGAAGGAAGTGCATGTGGGCTGGGCCGGCCCCGCCACCGGCGCGCTGAACGTGAAGGTGAAGAAGGAATTTGATGAAACCGTTAGCCGGTTGCTGCGCGAACGGGCCTGATTTCATCCACAGCCCGCGGGCCAGCCCCCCTACCACCGGCGCGGCACCGCTGCTACACACGCGCCATGGCTGTTCGCATCGCTCCTTCCATTCTTTCGGCCGATTTTGCCCGGCTGGGTGAAGAGGTGCGCGCCATCGGCGCCGCCGGGGCCGATTGGATCCATGTCGATGTGATGGACGGGCATTTCGTGCCCAATCTCACCATCGGGCCGATGGTGGTGAAAGCGCTGCGCCCGCACAGCGATCTGCCCTTCGATGTGCACCTGATGATCAGCCCGGCCGATCCCTATCTGGAAGCCTTTGCCGAGGCTGGTGCCAACATCCTCACCGTGCATCCCGAATCCGGTCCGCACCTGCACCGCACCATTCAGCGCATCAAGGCACTGGGCTGCCAGGCCGGCGTGTCGCTCAATCCGGCCAGCCCGGTGGAGCTGGTCGAAACCGTGCTGGGCGATATCGATCTGATCCTGGTGATGAGCGTCAACCCCGGCTTTGGCGGGCAAGGCTTCATCACCAGCCAGCTCAAGAAGATCGAACGCCTGCGCCGCCTGATCGACGACAGCGGCCGCGCCATCCATCTGGAGGTGGACGGCGGGGTGGACGCCGGCAATGCCGCCACGGTGATCGCCGCCGGCGCCGATGTGCTGGTCGCCGGCACGGCCAGCTTCAAGGGCGGCGCCGCCTGCTATGCCGCCAATATCGCTGCCCTGAAGGGCCATTGATGGCCGATCCCAAGGCCCCGCCCCCCGAAGCCGACGCCGCCAGCCTGCGGCGCGACGGCGGGGATCGCGGCCTGTCGCTGGCCGAACGCGCCGCCGCGCAGCTGACCCGCCAGCTTTATGCCAGCCCGCTGCACCGCTTGCGCTTGCGCGGGCGGTTCCCGTTGAAACTGCTGGGCGTGCTGGCCGATCCGGTGCCGGGCGATCCGCATCTGGCCGAACGCATCAGCGCCGGCCGGCTGATCCACGCCGGCCACACAGTGATGATCCGCGAACTGGATTTCCGCAATCCGGGCGGACCATCGGCCTGGGCCGAATGGGCGCATGGCTGGGGCTGGTTGCGCCATCTGGCCATCCTGCCCGATCAGAAGGCGGCGTTGGCAGCGGCCGAAAATCTGGCGCAGCGCTGGCTGAGCAGCTTTGGCGAATATGATCCGCTGGCCTGGCGCGCCGATATCACCGGTGACCGGCTGATGATGCTGCTGGCCCACGCGCCGGTGATATTGGGTGGTTCCAACCAGATTTTCCGCTCCGCCGTGCTGTCGGCGATGGCAACATGGGCCCGGCATCTCGATCGCGCCGCGCCGCGCCTGCCCGAAGGGCTGGGCCAGGCCCGGGCCTGGTGCGGGCTTTATGCCGCCGGCGTGCTGATCCCGGGTGGGGAGGTGCGGACGGCGCGCGCCCTGGCCGGGCTGGAAGCGCTGTTGCCTGCGCTGGTGCTGCCCGATGGCGGCATCGCCAGCCGCACCCCGGCCGATGCGCTGGCGCTGGCGCACTATCTGCTGCTCGTCGGATCGGCGGCCGAAGTGGTGGGCAGCCGCGCGCCGCGGCTGTTTGCCGATACGCTGGCCCGGCTGTTGCCATCGCTGCGCGGCATGGTGCTGGGCGATGGCCGGGTGGGGGCCTGGCATGGCGGCGCGGTGATCGGCGCCGATGCGCTGGATCGGATCGCGCGCCGGGCCGCCACCGGCACTGAGCTGCGGCGCAGCGGGCGCTGGAGCGGCTTCCACCGGCTTTCGGCCGGGCGCAGCGTGGTGGTGATCGATGCCGGCCCGCCGCCGCACGCGCGGCTCTCCTCCAACGGCCATGCCGGCACCCTGGCGTTTGAAATGAGCGATGGCGCCGATCGGCTGATCACCAATTGCGGCGGCGCCAACGGCCTAGATGTGGCGCTGGCCCCGGCCCTGGCGGCGGGCCTGGCCACAACCGCCGCCCATTCCACGCTGGTGATCGCCGATACCAACAGCACCCGCATCCGCGATGATGGCACGCTGGGCATCGGCGTGGGTGAGGTGACCATGGCCTATCGCTCCACCGGCGACGGCCAGTTGATCGAGGCGTCCCACGATGGCTATGCCCGCCGGCTCGGCATGCTGGTGCGGCGGCGATTGTTCCTCACGCCCGATGGCAATGAACTGGCCGGCGAGGATGAAATCGTCCCCGCACCGGCAAAACTGCTGCGGCGGCGCAGTGATCGCAGCTTTGATCTGCGCTTCCACCTTGGCCCCGGCGTATCGGCCACACCCACCGCCGATGGCATGGGCGCGCTGTTGAAAACCCCATCGGGCCGCATCTGGGCCTTCAAGGCGCTGGCGCCGGGATGCCGGCTGGCGATCGAAGCCTCGCTGTGGGTGGACGAAGCCGGCACCATCCACCGCACCCAGCAACTGGTGCTGCAGGGCCAGACCGGCAGCCTGGCCGCCGCGCTGCAATGGAGCCTGCGCCGCGCCGGAAAATAGACAAGCGCCGCCCAAGCCGCTAGGCGCATCGCCGATCCCGCCACAAGCTGCCGAAAGCCCGTCATGACCGATCTCGTCCGCATCCGCCGCGCCCTGCTCTCCGTTTCCGACAAGGCCGGGCTGGAACCGCTTGCCGCCGCATTGGCGGCGCATGGCGTGGAGCTGGTCTCCACCGGCGGCACCGCCACCGCGCTGCGGGCAATGGGCCATGCGGTGAAGGATGTGGCGGAACTGACCGGCAGCCCCGAAATGATGGACGGCCGGGTGAAGACGCTGCACCCGCGCGTCCACGGCGGCCTGCTCGCCCTGCGGGACAATGCGGAGCATCAGACCGCCATGGCCGAAAACGGCATCGGCGCCATCGATCTGGCGGTGATCAATCTTTATCCCTTTGCCGCCACGGTGGCGAAAGGCGCGCCGCGCGCCGACATCATCGAGAATATCGACATTGGCGGCCCGGCCATGGTGCGGTCCTCGGCCAAGAATCATGATTTTGTCGCCATCCTCACCAGCCCGGATCAATATGATGGCTTCATCGCGGCGCTGAACACCAACGCCGGTGCCACCCCGCTGGCCCTGCGCCGCCAGCTTGCCGCCGCGGCCTTTGCCCACACCGCCGCCTATGATGCCGCCGTGGCCAGCTGGTTCGCCTTTGCCGATCAGGGCGAGATGTTCCCGGCCGTGCTGCCGGTGGCCCTCACCCGCAAGGATGTGCTGCGTTATGGTGAGAACCCGCACCAGCAGGCCGCGCTCTATCTGCCGCAGGGCCGTTCCCATGGCCTGGCCGCTGCCACACAGGTGCAGGGCAAGGAGCTTTCGTACAACAATCTCAATGATGCCGATGGTGCGCTCGACCTCATCGCCGAATGGGCCGGGGCCGGCCCGGCCTGCGCCATCATCAAGCATGCCAACCCGTGCGGCGTCGCCACCGGCACCAGCCTGGCGGACGCTTATGAAAAGGCCTTCCGCTGCGATCCGGTGTCAGCGTTTGGTGGCATCATCGCGGTCAACCAGCCGCTGGATGGCCCCACGGCCGAAGCCATCACCCAGATTTTCACCGAAGTGGTGATTGCGCCCGGTGCCGATGAAGCCGCCCGCGCGGTGTTTGCTGGCAAGAAGAATCTGCGCCTGCTGATCGCCGATCTGCCCGATCCGCGCCGCCCCGGCCTGATGCTGAAGCCGGTTTCGGGCGGCATGCTGGTGCAGAGCCGCGACAATGGTGCGGTGTCCCGCGATGCCTGCCAGGTGGTGACCAAGCGCGCGCCGACGGAGGCCGAATGGGCCGATCTGCTGTTCGCCTGGACGGTGGCACGGCACGTGAAGTCCAACGCCATCGTCTATGCCAATGGCGGCGCAACAGCGGGCGTGGGCGCCGGTCAGATGAGCCGGCTGGATTCCACCCGCATTGCGGCGCGCAAGGCCATTGATGCAGCCGAAGCCGCCGGCTGGCCGCAGGCCCGCACCATCGGCAGCTGCGTCGCCTCCGATGCCTTCTTCCCCTTCGCCGATGGCCTGATCGCCGCGGCTGATGCCGGTGCCACCGCCATCATCCAGCCCGGCGGTTCCATCCGCGACGCCGATGTGATCGCGGCGGCTGACGAGCGCGGGCTGGCGATGGTGTTCACCGGGATGCGCCATTTCCGCCACTGATCGGCTGATCCCACCCCCGGCTCGCCTTCGGCGAGTCGGCCCCTCCCGCAAGCGGGAGGGGAGTGTTTCGACCCTGCTTCTCCCCTCCCGCATGCGGGAGGGGCCGGGGGTGGGTTCTTCGCCTATGCTGTGCGCTCAACCCGGAGCCGCCCCATGCACGACCGCATCATCCACGCCCTTGAAACCACCCTGGCCGCTGCCAATGTGCCCGGCGCGGTGGTGGTGGTGGGCAATCGTGCCGGCACGCTGGCCGAAATCGCCGTGGGCAGCAAAGGCCCCGGCGGGCCGGCGCTGGCGCAGGATGATCTGTTCCAGATCGCATCGATGACGAAAGCCATCGCCAGCGTGGCAGCCATGCAGCTGGTGGAGCAGGGCCGGCTGACGCTGGATGATGATCTGGGGCCGCTGCTGCCAGAGCTCGCCAACCCGCAGGTGCTGGACGGCTTTGATAGCGACGGCAAACCGGTCACCCGGCCGGCCGCCGGGCCGATCACGCTGCGGCTCCTGCTCACCCACACATCGGGCTTCGGCTATGAGTTCATGTCGGCTGAACTCACCCAGTGGCGGCCGCACAGCCCGGCCAACCCCGGCACGCTGGCCAGCATCAACCAGCCCCTGCTGGCCGATCCCGGCACGCAATGGATTTATGGCATTTCCACCGATTGGGTGGGGCGCGCCGTGGAGGCGGTGTCCGGCATGCGGCTGGGCGAGTGGCTGGATCGCCACGTCACCGGCCCGCTGGGCATGGCCGACACCACATTCGCTTTTGACGATGCCATCAAGGCCCGGCTCACCCCGCTGCATGTCCGCACCCCCGATGGCGGGCTGATGCCGTTTCCCATCCACTTCGGCGGCGGTGCCGATGCCGAATATCATGGGGCTGGCGGCGGGCTGATTTCCACCGCGCGCGATTATCTGAAGTTCACCCGCATGATCCTGAATGGCGGCGCGCTCGACGGCGCCCGCATCCTGAAGCCCGAAACCGTGGCGATGATGGCCAGCAACCAGGTGCCGATGCCGGCCGGCCGCATGACCAGCAACCTGCCCGGCTTCTCATCGGATTTCGATCTCTTCCCGATGATGGATTGCGGCTGGGGCCTGGGCTTCCTGATCAACCCCGTGCAAGGCCCCGACGGCCGCGCGCCGGGCAGCCTCGCCTGGGCCGGCATTGCCAACAGCTATTACTGGATTGATCCGGCCAGCGATGTGACGGCCGTGCTGTGCATGCAGCATCTGCCGTTTGGCGAACCGCTCACAGTTGAGGTGTTGCGCGCCGTCGAACGGGCGGTGTACGGCCGATAAGCCCTACGCCAGCAGCAACACCAGGGGCACAGCGCTGCCGGCCAGCAGCATCCACAGCGACGTGCGCCGCGTGGCGCGGCTGTTCAGGGCAATGGCCGCGCCCAGCAAGGTGGACAGGGCGAGCGCGGCGGCCAGAACTGCCGTGAAGATCTTCATCGGCAGGGCGGCGCGGCTGCGAGCGGCGCGTTCGGCTGCCTTGGCCGCTTCCTTGGCCGGATCGGCGGGCGGCTTGGCGGCAGCCGGCGGTTTTGGCGCTTCGGCGCGCGGCACGGTCTGATCGATGTGCACGCTGCCCATCCACGCCATCCACGCCGGCGGCGGCGCGCTATCCCAACCGCTGGCCTGTTGCAGCCGGAACGCCTGCAACCCGCCGCTGATGGCAAAGAACAGGATGCCGGGCAGGAAGAACACGCCGATATAAAGATGAAGCTGGCGGATGCGCCGCATGGTTTGCGCGTTCATGCGCCGGTCTCCAGCCGCAGCCGGATCGACGCCGCGTGCGCCGCCAGCCCTTCCACATCGGCAATCGCCGCGCCGGCCGGGCCGATCGCGGCAAGGCCCTGCGGCCCGCAATCCAGAAAGGTGGTGCGCTTCATGAAATCCGCCACCGAAAGCCCCGACGCAAAGCGCGCCCGGCGGCCGGTGGGCAGCACATGGTTGGGCCCGGCGAGATAATCGCCCGCCGCTTCCGGCGTGTGTCGGCCCAGGAACACCGAACCGGCGTGGCGCATGCGGCTGAACAGCCAATCGGGATCATCCACCATCAGTTCCGCATGCTCCGGTGCCAGCGCGTCCAGAAGCGGCAGCGCATCAGCCAATGCATCTACTACGATGATGGCACCATGGTTCCCCCACGACGCGGCGGCCACCGCGGCCGTGGGCAATATTTCCAGCTGGCGCCCCACTGCCGCCTCCACCGCATCGGCTTCGGCGGCGCTGGTGGTGATCAGGATGGATTGCGCCACCGGATCATGTTCGGCCTGGGCCAACAGATCGGCTGCGATCCATTCGGGGTTGGATTTGCCATCCGAAACAATCACCACCTCCGACGGCCCGGCCACCATGTCGATACCCACCACGCCGTAAAGCTGGCGCTTGGCTTCGGCCACCCAGGCGTTGCCGGGGCCGGTGATCACGTCCACCTTGGGAATGCGGCTGGTGCCATAGGCCAGCGCCGCAATCGCCTGCGCCCCGCCCACACGGAACACCCGGCTCACGCCGGCCACACGGGCGGCGGCCAGCACCAGCGGGTTCGCCTCCCCGCCCGGCGTTGGCGTCACCATGATCAGGTCGCGCACGCCGGCCACCACGGCGGGAATGGCGTTCATCAACACCGATGAGGGATAGGCGGCGCGCCCGCCCGGCACATAGAGCCCGGCGGCATCCACCGGAGTCCAGCGCACCCCGGTGCGCACACCGGCGGCATCCACCGCATCATTGCCCGCCGGCTTTTGCCGTTCGTGAAAATCGCGGATGCGCGTGGCAGCCAGATCGAGCGCGGCGCGCAGTTCCGGCGCCAGCCCGGCCAGCGCCGCATCCATTTCAGCGGCCCCGATTTCCCAGCCCGCCGCATCCAGATCCACCCGGTCAAACCGCGCCGTCAGCTCGGCCAGCACCGCATCACCGCGGGCGCGGACGCTGGCGATGATCGCCGCCACCGTGGTGCCCACATCGGCCGCATCATCACGCTTGGCGTCCACCAATGCGGCGAAATCGCCGGCAAAACTGGCGCTGCCCGCCTCAAGCCGCAACGGCATCATCAGCCTCCACCAGGGCGCGCATGGCGTTGACCAGCTCCACCACCCGGCCATCGGTCTTGAAGGCGGCACGGTTGGCGATCAGGCGGCTGGTCACCTCGGCGATCACCTCCACCTCCACCAGGCCGTTTTCGGCCAGCGTCTTGCCGGTGGAGACCAGATCGACAATCCGGCTCGACAAGCCAACCAGCGGCGCCAGCTCCATTGCACCGTTCAATTTGATCACCTCGGCCTGCAGGCCGCGCGCGGCGAAATGCCGGCGGGTGAGGCCGGGATATTTGGTTGCCACCCGCACGTGGGACAATCGGGTGAGATCGGGGTCAAGCACCGCCGGCTGCGCGACTGACAAGCGGCACTTGCCGATGCCCAGATCCACGGGCGCGTAAATCTCGGAAAAATCAAACTCCATCAGCACATCATTGCCGGCAATGCCGATCTGCGCCGCGCCAAAGGCCACGAACGTTGCCACATCGAAACTGCGCACCCTGATCACCTGCACATCGGCTCTGCTGGTCGCAAAGGTCAGCTTGCGGCTGTTCTCATCCGAAAAATCCGGTTCCGGCACGATGCCGATGCGCGCCAGCAAGGGCAGCGCCTCTTTCAGGATGCGCCCCTTGGGCAGAGCGACGGTGAGCGGAGCAAGGGCAATCGGGATCATGATGCGGCGCGGCATAGCGCGGGCAGCACCAAATTGCCACCATTGGCGGCCGCGTCAATTCGGCGGATTATGCTTCTCCAGAAAGGCGATCTGCGCTTCCAGCATGGCAATGCGGGTGGCCGGGCGGCTGAGCCAATGATCCTCGCCGGACAGTTCCAGCCACTCTGCCTCCTTGCCAGCCGCCTTCAGGGCATCGCGCATCAGGCGGCTCTGTTCGATCGGCACCACCGTATCATCCTTGCCGTGGATCAGCTGCAGCGGCACCGTCACTTTGGCCGCCAGCCGCGCCGGCGAATAGGGATCGATGCTGTCATCGCTGGCGTTCTTGGCGCCCATGAAGCGCTTCCAATAGCGCAGGGTGGAGTTGAGGCTGCCGCCGCTGTCGCGGGTTTCCCACACCAACATGCGCCGCAGATCGGACACGCCGGCCACGGCCGAGGCACAGCGATAGACGCCCTGATCCACCGTCACCCCGGCCATGGCGGCATAACCGCCATAGGATGCGCCGACGATGCACACGCGCCTCGCATCCACAATGCCCTTGGCCACCAGGTCGCGCACGCCATCCGAAAGATCGGTCTGCATCTTGCGGCCCCATTGGCCGTGCCCGGCATCACGGAATTCCGTGCCAAAGCCCGATGAACCCCGGAACTGTGGCTGCAGCACGGCATAACCACGGCTGGCCAGCGCCTGTGCCCACCAATCAAAGCCCAGCTCGTCATTTGCTTCCGGCCCGCCATGCGGCAGGACGATCAACGGCAGGCCCTTTTCCGCCCGGCCGCGCGGCAGGGTGAGATAGGCGGGGATTTCCAGGCCATCGGCCGCCTTGTAGCGCAGCGGCGTCACCGGATTGAGCAATTCCGGGCCAAGGCCGGTATAACGATCGGCCATGAATTCGATCTGGCCCTTGGCGCGGTTGATGCGGAACAGTGAAACGCCGTTCTTTTCGCCGCGCACCTCGACAATCAGGGTCTGGCGATCGTCGCTCCAGCTTTCCAGCTCGACCTGCTCACCCGGAAACGCCCGCGTGATCCCTCGCCACAATGCCTGATCCTTGGGATCGAAGAATTTATACGCATTGCCTTCCAGCCCGGCATCGATCAGCCCGATCGCAACGCCATTGCGCGGATCACGCAGCACGGAATCGGCATCAAAGCCTTCGATCTTGCTGACGCTGCCATCGGCCAGGGAGACCGAGAAATCCTCCCAAACACCGGATTTGTGGCTGTTGAGCAGCAGCGTGCCGGTATCCTTGCCAAAGCCATAGATGAAGGGCCGATCAAGCGGGGCCACCTCTTCATAAATCTTGCGGAAGCCGTTGGATGTGCGCAGCATCAGGCGATAGGTGCCGGATTTTTCCTCATAATCCTCGCGCGCCACGGCCTTTCCATTGGTATCCAGCACAAAGCGCAGCGTTTCGGGCTTGCCCACCAGGCCCACGCTGCCGCCAGACTTGCCCAGCTTCACTTCCAGCAGCGAGATGGTGCCGCTGCCGCTTTCAAAGCTGATGCCGGGCACCACCAGCACGGGCTGGCCTTCACGCAGGGTGGCCTTGGGCGTGCCAGCCGCAACGTTCATCGCATCCGGAATCCCGGTGAGCAGCTGCTTCCACTCCTTGCCCTTGGTGAGATCAAGCGCCAGCAGCATATACCATTCCCGCTTGGGCCCGCTGCCGAACTGATCAAAGCTCTGGGTGGTGGAAATGGTTGCCACCACATGATCATTGCCAGCCCACATCACGCCGCGCACCTTCGACTTGTCGGCAGCGGTCACCGAAAGCAGCTGATTGTCCACCAGCGTGCGCACCTGGATCTGCGCCGCCTTGTCATCGCCCATCACCGCCGCCCATTTGGTGCCATCGGGGGACAAGCTGATGCTCTGCACATTGGGCAACTGGCCATACAGGCTGATCGGCGGCGGCGCGGCCGCAGCTGCGGCAGACCAGGCCAAGGCGGCGACACCAAGCGTCATGCGGTTCATGGCAAAGGCCCCTTTCATTCCGGCGGATTATGCTTGAGCAGGAACGCCATCTGCGCTTCCAGCATGGCGATGCGGGTGGCGGGGCGGGACAACCAGTGATCCTCGCCGGCCAGTTCCAGATACTCCACCGGCTTGCCGGCCTTCACCATCGCATCGCGCATGATGCGGCTTTGCTCCACGGGCACCACCGCATCGTCACGCCCATGAATCAGTTGCAGCGGCACCGCCACGCGGTTGGCCAGCTTTGCCGGCGAGATGGCGTCCAGAAGCGGGTCGTCGCTGCGGGTCACCCCGAAATAGCGTTGAAAATAGCGCATGTTGATGCTGTTGCGGCCATCCACGGAACGTTCCAGCGGGGCCAGCCGGCTGCTGAGATCGGATCGGCCGGCCACCGACGAGGCGCAGCGGTAAATGCCCTGCTGCAAGCTGACGCCGGCCATCGCGGCATAGCCGCCATAAGACGCGCCGGCGATGCACACGCGGCCAGCATCCACCATGCCCTTGGCCACCAGATCGCGCACGCCATCCGAAAGATCGCTCTGCATCTTGCGGCCCCACTGGCCAAAGCCGGCATCGCGCAGCGCCGCATCAAAGCCCGATGAGCCGCGGAACTGCGGCTGCAGCACGGCATAGCCCCGGCTGGCCAGCGCCTGCGGCCACCAATCAAAACCGGGATAGTCCCGCGCCTCCGGCCCGCCATGGGCCAGCACGATCAGCGGCAGGCCCTTGGCGGCGCGGCCCTTGGGCAAGGTGAGATAGGCCGGGATTTCCAGGCCATCGGCGGCCTTGTAGCGAATGGGCGTTACCGGATTGATCAGTTCCGGCCCGATGCCTTCATAACGATCGGCCAGATAATCCACCGCGCCCTTGTTGCGATCGATGCGATAGAGCGCGACGCCGTTGGTGGGGCCTTCCACTTCGACAATGATGATCTTGCGGTCGTTGCTCCAGCTTTCCAGACTCACCCGTTCGCCGGGGAAGGCCTTGGCGATGCCGCGCCACAAGGCCTGATCGGCCGGATTCAGAAAGCGGTAGCTGGTGCCTTCAAGCCCGGTGCTGCTGGTACCGATAACGGTGCGCGTCATCGGATCGAGGATCAGATTGTCGCCCTTGTACTGATCAGGCGCAGGGGCGACGCTGCCATCGGCCAGCGTCACCTCAAGATCTTCCCAATCGCCGTTCTTGCGGGTGGCAACCAGCAGGGTCGACGTGTCCCGCCCGAACGTCGCCAGATTGGGAAGATCAATCGGCGCCACCTCGCTATAGACCCGCTTGTAGCCGCCATTGCCGTTCAGCAGCAGGCGCCACTCCTTGGTGTTGCTGCCATAATCGGCCCGGGCCACCGGCTGCCCGCGATCGTTGACCAGAAAATCGATCGTGTCTGGCCCGCCCTTTTCCACCAGACTGCTGCCGGTCTTCTTCAGATCGATCATGTAAAGCGAGAGGGTGGGCACTTCCGTGTAATAATGCCAGCCCAGCGTGAGCAGCATCGGCTGGCCATCACGGATAAGCCCGCGCGGCACGCCGAACACGCCGGAACCATCGAGTTCCCGCCACTTGCGCCCGGCCGCCAGATCCAGCGCAACCAGGCTATATTGTTCCCGCGGGGAGGAATCATAGCCCTTGTAGGTGGCAGAGATGGTGGCAACGACATGATCATTGCCAACCCAGCTGAGCGAGCGCAGCTTCTGCTTTTCAGCCGTAGTGACCGAAATTATGGCGTTGTCGGCCGTGCTGCGCACCTGCAATTGGGAAGCGCTGTCGGTGCCCATCACCGCCGCATAACGGCTGCCATCCGGTGACAACACAATCCGGCCCACCGTGGGCAACTGGCCATAAAGGCTGAGCGGTGGCGGGGCGGCCAGGGCCGAAGTGCTGACCAGTGTGGCAAGCAGAACCAGACGGTGCGCGAACAATTTCGTCCCCCCGGACAACCAATCCGGGGCAAATCAGCCAGTTGAGTTCACGCCTGTCAAGCGCCAGTTCCGCGCAGCAACTTGATGATGCCGGAAAAATCCGTGACCGCGCCGCCGTTGTTGACGAACAACTGATACAGGCTTTGCGCTTCGGCCCCCATCGGCACGGTGGCACCCACGCCCTGGGCGGCTTCACAGGCAAGTTTCAGATCCTTCAGCATCAGCGCGGCGGCGAATCCGCCGGCATAATCCCGGTTGGATGGCGCGGTGGGCACCGGGCCGGGGACGGGGCAATAGCTGGTCATCGACCATGATTGCCCGCTGGCCTTGCTGCTGATGTCAAAGAAGGTCTGCGCATCCAGACCCAGTTTCTCGGCCAGCACAAAGGCTTCGGCGGTGGCGATCATGGTCGCGCCCAGGATCATGTTGTTGCAGATCTTGGCGGCCTGGCCGGTGCCTGCGCCGCCGGCGTGGATCACCGCCTTGCCCATCGCGGCCAGCAAGGGCTGGGCCGCGGCAAAGGCCGCATCGGGCCCGCCGACCATGAAGGTGAGTGTGCCGGCATCGGCGGCCGCCGTGCCGCCCGAAACCGGCGCATCCACCATGGCCAGGCCACGCGTGGCGGCGGCATCGCCCAGCGCCTTGGCGGTGGCCACATCGATGGTGGAACAATCGATCAAGATGGCATCGGCGCGCGCGGCGGCGAACAATTCGCCTTCATAGGCGCTGCGCACATGGCTGCCGGCTGGCAGCATGGTGAGAATCGCATCGGCGCCGGCAGCCGCCGCCACCGCACTGGCCGCCGCCTGCCCGCCCCCGGCCACCACATGCTCCATTGCGGCCACCGAAAGATCAAAGGCGCGCACCACATGGCCCGCCTTCACCAGGTTCAGCGCCATGCCGCCGCCCATGTTGCCCACACCGATGAATGCGATTTGCATGTTCCTGCCTTCCCGCTTGGTCAGCTTGACGCCTTGCCATGTGCCATGGCCCTTGCCAAACGCTGACATTAGGGAAGGGAGCGGCCAAGCCACGTGCGCAATCTGATCAACCGGCTGGTGATGGGCGGCGATATCCGCGCCTGGCGGAACCGCCACGGCGCGGCGGCGACCCGCGCTTTCCACGATCTGGCCGCCCGCGCCGTGGCCGTGGCCGAAGCCGAGGCCGCGCGGCTGGGGGCCGGCAGCCTGGCCTTTGGCCAGCGCGATTTCCTGGCCGACCGGGTGAAGACCCTGCTGCGCGACAATGCCGAGCCCTTGGCCGATGATCTGATCGAAGCGGCCAATGAGGATCTGGCTCTGCTGGCCGATGCCGAGGTGGTGCGCATTCGCGGCGATGATTATGCGTTGCTGTCGAAGGGCATGATCGTCGATTTTTCCGATGCGATGCTGGCCATGCTGCCGATGAACCGCACCGCGCTGCTGCACGAACGGCTGCGCGACTATGTCCACAGCAGCCTGATTGCCGGGCCCAAGGGCAAGCCGGCCATATTGGAACAGCTGATCGCCGCCTATGCCGAAGCAGCGAAACGGGCGCTGAAGGGCTGAGAAAGAGCGTTCCAGTTTTGACGCTTTGGCCGAGTCTCGCGTGATCCGGCCCTTGTTCTGCACCGATTCGGGTGGGTGTTTGCAGCTGTTGTCACCATGACAGACTGCGGCCGTGTAGGACAGGCTGCGCCAAAGATCCTCCCCCTCTGGGGGAGGTGCCCGCAGGGCGGAGGGGGCGGGCGGACCGTGCTCGCAGGCCCCCTCCGCCTCCCTGCGGTCGGCACCTCCCCCAGAGGGGGAGGATCACTTCACTTGCCCGTCCAGTTCCCCGGCCGCTTCTCGACGAACGCCGCCATGCCTTCCTTCTGATCGGCACTGCCGAACAGCGCATGGAACAGCCGCCGTTCAAAGCGCACGCCTTCGCGCAGGGTCATTTCAAAGGCAGCGTCGATTTCTTCCTTGACCGCTATGCTGGCGAGCGGCGCCATGCCAGCGATGGTCTCGGCCAGCTTGAGCGCTTCATCGAGCAAGCTTTCGGTTGGCACGACGCGCGCCACCAGGCCCGAACGCTCGGCTTCGGCGGCGTCCATCATGCGGCCAGTGAGGCACATTTCCATCGCCTTGGCCTTGCCGATGGCGCGCACCAGCCGCTGCGATCCGCCCATGCCGGGGGTGACGCCCAGCTTGATTTCGGGCTGGCCGAATTTGGCGTTTTCGCCTGCGATGATGATATCGGCCATCATCGCCAGCTCACAGCCGCCGCCCAGCGCAAAGCCGCTCACCGCCGCGATCCACGGCTTGCGCGTCGCCGTCACATGGTCATAGCCGGCGAAGAAATTGCCGCCATACATGTCGGCAAAGCTCTGGGTGCTCATCTCCTTGATGTCAGCCCCCGCCGCAAACGCCTTCTCGCTGCCGGTGATCACCAGGCAGCGCTGGCTGGC
>JAIXQY010000099.1 GCA_027485485.1 Sphingomonadales bacterium | reverse complement strand
TTGAAGCTGGGGCCGGTGATGGCGCCGCACAATGGCGGCGAAGGCTGGGTGGGCCTGATGGAGATCGATCCGGCGCAGCCGGCGCTTTATTCGGTGGTCGATGCCGGCGGGCAGAGCCTTTTCATCGATCCGCAGGGCAAGGGCAACCCGCATCTCACCGATCAGACCATGATGCATGAAAGCAACGAGCTGAAGAAGATCGTGATGAAACCGGAGGCGGTGCAGGCGACGGCCGTGTCGACCCAGATCATCGCCTATGTGCCCCGTTAGAGCGCTTTACGACCAAGTTGGATCACCGTCATAGCCGTTGCGGCGACCCCTGCGGGGCGGGGCGCTTTTGGCTCAGGGCTGCGTCGCTCGTCGGTTACGATGCTAGAGCATCGCGCCCTCCTCGCTTCTTGCCCTGAGCCAAAATCACGCCCGTGCCGATGACCCAAATTGGTCGGAAAGCGCTCTAGACTTCCTGCAGCAGCGCTTCGGTCTCGCCGATGCTGGCCGGCGTGCCGACGTGGAACCACAGGCCGGGGTGGCTGATGCCATACATGCGGCCGCTGGCCAGTGCCTTGTTCCAGGCGCGCCACATGGTGAAGGGCTCTTGCGGTTCGCCGTCGAACAGGCGGCGGCTGATGATCTGCAGGCCGGAATAGACGAACGGTGCCAGTTTGAAGCCGGCGCGGGGCGCAAGGCGGCCCAGGCCATCCATATGGAAATCGCCGCGCCCGTCATAACCATGGGCACGGGCCAGCGGCACCATGAGCAGCAGGGCGTCCATCTCGGCCGGGTTCCAGCGGTTGGCGATCAGGCGCAGCGTGTCCACCGGGCCATCGATCCACATATTGTCGGCATTGATGGTGAAGAAATGCGCGCCCTTCAGCAGCGGCAACGCCTTGGTGATGCCACCGCCGGTTTCCAGCAACAGGCTGCGTTCGTCAGACAGGTCGATGCTGGCGGGCGTGGTGCGGGATTTGACGGCGGCTTCGATCTGATCGGCGAAATAATGCGCGTTCACCACCGCATGCCCGATCCCGGCGGCGGCCACGCCATCCAGCGCGCGGTCCAGCAAGGTGCGGCCGGCCACTTCGATCAGCGGCTTGGGGCGGGTGGCCGTCAATGGCCGCATGCGCTTGCCCAGCCCGGCGGCCATCACCATCGCCGATTCCGGCAGATCGCAGATGATGCGCGGTTTCACCATCAACGGCGGGCGGGCGCTGGCCATCATTTCACCTCTATACCGCGGCGGGCGCTGGCCGGCACATGGGCATCAAACCAGGCCTGCACCGAGGCCAGCGCCGGATGCGCCAGATTGGCGTTCACCAATTCCCACAGCCGCGGGTGAAAGCGCGGATAGGCCGGCTTGCCATCACGCACATACAGCCTTGTGAACACGCCCAAAATCTTGATGTTCCGCTGCGCCGCCAATATCGCATAGGCAGTGCGGAAGGCGGCCTCGTCCAGATCGGGGCGGGCCGCGACATAACGGGCGATCATCGCGGCTTCCAGCTCCGGCGACACGCGGCGGCGGATATCCTGCAACAGGCTGGCGAGATCATAGGCCGGGTGGCCGGCCAGCGCGTCCTGATAATCCAGCAGGCCCAGGCGCTGCAGGCCGGGGCGATCCAGCAGCATCAGATTGTCGGCATGATAATCGCGCAGCACCAGCACCGGCGGATGGGTGAACAGCGCCGGCCACAGCGGCGCCCACGCCGCATCATAGCCCGGCGCTTCGGCAAGGCCTGCGGCGGGCAGATACCATTCGGGAAACAGCCGCGCCTCACGCAGCAGTTCGGCCTGATGATAGGGCGGCACATCAGCCGGTGGGAACGCGTGCAGGGCCGCCAATATGTCGACCGCGGTGGCATAAATGGCCTGCTCGTCGCTGGCATCTTCGGCCAGCACCGGGTTCACCCTGGCATCGCCAAAATCCTCCAGCAGCACCAGGCCCTGTGTCAGATCGACAGCCAGCGCCTGCGGGGCGGCAAAGCCCAGCTCGTGCAGGTGGCGGCCGATGGCGAGGAACGGGCGCGAATCCTCCTTGTCGGGCGGGGCGTCCATCAACACGGCGGTGCGGCCCTGCAATTCCACCCGGAAATAACGGCGGAAACTGGCATCGCCGGCCAGCGGGCGCACGGCGGCGCCGCCCCAGCCATGGGCATTCAGGAAGGCGCCGGTGCCGGGCGGCGGGATCATGTCGGCAAGTTTGCTGGCCACCGCGCTTCCCAAGCCGTCGGCACGCGCCAAGTCAAGCGGCGCGGTGCATCGCCGCTGCCTTCCAGCCAAAGTTGCAACGCATCGGCGGGCAGGCGATGGCCCAGCCGCTCCGGCCATTCGATCAACAGCGCGGCATCGGTTTCAAACAGGCCCAGCGCATCGGCCTCCGCCGGCGAATCGAGGCGATAGAGATCGCAGTGCCACACCGGCACCGGCAGATCCTCATAAGGTTGCACCAGCGTGAAGGTGGGTGATGGCACCTCGCCGGGCCAGCCCAGTGCCTGCAGGATGAAGCGCGCCAGCGTGGATTTGCCCGCCCCCAGATCGCCATGCAGCACGATGATGTCGCCGGCGCGAAGCACGGCCGCAAGCCCCGCGGCAACGCGGCCCGTGGCAGCCGCATCGGGCAGGATCAGTTCAGAAATCAATGGTGACATAGGCCTGCGCCAGCCGGCCGGGGATCGGGCCATAAGCGCCGGCCCCGCGCAGATCATAGCCTTGCGTGTCGAACAAATTGCTCACCTGCAGGCGCAGCAGCGCATTGTTGCCGGCCAGCTTGAAGCGATAGCGTCCGCCCAGATCGACGATAGTGCGCGCCGGAATGGCGACGCTGTTGCTCACCGTGGCGGTTTCGGAACTGCGATAGGCGATGCGGCTGTCAACCGACAGGCCGGTGGCGAACGGCGGCCGCCAATCGGCGCTGAACTCCAGCCGCTGGCCGATGGCGCCCACTGGCCGTTCGCCGATGCGGCCGGGCAGCGCGCCCGGCGCGCTCACCTTGGGCCACAGCCACACGCCGCCGGCCACAATGCTGAGCGTCCTGGTGAGCGGCCCGGCGATGCTGGCTTCCACGCCGCGATTGGCAACATCGCCCAGCACGTCGAACCGGCCGTTTGAATCCAGGTTGAAATAGGGCTTGGTGATCTCGAACACGCCGGCGACCAGCTTGATCTGATCGGTGATGGCCAGCCGCAGCCCGGCATCAAACTGGCGGGTGGTGATCGCCGGCAGGGCTTCGTTGCGGTTGATGGCGTTGCCGGGCGCGATGCCGCTTTCCTCCAGGCCATTCACCGTGCCGGCATAGACCGTCAGGCCATCGGTGATGTTGGCGGCCAGCGTGATATTGTACAGCAGCAGCCGGGCATCGGTGGCCTGCACGCCGCCACCCGGCAGGTCGATGCGCTTCTTGTAATCAGTCCATTGCAGACCGGCGGCCAGTTCGCCCACGCCCAGCCAGCGGCCTTCATAGGCGATGCCGCCGGTGATCTGCTTCACGTCATCAAATTGCTGCTGGCTGAAGCGGAAGGAAGGTTCGGGGACACGGCTGGGCGTGTCGATCTGCACCGGGCCCAGCTCCAGCGTGTCTGATCCGCCAAAGCGCCGATCGCCGCTGCGGCCGCGCACCGCCAGGTGGATCTGGTGCCGGCGCGGGCCTTCATCGATCTGGCGGGTGAGGCGCACTTCGCCCGACACGGCGGCAAAGGCCAGGCGCGGATCAACGATTACGCGCTGGGTGCCGGTGCGATCGGGCAACAGGCCGCGCACCAGATTGGTCATCTGGCCTTCGCGGTGGCGGCTGGAGCGGAACAGGCCGGCGCGCAGCAGCCATTGCGGCGCGATGCGCCAATCGCCCAGTACGCCGATATTGGCATCCAGCCCGGTGCCGCTCACCCAGTCCGGGCCAAAACGCTGCCGGCGCGGCAGCAAAGGCGGCAGAAATTCGCTGGCGGTCTGGAAGGTCAGGCGGTGATCATCCAGCGATTGGTAGAGCAGGCTGGCAAAGGGCATCAGCGTCAGGCCCGGCGCCGGGTTCCAGCGCGCGATCAGCGTGCCGCCCATGCTGTTTTCCCTGGTCGCATCCAGCCCGCTTTCCCGCCGCAGCGATGCGCCCAGGCCAAAGCTCAGCGCGTCGCTGGCCGGCAGCACCGCATCCACCTCGGCATTCAGCGTGCCCCATTCATCGGCCAGAATCAGCACGCTGGCCGCCGCGTCGTCGCCGGGCCGGCGGAAGCCGAAATCGACGAGGCCGGTAGGGGCAGGGAACGGGCTGCCCAATGCGGACAGGCCAACGCGGATGGTGGTGGTGCGGCTCACCCGTGTGGAGGGCGGCACCACCGGATCGAAATACAGGCCATCGATGCGCACATTGCCGGCCGCGATCGGCGAAAAGCCGCGCACATTCATCTGGTTGTAGATGCCGATCACTTCGCGGCCGATGGTGCTGCCAAAGGCATCGCCCACCTGGCGCACGGCATTTTCGGCGGCGCGGCTGCCGGTGGCGGCGACATCGGCCGCGGCGGGCGGCGTGAGATCGGGTTCGTCGGTGGGCGCGGTGGCTGGCGGCGGCGGCATGCTGTCGTTCGGCTGAGGCTGGGCGCTGGCCGGGTGCGCGACCAGCAGCGCCAGCACGGCAACACGCAGTTGAGATTCCCCTGTCATGCCGACCGCGTTCGCCGCTTTGGCCCGCGACTGCAAGTCAGAAATCAACGGTGAGATAGGCCTGGGTCACCCGGCCGGGCAGCACCGTATAGGCATTGGCGCCGCGCAGATCAAAACCCTGCTGGCTGGTGAGGTTGGTGGTCTGGATGCGCAGCACCGCCTCGTTGCCGGCCAGCTTGAACCGGTAACGCCCGCCCACATCGATCAAGGTGCGAGTGGGCACATAGACCAGATTGTTCACCGTCGCGACTTCGGGTGAGCGGTGGGACAGGCGCATGTCGAACGACAGGCCGGGGGCAAAACCGGGCCGCCAATCGGCCGAGAACTCGATGCGCTCGCCAATTGCGCCCACCGGCAAGCGGCCGACCAGCCCACGGGTGACGGCATCGCCGGTCACCTCCGGCCGCAGCACCACCGCGCCGGCCACCACCGACAATTCGTCGGTGAGCGGCCCGGCCACTGATGCTTCGATGCCGCGGTTGATCACCTCGCCCAGCACGTCGAAACGGCCGTTGGTGTCGAGGTTGAAATAGGGTTTTGACACCTGGAACAGGCCGGCGACCATGCGCATGCCGCCGCCCAGATTGAGCCGCACGCCGGCATCGATCTGGCGCGTGCTGATCGCCGGCAGGGCTTCGTTGCGGTTGGCGGCGAAATTGGGGGCAACGCCCGATTCCTCCAGCCCGGTCACCGCCCCGCCATAAAGGGTGATGCCATCGGCCATCTGCACGGCGGCGGTGATGTTGTAGAGCCAGGGCGTGGCATCGGTGGCGGTGAGCGCGCCGGGGAAGCCGATGCGCTTGTGGTAATCGCTTTTCTGCACCCCCACCGAAAGTTCGCCCACCCCGTCCCAGCGGCCTTCATAGGCGATGCCGCCGGTCCATTGCCGCACATTGTCATCCTGTTGCGGGCCGAAATTCAACACCGGCGGCGGCACATCGGGGGCAATGCCCAGAATATTCACCACCCCCAGATCAATCGCCTGTGAACCATCAAAGCGGCGATAGCCCTGGCGGCCGCGCAGCGTGGCGTGGATCTGGTGGCGGCGTGGGCCATCATCAAAACGGCGCGTCAGCCGCACCTCGCCGCTGGTCGACGCATTGTACAGCGTGGGATCGCCGGTGATGCGCTCCGTGCCGGTGCCATCGGGCGCGGTGATGCGCACCACATTGGCGAACTGGCCATCAATCACCCGTTGCGACCGGAACAGGCCGAAGCGCAGCAGCCAGCCGCCACCGATTGTCCAATCGCTGATCACCCCGGCGTTGAGTTCAACGTCGCCGCCGCGCGACCACCAGGGGCCGAAAAACTGGCGGCGCGGCAGGCGCGGCGGCAGGAAATTGCCCTGCGGCACCGAGATCGGGCCATGATCGTCGATCAGCGTGTCTTTGACGGTGATGAACGGCAGCAGGCTGAAGCTGGCCGATGGCGTCCATTGCGCGATGAAAGCGCCTTCGTAACTGTGATCGCGGGTCTTGTTGAAGCCGTTTTCCAGCTGCAGGCCGGCGCCAAAGCCGATGCTGAGCGTGGAGCTCACCGGCAGGCTGGCATCAAACTCGGCGGTGGGCGTGTGCCAGGTGTTGTATCCGATCAGGACGCTGGCCGCCGCCTCCTGCCCCGGCCGGCGCAGACCCAAGTCAACGATCCCGGTGGGGGCGGGAAACGGGCTGCCAAGCGCAGAAGGGCCAACACGGATGGTGGTGGCGCGCACCAGCCGGCTGGAGGGCACGACGATGGGATCGAAATACAGCCCGTCGATCCGCACATTGCCGGCCACCACCGGCGAAAAGCCGCGCACGCGTTCGCGGCTGTAAAGGCCAGAAACCTCGCGGCCGATGCTGGTGCCAAAGGCATCGCCGGCCTGGCGCACGGCGTTTTCCGCCGATCGGCTGCCGGTGGCGGCCACGATGGGCGCTTCGGCTTCGGGCTCGTCGGTTGCGGGCAGATCGGCCGGCGGCGGGGTGCTGTCATTCGGCGGCGCTGGTTGCGCCGCAGTGGCCGATGCCATCAGCACGGCAACCACGGCCGCTGCCCCGGCCCGGCGCGATGAAGACTCCCCTGTCATGCCCTGTTTCATGGCCAGCGGCGGCGGCCAAGTCCAGCCAAAAAATCGTATATAATATGCAATTTCACGATTTGCGGGGTCCGCGCTTCAGAAATCCAGCGTGAGATACAGCTGCGCCACACGGCCATCATTCAGGCCATAGGCCCCGGCGCCTTCCAGATAGACGCCGTTGACCCCGCCAGCGTTGAAGATCTGCGCGCGCAGCACAGCATCATGCCCGGCCAGCCGGAAGCCATAGCGGGCACCCAGATCAATGAACGTCTGCGCCGGAACATGCACTGCGTTGTTCACCGTGGCGGCCGTGCTGCTGTTGGCAAACAGGCCGATATCGAACGACAGGCCCGGCGCGAACGGTGG
Organism: Sphingomonadales bacterium; assembly: GCA_027485485.1. Classification (GTDB taxonomy): domain Bacteria; phylum Pseudomonadota; class Alphaproteobacteria; order Sphingomonadales; family Sphingomonadaceae; genus Sandarakinorhabdus. The sequence continues at coordinate 2,639 of JAIXQY010000099.1, read as the reverse complement.
CCGCCAATCGGCCGACAGGTTCAGCCGGCGGCGGACTGCGCCCACCGGCAATCGGCCGGACACGCCGCTGGCCACCGCCTGCCCCGAAACGCGCGGATCGCTGAACACACCGCCCGCCACGATCGACAGGCTGGGGGTGAGCGGCCCGGCCACACTGGCTTCGATGCCGCGGCTCACCAATTGCCCCAGCGGCCCGAACCGCCCCTGTGCGTCCAGGTTGAAATAGGGCTTGGCCAGGCGGAATACGCCGGCCACCAGCGTGATCCCGCCCAGTGTCTGGCGCAGGCCAGCATCGATCTGGCGGGTGATGATCGCCGGCAGGGCTTCGTTGCGGTTGCTGGCATTGTCGGGCGCGATGCCGCTTTCCTCCAGGCCGGTGACGAAGCCGCCATAGACTTCGGTGCCATGGCCCAGCCGGATCGCGGCATTGGCATTGCCCAGCCAGGGCCCGGCATCAATGGCCTGTTTCAGGCCGGGCAGGCCGATGCGCTTGGCATAATCGCTGCGCTGCAGGCCCAGAGACACGGTGCCCAGCCCCCGCCATTCGCCGTCATAGCCGATGGCGCCGGTGACCTGCCGCACCCGGTCTTCCTCCTGCGCGCCGAAGCGGAACAGCGGTTTGGGCGCGGTGCTGATGCGGCCGATACCTGCCTCCCCCAGATCAATCGCATCGCTGCCGCCAAAGCGCCGGAACGCCTGCCGGCCACGCACCGCCAGATGCAGGCGGTGGGTGCGTGGGCCATCGGCCAACTGCCGGGTCAGGCGAACCTCCCCGCTGTTCGAGGCGAAGAACAGGCGCGGATCGGCCAATATGGTCTGCCCGGCGCGGCCATCCGGCGTCACGTCGGTCAACAGATTGGAAAAATCATTGGGCAGGCTCACGGATGAGCGGAACAGCCCGGCCTTGAGCGCCCAGCCGCTGGCCAGCGCCCAATCGGCCACCAACCCGGCGTTCACTTCGGTATCGCGGCGGCGCACCCAGCGCGGACCGATGAAGCGGCGGCGCGGCGGATCGGGCGGCAGCACATCGCCGGCGGGCAGAAAGATCGGCCCGACATCATCGCGCGGCGTCACCGCCAGGCTGAGGAACGGCGTCAACACCAGCGCGTCCGTGGCCTGCCAGCGGGCAATGAAGGCGCCTTCATATTTCTCGTCATGGGCGGCGTTGACGAAGCGCTCGCGGCTGATCAGCGCGCCGACGCCGATGCTCAATCGATCGGACAGGGGCAGCGCCAGATCCAGTTCGGCCACATGGCTGCCGAAGCTGTCGATGCTGGCCAGCGCCGATCCTGCCCGCTCGCCCTCCGGCACGCGCAGCGCGATATCGACCAGGCCGGTGGGGGCGGGAAACGGGCTGCCCAGCGCCGATGGCCCCACCCGGATCGAGGTCGCGCCGCTGATCCGATCCGACGGGAAGATCACCGGATCGAAATACAGGCCTTCGATGCGGATATTGCCGGCCACCACCGGCGAGAAGCCGCGAATATCCTCGGCGCCATACAGGCCGATCTCCTCGCGGCCGATCACCGTGCCAAAGGCATCGCCAGCCCCGCGCACGGCATTTTCGCCGGCCCGGTTGCCGGCGGCGGGGGTAACAACGGGGGCTGGCAGGCTGCCGCTTGCCGGATCGGCACTGGTCTGGCCAGCGGCAGAGCCAGCCAACAGTGCAGCGACCAACAGGCTGCCCAGCGCGATGCCGGGGGCAGGCATGGCCACAGGGGGGTCCTTGGATTGACTGTATCGCGCCCCTAAAACAGAACGGGCCGGCGGGCAAGTCGCGCCGCCGGCCCGCTGTGCGGCACAAGCGCCCGGTCAATAACGATAATGATCCGGCTTGAACGGCCCGGCTTCACCCACACCGATATAGGCGGCCTGCTTGTCAGACAGGGTGGTGAGCTTCACGCCCAGCTTGTCCAGGTGCAGGCGGGCGACCTTTTCATCCAGATGCTTGGGCAGCACATAGACGCGGTTCTCATAGGCGTCGCTCTTGGTCCACAGCTCGATCTGGGCCAGCACCTGGTTGGTGAAGCTGGCCGACATCACGAAGCTGGGGTGGCCGGTGGCGCAGCCCAGGTTCACCAGCCGGCCCTTGGCCAGCACGATGATCTGGTTGCCATCGGGGAATTCGACGATGTCGGTGCCCGGCTTCACTTCGGTCCACTTGTAGTTCGACAGCGCGGAAATCTGGATCTCGCTGTCGAAATGGCCGATGTTGCACACGATGCTGTTGGGCCGCATCGCCATCATGTGCTCGGCGGTGATCACGTCCATGTTGCCGGTGGCGGTCACGAAGATATCGGCGCGCTTCACCGCCTCTTCCATGGTGACGACTTCAAAGCCCTCCATGGCGGCCTGCAGGGCGCAGATGGGGTCAATCTCGGTCACCATCACGCGCGCGCCGCCGTTGCGCAAGGATTGCGCCGAACCCTTGCCCACATCGCCAAAGCCGGCGACGCAGGCGACCTTGCCGGCCAGCATCACGTCGGTCGCGCGGCGGATGGCATCGACCAGCGATTCCTTGCAGCCATAAAGATTATCGAACTTGGATTTGGTCACGCTGTCGTTCACGTTGATCGCCGGGAACGGGAGCTTGCCCTGTTTGGCAATCTGGTAGAGACGCATGACGCCCGTGGTGGTCT
>JAIXQY010000132.1 GCA_027485485.1 Sphingomonadales bacterium | reverse complement strand
GGGGACCAGCTCTCTTCCTCTTGGGGGCGAACCAAAGGGCGGCAAATCAAGTCCGCTGAGCGCGAGCACGAGAGTTAAGTATATTGCCGCAGGAATTTCGTAGCATGGCTACATTATCTGCTTTTGTAAATAAGGCCGATATCTTATTTCAGCTGTCTTGAATATGCCTCAAAATCTCACGCAACTTTATTTTGGCGACTTCAAACTCAATTTGAGCTTCTTCAACTGATAGCTTATTTAAGTTCCGAGATCTAAGAGCAATTTTACTTGAATCTATTTTTCCTGGCAAAATGCCCTTGCGAGCATCTTCCACGGTATTATACATTGGCTTGTTCATGCTACTTGCCCTCCATGGCTTCTTTGACGGTGTTCTCGATGAGTAACCGAGATAGCAAAATTGAAAGACTTTGAATCTTTGATATAAACAAGCGATCATTAAACTCCGAAAGTAATTGGTCAGAACTGTCGAGCGTAAGCACCCGCTGAGGATTTCCTTCTGTTTCCGAGTTAGGAAATATCGGAATCGCGATCACACTCGACAAGTCAGAAGGTAAAAGGGCGTGTTCATATTTTGTCATTCCAAGGGTCCGAGGCCCCTTGCCACTTACGTCGCTATAAAACGCTTTCCGCTGTCGGAAAGCTTGCGCTGCAATAGAATTACGCGGATCCAATTCCAAGCGATCATCTGCATCTTGATCCATATTAGCACCAAATATTACGCGAAACCCTACAATCTCTCGCTGACGACCTGCTAGAACTGGATCGATCAGTACGATTCTAATCTTAGGTAAAGATCCATTCCTGCGGGCTCTAATCTCTGCCGAAACTTCTCTGTGAATATACAGCAACGCTTCCTTAGTGACCTCCTCTCTGAGTGCTTCTTGCTCAAGATACTGCGATGCCGCCATCCATCCATCGAAATGGGCCTTATCGGCCCGAGCATCGTTGCAGTCCAAGTCAATGGTATCAAGGTCGCAAGGAATAGAAATTACCCTGAGATCTGAAACAAAGTCAGCCACAACCGCTTGACTTCCAAAGATGCTTGCTTGAAGGACTTGACGAAAATGCGGTATCGTTTCTCTTAGACCTGTCAGCCGTGGTTGCCGCTTCATGTTTCTCTCAAAATTATTGCCCTTTTCTGTCGATCCAGATGAAAGCGAGAAAGCGTAGATCGGTATACTTCCAACTCCGCCTTTCGATGCTTCGGCCCGTTCCCTTTGCCTCTTGTCGTCCTTGAAAACCCAAGAGGGCAAGTTTGATACCAAGCCGCCATCCGTAAAGCGACAATTCTCTGTCGCCCCATATGATGGAATGGCCGCAGGACGGAAAACAATAGGAAGGCAAGCCGAAGCGGCAACTACATCAGATACGCAGATATCAGGACTATTCTGATCAAAAAGTTCCAGCTTCCCTTTTGTTACGTTCGTCACAACAATCTTCAATGGAATACAGCTATCTACATGGTTCGGGTCAATGTCTCTAAACAAGACACGATCTGGAATTTCCCGATCTATACCGAGGTCGCGATAATGTTCTCGCAATTTATGTCTCAAAGCTTCATTTACCAAATCTGAAATCTGCGACGCATCGAATACGCCGCCTTTCCTTACAGCTCCCCAAATCCAAGCGCCCAAAAAAAACAGACATACAATAGAAATTGCCAAGCCAAAAGCGGCCATCAAGCTCGAAACAATCCAAGGAACGACAAGAAACAATCGAAAAGCGGAAATAAAGAGTGAAATGCCACATAATATCTGTGACAGAAAAAAGATAATTAGAACAAATTTGGACGATTTTATAGTCCGCCGAAATCTATTCCATTCTTTTCTTCCAATAATTTCAACTGGATCGGCATATCCCAGTTTGCGGAGAATATTATCAGTGCTACTTGAGTATATTTCATCTGCGGAATATCCGACCGCCACAAGTGCAGCTACAATCGCTCCAGCGGATGTGCCGGCTACGCCTATTATGGCGTGGTCAGTCTCCTCGAATGCCCGTAGGGCTCCAATATGGGCAATTCCTTTTGCGCCGCCGCCTTCAAAGATCGCGTAGGCACTAGATATTTTGGGCGGCCTTAACCCTAGCATACTTATTCAAATTCCCTAGCTGTGATGCTTATTTACGACAAAACGCGGCCGGGTCAAGGTTGGTTGCTAGATTTTTGTCCATTTTTTGATTTTGGCAGGATGTCAATGTCCGAAGTCTTTATGGAACGAATGTGGTAAATTATAGCTTAATGCGATTCTGATTGATGCATGTCAGAGATAGTTTTATCATGATATGAAATATTGATCGTATTAGTGTTGCATATAGCGAAAATTTAAGTAGGCTTTGGGATTTTGATATGTATATTTGAGAGGAGGGAATTACTATGATTTGGACCGGTTAGAGTTGGAGCCTGTTAATTTCATGCGCGAGCCGCCCCTCGTGTTGTGTCATGCTACCAAGTGGCGTCGTTGCAGCCGCTTGCCGAGGGGCAAAGCCCCGCCGCGTTCCCGCTCCTAGCCATTTGGCAGCATGACACAATGACGGGGCATGGAGTTAACAGGTTCTGACCCCAAACTTTCCGCCCCAGAAATCCAACGGGGCCAGGGTCTGCGACCCTGGCCGCCGGAGGCCCGGCTTCCTTCTGCACCATCGCCCCAAGGCCGCCCGCAAGCTGAGCGCCCACGCATCGATCTTGCTCCGCGCCGACCGCTTAGCTATATGCTTAGCCAAGGAGGCGCGCATGGCCCAATTCTCGGTTCACGATGCCAAGACCAACCTGTCCCGGTTGATTGCGGAGGCGTTGGCGGGTGGAGATGTGGTGATTGCGCGGGGCAGTGTGCCGGTGGTGCGGCTGGTGCCGGTGGTGCCGGTGGGGCGGCGCTGTTTCGGGGCGTTGAAGGGCAAGATTGCGGTGGATCCGCGCTTTGATGAGCCGTTGCCTGATGATGAATTGACCGGCTGGAGTCTGGGTTGAGGCTCCTGCTCGACACGCATGCGCTGCTCTGGTGGCTGGCCGGGGAGGAGGCGTTGAGCCGCGCTGCCCGGGAGGCCATTGCGGATGAAGCCAATCCGGTTGCGGTCAGCGCGGCCTCGGCCATGGAGATTGCCACCAAATATCGGCTCGGCAAGCTGCCGGGTGCGGCGCTGTTGGCGCAGGAGTTCGCGGCGATCATTGCCGGGCAGGGCTTTGCCGAACTGGCGATCAGCGTTCATCATGCCCGGATTGCCGGCGCGATGACCATTGCCCACAAGGACCCGTTTGACAGGCTGCTGATTGCCCAGGCGCAGGCCGAGGATATGGTGCTGGTTTCGAACGAGGCGCTGTTTGATGGCTTTGCCGTGAAGCGGCTTTGGTGACGCGGGCCGGTTTCCCGCTTGGCCGCTGTCCTACAACCCGCCCGATGGGTTAGACTGGCGATCATGCACAATCCCGGCCTGTCACCGCGCCTTTCAAGCCGTCAGCCCAGGCGGGGAGGGGCCGCTGCGGAAGGGCCAGATGCGGAAAAACGGGAAAAACTGGCAATGATTTCAGCCTCCGATTCCGCCGGATTCGTCAAATGTGTCAAAATTGGCGGCGGCGGTGGGGGCATGACAAGTGCCGCTGCACTGCCTAAAGGCTTATCATCATGACCTACAGCAGCGACTTTCTTCAGCGCCTGGATGCGCGTGGTTTCATCCACCAGATCACCGATGCGGCGGCGCTGGATGGCGCGGCCGTGAAAGGCCCGATCACGGCCTATGTCGGCTTTGATTGCACCGCGCCCAGTTTGCACATCGGCAATCTGGTTTCGATCATGATGCTGCGCCATTTGCAGGCGGCGGGGCATCGGCCGATTGTGGTGATGGGCGGCGGAACCACCAAGATCGGCGATCCGTCGGGCAAGGACGAGGCGCGGCAATTGCTGGGCGATGATCAGATCCGCGCCAACATGGCCAGCATCCGGCGGATTTTCGAGCGGTTCCTGACCTTTGGCGATGGGCCAACCGATGCGGTGATGGTCAACAATGATGATTGGCTGTCGTCGTTGCAGCTGGTGCCGTTCCTGCGTGATTATGGCCGGCATTTCTCGATCAACCGGATGCTGAGCTTTGACAGTGTGAAGCTGCGGCTGGACCGGGAGCAGCCGCTGTCGTTCCTGGAATTCAACTACATGATTTTCCAGGCTTATGATTATCTGGAATTGAACCGCCGCTTTGGCTGCACGCTGCAGATGGGCGGCAGTGATCAGTGGGGCAATATCGTCAACGGCACGGATCTGATCCGCCGCACCGATGCGAAGGAGGCGTTTGGGTTGACGACGCCGCTGATCACCCGGTCGGATGGCGCCAAGATGGGCAAGACCGCCAAGGGCGCCGTGTGGCTGCACGAGGATCAGCTGCCACATTTCGATTATTGGCAGTTCTGGCGCAACACCCATGATGCCGATGTGGGCAAGTTCTTAGCGCTGTTCACCGATCTGCCGCTCGACGAGATTGCCCGGCTGGAGGCGCTGGCAGGTGCGGAGATCAACGTGGCCAAGGAGGTGCTGGCCACCGAAGCGACCGCTTTGTGCCGGGGCCGGGCGGCGGCCGAGGCGGCAGCGGAGACGGCGCGCACCACTTTTGCCGAAGGCGGGGCGGGGGAGGATTTGCCGCAGTTTGCCGTGGCTGCGCCGGTGACGATCATCGATGCGCTGATCGGGCTGGGCTTTGCCGCGTCGAAGAACGAGGCGCGCAAATTGGTGGCGCAGGGCGGCGCGCGGATTGATGGTGAGGCCGCGGACGGCGATGCAGCGCTGGTGGGGCCGGGGCAGAAGGTGAGCGCCGGCAAGAAGCGGCACGGGTTGATTGTCGCGGCCTGATCACTCGGCCGCCGGCACCGCCGGCAGATCGATGATCAGCTTCAGGCCGGGCTTGTTGTCGGCCAGGGACAATGTGCCGCCGTGCAGCCGGGCCACCGCGCCCACCAGCGAAAGGCCAAGGCCGGCGCCCTGCTGGCCGCTGACCTGGGCGCGGCGGGCGCGATCGAGCCGGCCAAAGCGGCGCAGCGCCTCGTTGCGGCGGCTGGCGGCAATGCCGGGCCCGCGATCGGCCACCCAAAGCCGTGCGCCCATTGCGGTGGGTTCGGCGCCCAGTTCGATCCGCTTGCCGGCGCTGCCATAGCGCAGGGCATTGTCGATCAGATTGGCCAGCGCCCGGCCCAGCAGCTGGCGGTGCACCCGCATCGGCACCGGGGCCGAGGCAAGGACGCGCATTTCCACGCCGGCATCTTCAGCCAGAGGTTCATACATGTCAGCCAGTTCGGCCAGCATCTGGCCCAAATCAAGATCTTCGAAACTGTCGCGGCCGATGCCGGCTTCGGCGCGGCTGATCTCCAGGCTGGTGTCCAGCATGGCCAGCAGCGACTGGGCTTCGGCCCCCACCGCGTCCAGATCATCGGCGCTGATGGTGTTGCCCACGGCCATATGTTCGATCCGCACCTTCAGCCGGGTGAGGGGGGAGCGCAGATCATGGGCGAGGCCATCGGTTATGGTGCGCAGTTCGTCGAGCAAGCCCTCGATCCGGCCCAGCATGGCGTTGAAGGCCTGGCCCATCGAATCAAAGGCATCGGCCGGTGGCCCCGGCGGCACATCCACCCGGGCATGCAGATGACCGGCAGTCACATCGCGCACCACATCGGCCAGGCCGCGGGCCCGATCGGCGATGATGCCGGTGATCATGCGGCTGGTGAGCAGGCTGAGCAGCAGGGCCAACGGCATCACCAGCGCCAACGTGGTAAGCAGGGTGTTCTGCAAGTCCATTTCGGCTTCCAGGCTGCGCGCCACCAGCAGGCGATAGCCTTCGGGCATCGCCCGGGCGCTGGCCATATAGGGGCTGGGATCGCCCTGATCCTCCGCCATCGCCGGAACACGGTAATAAGTGCGATCCACGATCACATCGCGCGGCCAGCGCCGCAGATTGCCCAGCAGCAGATTGCCATCGGGCGCCACCAGCATGATCGCCAGCGGGCCGGGCACATGCAGTTCACCATCCAATATCTCGAACGCCGCACTTTGGCCGCGTTTCAGCCAGGCGGTTTCAGCGGCATCGGCGATGGCGGTGATGCGCGTCTGGGCATCATTATCAAGCTGCGACCGGGTGGCACGCTCCAGCAGGATCAGGGGGGCCCAGGTGGCGGCCAACAGCACCACAAACAGGATGGTGCCGATGCGCGCCGTGGTGGTGCCGCGCCAGTAACGCGCCAGCAGCGCGCCAAATCCCGATGGTTTCCAAGGCGATTGCCCGCGCTGGGGCATGGCACATCAAACCGCGACGGTTTCATCACCGACGCGATAGCCGGTGCCGCGCACAGTCTGCACAATGTTGCCGGCGCCGCCTTCATCCAGCTTCTTGCGCAGCCGGCTGACGTGCACATCGATCACGTTGGTGCCGGGATCAAAGTGATAATCCCACACCCCTTCCAACAGCATGGAGCGGGTGACGACCTGGCCCTTGTGCCGCACCAGATATTCCAGCAGGCGGAATTCGCGCGGCTGCAGATCAATGCGCTTGCCGGCAAAGGTGACGCGGCGACTGAGCAGATCAAGCTCCAGCTCGCCTTCGTTCAACTTGGTGACCTCGCCGCTGTTGCCCTGCACCCGCCGCTGCACCACTTCCAGACGGGCCAGAAGTTCCGGCAGTTCGAACGGCTTGGTGACATAGTCATCCGAACCGGCGCGCAGGCCGCGCACCCGTTCATCCAGGCTGGCCAGCGCGGAAAGCATCACCACCGGCGTGTTGTTGCCAGTATCGCGCAGCCGCGCCAGCAACGACAGGCCATCCAGTTCCGGCAACATGCGATCCAGCACGATGGCGCAATAGCTGCCGGCCAGCGCCATATCGAGGCCGGTGCGACCATTGTTGGCGATCTCCACACGGTAACCCGCTTCCCGCAGACCGCGGGCCACGTGATCGGCCATTGTGGCATCATCTTCAATACATAGGATCGTCAGCATGCCTGTGACTTTATGACCCTTGCCAGTGGAAACTCAAGCGCGAAGTCAACAACATGCCAATTTTCTTCGCAGTGGCACAAAACTGCTGCTAGACGCTGCACCATGATCGCTCGTCGTTTCCTTTGGGTGGTGGCCATCATCACCTTTGCCGTGATCGCCTTGGCCTTTGTCTGGCGCTTTGCCGGGGATCGGCTGTTGGCCGGTGTGCTGGTGCCGGATGCGGTGTTTGATGCCGCCGCCGCCGGGGCCGCGCCCGATTATGCCAAGGACGGCAGTTGGGTAGCGCGGCCCGGCATGGCCAATGATCCGAGCAGCTTCCGCCCGGATGGTGCGTCGGCCGGCGTGCGCGGCGATACGGCGGTGTTCTTCATCCCGCCCACCGCTGCCTTTGGCACCAGCCAGTGGAACGAACGATCGGATGCCGGCAGCACCGCCGATCGGCTGGCAGGCTTTCTGCGGATCGAGGCCAGTGCGTTGGCTGATGCCGGGCCGTTGTGGGCGCCGCATTATCGCCAGGCCGTGCTGGGCAGTTTTCTGGCCAAGGATGCTGATGATGTGGCCAGCGCCGCCGCCGCGCTGGATCTGGCCTATGGCGATGTGGCAGCGGCCTTTGCGGCCTTTCTGGCGAGGCAGCCCAAGGATGCGCCGATCATCCTGGCGGGCCACAGCCAGGGTGCGCTGCACCTCATGCGGCTGATGCGCGAGCAGGTGGCAGGCAAGCCGCTGGCCGGCCGGGTGGTGGCGGCCTATCTCGTGGGTTGGCCGATTTCGATCAGCGCCGATCTGCCGGCGCTGGGCCTGCCGGCCTGTGCGCAGCGTGATCAGCCAGGCTGCCTGTTGGGCTGGCAAAGTTTTGCTGAGCCGGCCGAACCACAAACCCTGATTGCCATGTTCGAAGCCGGCACCGGCCTTGCTGGTCTGCCGCGAAAGGGCACAAACATGCTGTGCAACAATCCGCTCACCGGTGGGCGCGGTGATGCGGCCCCGGCAGCCAGCAATCCTGGCAGCCTGGTGCCATCGGCCAATCTGAAGGCCGCGCAACTGGTGGCGCCGGGTGTTCCGGCCCGCTGTGACGCCCGCGGCCTGCTGTTGATCGGCGAAGCGCCCAGCGGCTATCCGGCCTTTGTGATGCCGGGCAACAATTTCCATGTCTTTGATTATCCGCTGTTCTGGGCTGCGGTGCGCCAGGATGTGACAGCGCGGGTGGCGGCGTGGAAAGCGGCGCACTGATCTCTGCCGCGGCGCCGGATTTCGCCGCCGCCCTGCCTGATGGCGGCCGATTGGGCGGGCTGGACGTTGGCACCAAAACCATCGGGTTGGCCACCTGTGATGCCGGCTGGAGCTTTGCCAGCCCGGCCCACACCATCGCCCGCACCAAGTTCACCGCTGATTTTGCTGAGCTGAAGGCATGGGTGGGGCGGGAGCGACTGTCTGGCCTGGTGATCGGCCTGCCTTTGAACATGGACGGCACGGACAGTTCGCGCACCCAATCGGTGCGGGCGTTTGCGCGCAACATCATGGTTCTGGGCCTGCCGCTGCTGCTGTGGGATGAACGCTGGTCCACCGCCGCGGTGGAACGCGCGATGATTGCCGAGGATTTGTCACGGGCCCGGCGCGCGGAACGGGTGGACAGGCTGGCGGCCTCCTATATCCTGCAAGGGGCCATTGATGCCCTTGTTCGTTGGAGATGATCGTGAGCTGCCTGTCCCCCGCCGCCCGTGCCGTGCTGTATGATCATGCCACCGAACGGCCGTTCACCTCGCCGTTGAATGATGAAAAGCGCGCTGGTGATTTTCACTGCGCCGGCTGCGGCGCGCTGCTTTATCGCTCCACGGCCAAGTATGATTCCGGTTCGGGCTGGCCAAGCTTCTGGGAGGCGGTGGACGGCGCGGTGGGCACCACCACTGATACCAGCCATGGCATGGTGCGCACTGAAGTCCATTGCGCTGCCTGCAAAGGCCATCTGGGCCATATCTTCCCCGATGGTCCGCCGCCCACTGGCATGCGCCACTGCATAAACGGCTTGGCGCTGGACTTCGTGGCGGAGGACGCCTGATGCGCCGGCTTTTGCCCCTGCTAGCGGCTCCGCTGCTGCTGGCCCAAGCACCTCCGCCGGAAGCGCCGCCGGTTTATAACGCGGCCGATTCCATCATCGCCAATGCGCCAGCCGGGCATTGGATCGACATAGCGCCTGATGACATCATGGTGATGGAAACCGCCGCCGGCACCATGGCGATTCAGCTGGCGCCTTTGTTCGCGCCGGCCCATGTCGCCGCGATCAAGACGCTGGTGCGCACCGGCCAATTCGACGATGGCCGCATTGTCCGGGTGCAGGACAATTATGTCGTGCAATGGACAGCGCGGCCCGATCCTGCCAAGCCGAAGGCCGCGCCGCTGCCGCCCGAATATGAACGCCCGATCGCCGGGCTCAGCTTCACGCCCTCGCCCTACAAGGACACTTATGCCGAAGCCGGCTGGGTGTCCGGCTGGCAGGCAGCGCGCGATCCCGCCACCGGCACCGCCTGGCTGGCGCATTGCTATGCCACGGTGGGCGTTGGCCGTGACAACCCGCCTGACACCGGCGACAGCACCGAGCTGTACACGGTGATCGGCCATGGCCCACGCCATCTGGATCGCAACATCGCCAATGTTGGCCGTGTGCTGGCCGGCATCGAGCCGCACGCAGCCCTGCCGCGCGGTACCGAAGAGCTGGGCTTTTACAAGGACGAGGCCGGCCGCGTGAAAATCAAGCGTGTGCGCCTCGCCAGCCAGATCCCCGGCTTTCCCAAATGGCAGATGATGGACACTGCCAGCCCCAGCTTCGCCGCCGTGGTGCAGGCCCGTGCCAACCGCACCGGCTTTTTCCCGCGACCGGCCGGTGCCGCCGATCTGTGCACGCTGCGGGTGCCGGTGCGTGCCCTGAAATGACGCCGATCATCAAGCTGCTGCGCGCCGCCGAATGGGCGAAGTTTCAGGCTGACGGCCACTTCGCCGGATCGCCCGACGATCTGCGTGATGGCTACATCCATTTCTCCACCCCCGATCAGGTGGCGGCCACGCTGGCCAAATGGTTTGCGGGTGAGATCGGCGTGATGGCACTCACCGTCGATGCCGATGGCCTGGGCGAAGCCCTGAAATGGGAGCCGGCGCGCGGCGGGCAGCTTTTTCCTCACCTCTACCGCCCGTTGCGGCTGGATGAGGTGGCCGACGTGCGCCCGGCCTGAAGCCTCACCCCCGCTGCGCCGCCTTGGCCCGTTTGAACCCGTCCCGCCCGCTCGCCCGTTCCCAGAACGCTCGCGCATTTGGCCCCACCTCGTCCAGATGCCCCAGCGTGCCGGCCAGCAGAAAGGCATAGGCTACAGCAATATCGGCCACGGTGAAGTCATCCCCGCACAGCCACGGCCGGCCATCGCCCAGCGCGTGTTCCACCCACATGGTGCGGGCCAGGAACCAGCGCTTGTAATCGCTGGCCACCTTGGGCAGCCGGTTTTCCGGCTTCTCCAGAACCGAATAACGCAGCACCAACGTCTGCGGAAAGGTCAGCGTCGCATCAGATTGGTGCAGGAAATTCAGATAATCGCCATAAGCCGGATCGCCCGGCAGCACCCGCAGCGCGCCGGCCTTTTCGGCCAGATATTGGCAGATGCCAGCGCTTTCCGTCATCCGCACATCGCCATCGGTGAAAAACGGTATGGTCCCCAACGGGTTCAGTTCCAGAAACGCCGGCTCGGCCCAGCGCGGCGGGAAGGGCAGCATCACCAGCTCATACGGCAGGCCCAATTCCTCAAGTGCCCACAGCACCCGGAAACTGCGCGCATCCTTGCAGTGCCAAAGTTTCATTCCCGCCCCTTCGCAACCCGAAAATCCCACCCATATTCATGACTGCTTAAACTTGGCTCCGCAATCACGTGAGAATGAACAGGATCGTCACCGCCATGATCACCCGCACCAAATTGGCCGCCGGCGTTGGGCTGGGCATTGCCGCCGGCGCCGCGCTGGCGGTTGGCATCACCCAGATCAGCGACAGCAAGGTTGCCGCCCAGATCCCGCCGATGGACACCAGCGACGTGGCCCGCGCCGTGCCGGCCGCCGGCCAGGTGGCGCTCAGCTTCGCTCCGGTGGTCAAGGCCGCCGCGCCCTCCGTGGTCAACATCTACACCGCCACGGTTGATCGCCGCCCCCGCAACTTCAACGAGGAGTTCATGCAGCGCTTCTTCGGCGGCGCTCCGGTGCAGCCGCGGGTATCGCAATCGCTGGGCTCCGGCGTGATCGTGGGTGCCGATGGCCTGATCATCACCAACAACCATGTGGTCGAAGGCGCCGATCAGATCCTCGTCGCGCTGGCCGATCGCCGCGAGTTCAAGGCCAAGATCATCTTCGCCGATCCCCGTCTCGATCTGGCGCTCCTCAAGGTCGAAACCGAAGGCGCGGTGTTGCCCGTCATCCGCATGGCCGATTCTGACCGGGTGGAGGTGGGCGATGTCACCGTTGCCATCGGCAACCCGTTCGGCGTCGGCCAGACGGTCACCACCGGCATCGTCTCTGCCCTGGCCCGCACCGGCATTGGCGTTTCGGATTGGCAATTCTTCATCCAGACCGATGCCGCCATCAACCCCGGCAACAGCGGCGGCGCGCTGCTGGATGCGCAGGGCCGGCTGATCGGCGTGCCCACCGCGATCTTCAGCCGCGGCGGCGGGTCCAACGGCATCGGCTTTGCCATTCCGACCAAGATGGTCCGCGTCTTCCTCAACGCGGCCGACAAGGGCAAGCTCGTCTCCGGCTGGATCGGCGTGGAGGGCGAAGCGCTCACCGCCGATACCGCCAAGCAACTCGGCCTTGATCGCCCTGGCGGCCTGCTGGTGACGGGCGTGGTGCCCGGCAGTCCCGGCGCCAAGGCCGGCATCGCGGTGGGCGATGTGCTGCGCAGCGTGGACGGCAAGGAAGTCGCCAACGGCGGCCAGCTCCGTTACAGCCTCGCCACCGAAGGCGTCGGCACGGCGCTGAACGTCAAACTGTGGCGCGATCGCAGCGAACGCAGCGTCAGCGTCACCCTGGCCCCGCCGCCCGAAACCCCGGCGCGCAGCCTCACCAAGATCGCCGGCCGCTCCATCCTCACCGGCGTCACCCTGGGCAATCTGTCGCCGGCCTATGCCCAGGAACTGGGCGCCGGCCTGCCCGAACAGGGCGTGGTGGTGGTGGCCATCGATGCCGCCGCCCCCGCCGCCCGCTTCCTGCGCCCCGGCGCGCTCATTGAAACGCTGGCCGGGCAACCGGTGAAAAGCGTCGCCGATGCCGTGCGGCTGGCCGAAGCCGGCGCGCTGATCGTGCGCTTTGCCAACGGCGAACAGCGCGCCGAATGCGGGGTGAACAACCTGGGCGGATTGTCCTGCCGGAGTTGAGGGCAGGCCCGTCGGAAACCCACCCCCGACCCCTCCCGCCTGCGGGAGGGGAGAAGGAGCTGTACTCACCTCCCGCAGCCAAGAGGGGCTGGGGGTGGGAATTCCCGTCTGATTTCCGCCAGACACGCTGGAACGGCCGTGCAAAAACTGCCCCGTCATGCTGAAACAAGTTCAGCATGACGAGACCCTGTTTCGGAAAATCCACCCATGTTCACGCTCTCCCACCTGACAAGCCCGCTCGGCACCCTGCTGGCCATCACCGCAGCCGATGGCACCATCCACGCGCTGGAGTTCGCCGATTGCGAAGCCCGGCTGCACCGCCTGTTTGCCCGTCACCATCCCGGCGCCAGCCTCGCCGATGGCCCGCCGCCACCAGCCCTGGCCGCTGCGCTCAGCGCCTATTTCGCCGGCACCCTCACCGCCATCAACAGCCTGCCCGTCGCCCGCATCGGCAGCCCGTTCCAGCAAGCCGCCTGGGCCGCCCTGCGCACCATCCCGGCCGGCCAGACCCAAAGCTATGGCGCCCAGGCCGCCGCCATCGGCAAACCCGCCGCCGCCCGCGCCGTGGGCCTGGCCAATGGCGCCAACCCCATCGGCATCATCGTGCCCTGCCACCGCGTCATCGCCACCTCCGGCGCGCTCACCGGCTATGCCGGCGGGGTGGAGCGCAAGGCCTGGCTGCTGGCCCACGAAGGCGCGATTCGGCCCGAAAACGCCCGCCAGTTTTGACACATTTGACGAATCTGGCGGAAATGGCGGTTGTTTTCATTGTGATTTCCTGGCCATCTGACGCGGCGCACCAATCCTGTCTGCCAATGCCAATATAGCGCATTGGCCGGTGTGTAGGACAGAGCAGGAAGAGAAGAAGGGCCTCCGGCGGCAAGGGGCGAAGCCCCTTGACCCGTTCTTTTTCAGGCGGGCCTGGTGGCTGCTGCTGGCAGTTTCACACCGCTTCCGGCCCGCGCAGCCATTGGCCAGCCGGCGCCGGCAACATCCCCAGCACCGCCTCCACCGCCATGCCGATCGCCAACAGATGGCGGTCAGCGCCGGCCGGGCCATCAAGCTCGATCGCCACTGGCAGGCCGCCGGCCGTCAACCCGCACGGCAGCACCAGCGACGGCAGGCCCAATGTGCTGCCCGGGCTGATGTTGCGGGCCACGGCGGTGGCAAACGGCACAAGATTGCCGCCGATCTCAACAAAAGCGGCCTCGCCCACTGGCGTGGCCGCCACCATCGTCGCCGGCAACAGCATGGCATCGATGCGATGATCGGCAAACCATGTGGCCATCGCCTGTTGCAACGCCGGCCGTGCCACATCGCGGGCGGCGGCATAAACATCGTCAGCAACGGCCGAAGGCGCATCGCGCAACCCCACCTGGGCAAACACCCCGGCCACATCGGCGCTCACGCTGGCGAACATGGTGTCGAAATCCACCGGCGCGCCCGATTCCAACAAATAGGATTCCAGCGCCGGCACCACATCATGCGCCTGGATCGCACCGGCCACCGGCACCACGCTGTCCAGCCCCGGCACCGGCGCCTCGACGATCACCGCCCCCGCCGCCGCCAGCCGGGCCAGCGCTGCTTCGGTGAGCGCGGCCACTTCGGCATCAAGCCCGGCAAAATAGAATCCGCGATCGATGCCGATGCGCAGGCCCGCAAGTGTGGCCGGCGTGATCGGCGCATCCTCGCCGCTCACCACGGCATCAAACAGCGCCAGATCGGCCACCGCCCGCGCATGCGGCCCGATCTGATCAAACAGCGGGGTGATCGGCGCAGTGCCATCGGTGGGATAGCGGCCTGTTGTGGGCCGGAAACCGGCGATGCCGCACAGCGCCGCCGGCACCCGGATGGAGCCCTGCGTGTCTTCGGCCACGCCCAGCGGCGCCATCCGCGCCGCCACGACCGCGGCGGTGCCGCCCGAAGAGCCGCCGGGAATGCGCGACGGGTCCCAGGGATTGCGCACAGGCCCGAATTCCAGATTGTTGCTGGTCCAGCCGAACGACAATTCGTGGATATTGGTCTTGCCCAGCACGATGGCCCCGGCCGCTTTCAGCCGGGCGATGGTGGTTGCATCGCGCGCCGGAATCCAGCCGCGCAGCGCCCGCGTGCCCACCGTCGTTTCGATGCCGGCGGTGTTGACGCTGTCCTTCACCGGAATCGGCAGGCCGTGCAGCGGGCCCAGCACGCCGCCGGCCGCCTTGTGCGCATCAGCCGCCCGCGCCGCCGCCCGCACCGCCGCCGGATCAAGCGTGATGAACGCATTCAGCGCTTCCCCCGCCGCACAGCGATCGAGCAGCGCATTGGCATAGTCCAGCGCCGACATCTCCCCCGCCCGCATCGCCGCCACCGCCGCGCTGGCCGAAAGCTCGATCATCTCTGCGCTGTCCATGTGGGTTTCCTTCTGACCGAGCTATGGTGGGCGGCACGGTGGAAAGGGCCCTGGTCCATTCCCGGCCAGTTTCGCCATCCCAACCGGAGCTGCGCCAACCCTGCTACGGCGGGCGGGGGGCAAAGGGAACCCCTCGGGCGCGCGCGTGACGGCGGCTCATTCAACATGCGAGCTTTGCGCTCAGGCGATGACGCCTCCGGCATGCACGGCGTGCTTCAAGCCACTTGTGCGGTCACGGCCTGGTTCCGTCGAGCGCCGGGCCTGATGGTGGAGGGCCCAGCGCTTATTTCGCGACAAGCCGCGAGATACCGCGCCAGTCGGCCGGGGCCATGGTGCCGGCGGTGCCGAGGCGTGCGAGCATGGCATGGGCTGGACCGTCGTCCGGCGATTGCACCAGAAGATCCTCAAGCATCGTCCGAGCGACAGTCCAGTTTCCGGTCCGATAGTTGTCGAGCGCGGCTTCATAGGCGTCGTAGAGCATTCGCTCACGCGGGGTGAGGTCGCCCGCCATGCCAACGAGTTCATAAATGCGGACCGGTTGGTCGCGGCCGACGACGCCAACCCAATCGAGTTCACGGACCTCGATGGCGCTTCCGGCGGCGTCGCGGGTCGCGGCATCGATCATGATGCGGGTGCCATAGGCCTTGTTGGCGCCTTCGAGCCGGGCGCCGAAGTTCACCGTGTCACCCATTGCGGTGAAGCTGCGGGCGGTTTCGGAGCCGATGCTGCCGACGACGACCTCGCCCGTGGCGATGCCGATGCGGATCGAGATCGACGGGATATCGCGCCGCATCCCGATGAGATCGGGAATGCGCGCCGAAAAGGCTTCGAGGCAGCGCAACTGTTCGAGCGCGGCGGCGCAGGCGTCGGCCGCCTGGGTCGTTGCTTCGGCAAAGGGCGGCACCCAGAAGGCCATGATCGCATCACCGATATATTTGTCGATGACGCCGGAACGCGCCCGGATCGGCGCCGACATTTCGGTGAAATAGGCGTTGATCAGGTTGACCAGCGTGCCCGGCGCCAGCCGTTCGGCAATGCCGGTGAAGCCCGCGATATCCGAAAAGAACAGCGTGGCGATCTGCTTTTCGCCGGTGGACGAGCGTTCGGTTTCGCCACCGACCAGCCCGGCGACGACGCGGGGATCGACATATTGGCCGAAGGTCTTGGTGACGCGTTCCTTTTCGCGCAGGCCGGCGATCATGGTGTTGAAGGTGCGCGTGACGTCGCCGATTTCGTCGTTGCTCGTCACCTTCACCAGGGTGTCGAGGCTGCCGGCACCAACGGCGCGTGCCCCGGCCTGCAGGCGCGCGATGGGCCGTGTCAGCCCGCGCGACACGAACCAGGCGAGCATCAGGCCAACGCCGCCGGCAGCAAGGATCATCGCGAGGGTCGCCCTGAGTGCCGCTTGCTGATTCTCTGTCACGATTTCGGCGCCGGCGACGACGAACTCGCTCATCTCGCGGCTGATCGTTTCCGCCAGGCGCATCACCTCGGCTGCCTGGGCCTGGTTGGCCGCCTGCGCCCGCGCATCGGCTGCCCCACATTGCGCCGGGAGCAGTGCCGCCAGTTTCCGCTGTTGATGGTGCAGTTCTTTCAGCATGGGTTGCAGCCGGGCCATCTCGAGGCGGTTGCGCTCGAGCACTGCAATGCGGGCGCCTCCCAGGCGCAAGGCCTCCGCCTCGCGCAGCAGCCGGTCGGCGGTGCTGACTTCGCTTGCAACGCGGGCCTTGCACGCATCACCGCTTTCATTGATCGGCATTTGCTCGGTCAGCGCCAGGGTGCGCACCTCTGCCAGAAGCACCGTTATCGGGAACAGCACCGACGACATGGTGCGCAGTTGCCGATGCACCTGCTGCGTCAGCACCGTCGTCCAAAGCGCGGTCGCCGACATGATGACCAGCAGCGCGACGGAAATGCCGAAGATCTTGGTGCTGATCGAGTTGAAGAATCGTGCCATGGCTAGGCCGGCAGGCCGATTTCGAGGCGACGGATCCGCCCCGGCTTGCTCCATGCCGTCATCCTGAGCCCCCACTCTTGAATGGGCGAATTAGACCTTATTGGTGTTTTACGGTCAAGCGCTGCACTTGTCTGCGACAGGGGCTGCGGAATCACTGCAGTATCGCGAAGAGCGCCAGGTGACTTGGGACGTCGCCCGTTCTGTCCGCAAGAGGAAGGGCAACGGTTCCGGCCAAGCCCGATGCGATCCATTCGGCCAGTATGGCACAGATGATCAGCACGCGAGCCGCTATGGCCGAGATGAAGCTGCCGTTCGGACAAGCAGCACGCCCGAAGTCGGATGGGTCAAGGGTCCGCGACCCTTGCCGCCGGAGGCATGGTTGCTGATCTGGCGTGGGGCCTTGTTTGCCCGGTTTGTGCCTGGCTCGCACCCCTCCGCCGTCTGCGGCGCCACCTCCCCCGGCAGGGGAGGATCCTGGTGGCGTGCCGCTGGGGCTGGTTCAGCCTTCGAATTCCATGATCACCGCATCCACCGCCAAGGAATCCCCCGGCTTGGCCAGCAATTTCGCCACCACGCCGGATTTCTCCGCGCGCAGGATATTTTCCATCTTCATGGCTTCCACGGTGGCCAACTGCTGGCCGGCTTCGATCTTGTCGCCTTCGGCCACAGCGATGGAGACGACCAGGCCGGGCATGGGGCAGAGCAGATATTTGCTCATGTCGGGCGGGATCTTGGGGATCATGAAGCGCGCCAGGGTTGCGGCGCGCGGGGTGAGGGTGCGGGCCTT
>JAIXQY010000022.1 GCA_027485485.1 Sphingomonadales bacterium | reverse complement strand
TCAGGCGGGATAAAGGCCGGCGGCGCCATCGATGCGCACCACCTGGCCGGAAACAAAGCGACTGTCTGGCCCGGCGAGGAAGGCCACCACGTCGGCCACTTCCTCGGGCGTGGCATAACGGTCCAGATTGGGGCCGGCCTCCATCATGGCCGGATCGGTGGTGCGCGTCGCCAGAAAGCGCGCGCTCATCGTGGGGCCGGGCGAGACCACGTTCACCCGCACGCCATGCGGCCGCATCTCCATGGCGAGGCAGCGGGTGTAATGCACGATCGCCGCCTTCATGCAGCCATAGACCACTTCATTGGTCACGGCGCGATGGCCGTTCAGCGAACCGAAATTGATCACGCTGCCTTCGTTGCGCGCCGCCATGCCGGGCATCACGGAGCGGCACACCAGCATGGTGCCGATGAAGTTGCGGTTGATGATGGCCTGGGTGTCGGCCAGGCTGATATCGAGCGCGCCATTGGGATCGGGCTTGCCGCCGGCCGCGCCGATATCGCCGCCGGCACAGTTGATCAATATGGAGATCGGGCCCAGCGCCTGTTCGGTGGCAGCCACCATGGCGGCCACCTGCGCCTCGTCGGCGATATCGCCCAGCACGGCGGCCGTGCGCACGCCGCATTGGCCAGCCAGCCGCTCGGCCAGCCCGGTCAGGCTTTTTTCCTCGCCAAACTGCGCCGGTGCGGTTTCGGAAATATCATGCACGGCGACATCGGCGCCCAGATCGGCCAGCCGGCTGGCAATGGCCCGGCCCAGGCCGCGCCCCGATCCGGTGACCAGCGCCACCGATCCCGCCAGGCTGGCGCTTGTCACACGCGCCCATTCGTTCATGCTGTTCTCCCCCGCAGCCGTTTTGGGCCGCTTGGGCAGAAGATGAACCGACGCGCTTGCATTGACAAGCAAAAATCGTATTCAGTATACACTTGGCAGCGCAGGGCTGCGTTGGGGGATGGGCAGATGATCGGAACCGGCACATGACCCCAACCAAGGTGCGCCATGGCGTGGTGGCCATGGCACTGGCGCTGGCCATTCTTGCCTATGTGCAGCGCGTGGCCATCGGCCAGGCCGCTGGGCCGATCTCGGCCGATCTGGGTCTCAGCAAATCGGAAATGGGACTGGTGTTCGGCGCCTTTGGCCTGTCCTATGCGCTGTTCGAGATTCCGATGGGGCTGGTGGGCGACCGGTTCGGCGTGAAGAAAATACTCACGCGGCTGGTGCTGGTGTGGTCCTTCTTCACCGCGCTCACCGGGGCGGCGTGGAACCTCAGCTCCATGTGGGTGATCCGCTTCCTGTTCGGCGCGGGCGAGGCCGGCTGCTTCCCCAATCTCACCCGCATGCTCAGCCAGTGGCTGCCGCGCGGCGAACGGGTGAAGGCGCAGGCGCTGATGTGGGCCTGCACGCGCTGGGGCGGCGCCGTCACGCCGCCGCTGGTGCTGTTGGCGATCAACTTCGTCGGCTGGCGCTGGGCCTTTGTGCTGTTCGGGCTGCTTGGCGCCGGCTGGGTGGCGTGGTTTTCGCGCCGCTTCCACGAGCGTCCGGCCGATCATCCCGATGTGAATGAAGCCGAACGCGATCTGCTGATGGATGCGCAGGCGCTGGTGGCGCACACGCCGGAAAGCTGGACCAGCCTGTTGCTGCGCCCCCCGGCCCTGCTGCTGTGCCTGCAATATTTCTGCTGGTCCTATGTCTGGTATTTCTTCGTCACCTGGATGCCGACGTTTCTGGGCGAAGCCCATGGCCAGAGTGCGGCCGGCATGGCCGGCCTGTCGGTGCTGCCGCTGCTGATGGGTGGGATGGGCTCGCTCACCGCCGGGCTGCTGCCGCTGTGGGTGTCGCGCCGGGCCATTGCCATCGGCTGCTTCACCAGCGTCGCCATCTTGCTGGCGTTGGTGCCGCAGGCCGGCAATGTGTGGCTGGCCATCGGCCTGCTCGCCAGCATCGCCTTTCTGGGGGACATGCTGGTGCCGATCAGCTGGAACCAGTGCGTGGAACTGGGCCAGGGCCACACCGCCACCATGGGCGCGGCGATGAACATGTTTGCCAACTTCTCCGGCTTTCTGGCCCCGGTGGTGGGCGGCATGCTGCTGGAAGCCAGCGGCAATGACTGGACGCCGATGCTGTGGCTGATGTCGGGCGTGGCCGGGCTGGGCGCGCTGAGCTGGATCGTGATGGGCGCAGGCGGCACGGTGCCGGCCGCCGTGGAAGGATAACAGGATGCAGATTAACCTCACCGGCCGCACGGCCGTGATCATCGGCGCCAGCGGCGGGCTGGGCGAGGCCATGGCCGAAACGCTGGGCGGCGCCGGGGCCAAACTGGCGCTGGTGGGCCGCCGCCGGGACAAGCTGGATGCGCTGGCCGCCCGGCTGGCCGCGCAGGGCGTGGAAACCGCCGTGTTCACCGCCGATGTGACCGACGAAGCCAGCGTGGCGGCGCTGGCCGCCGCGGTGAACGCCTGGTCGCCCAATCCGCAGATATTGATCAATTCGGCTGGCACCAACATCCGCAAGAATCTGGTGGAGTTCAGCCTGGCCGAATTCCGCAGCGTGATCGATTCCAGCCTGATTTCCACCTTCCTCGCCTGCCATGCCTTTGTGCCCGGCATGATGGGCACCGGCTATGGCCGGATCATCAACCTGGCCTCGATCATGGCGCATATCTCGCTGCCGGGCCGCACCGCCTACAGCTCGGCCAAGGCCAGTCTGTTGGGCCTGACCAAATCGCTGGCGCTGGAACTGGCCAGCGAAGGCATCACCGTCAACGCCATCAGCCCCGGCCCGTTCGGCACCGAGCTGAACCGCGCGGTGATGGACAATCCGGAAGCCAACGCCGCCTTTCTGGCCAGCCTGCCGGTGGGCCGCTGGGGCAAGGTGGCAGAAATCGGCGGGCTGGTGACCTATCTCTGCTCCGATCTGGCCGGGTTCGTGACCGGCACCGACATATTGATCGACGGCGGCTGGACGGCGCGGTGAAGCAGCGGATCGGCCTTGCGGCTGCGCTGGCACTGGCGGCTGGCTTGCTGGTGGCGCAGGCACCCGCTCCGGCTCCGGCCGGCTTTGGCGGCGGGCGCGAGCTGCAACGGCTGACCGGGCAACGCTTCTCCGACAATTGTTCCGGCTGCCACGGCACCCCCGGCGCCGTGGGCCGCGCGCCCAATCTGTTCGATGCCCGCCTGCTGTCGGCGCGCAGCGATGCGGACATGTTCCGCATCATCAAGGCCGGCATCGATGGCGCCGAAATGCCGGCCTTTGCCGACATGCTGCCCGATGATCAGATCTGGCAGATGATCGCCTGGATCCGGCTTGAGGCCGACAACGCCCAGCCACGCCCGGCCTTTGTTGCCGATCCCGATGGGGCGGAAATCACCTCGGAAGCCCAGACATTCCGCATCAAGGTGCTGGCGCGCGGGCTGGACACGCCGTGGGGCATCGCCGCCCTGCCCGATGGCCGGCTGCTGGTGACCGAACGGCCCGGCCGGCTGCGCCTTATCGCTGCCGATGGCAGCATGGCGACGGTGGCCGGCACACCGCCCGTGTGGGAACGCCAGGATGCCGGCCTGATGGATGTGGCCATCGATCCGGATTTCGCCCGCAACGGCTGGGTCTATCTCAGCCTGGTCGAACTGCAGCCCGGCTATCAACTGCCGCCGCCGCCGGTGCTGAAACCCGGCGAGCGCCCGCCCAACCACCCATCGATGAGCATCATCGTGCGCGGCCGCATCAATGCCGCGGGCCAGTGGGTGGATCAGCAGCTATTGTTCCGCGCCCCCCTCGATCGCTACACCCCCAGCGGTGTGCATTATGGCAGCCGCCTGGGCTTCGATCCCCAGGGCCGGCTGTTGTTCAGCATCGGCGAACGCGGCGACATGAAGAACGCGCAGGATCTGGGCACGCCGCTCGGCAAGCTGCACCGCATCAACCGCGACGGCAGCATCCCGGCCGACAATCCCTTCGTGAAGCGCGCCGGGGCGGTGCCCAGCATCCTGTCATACGGCCACCGCAACCCGCAGGGGCTGGCCTTTGATGCCGCCGGGCGGCTGTGGCAATCCGAACATGGCCCCAGCGGCGGGGACGAGATCAACCTGATCACGCCGGGCGGCAATTATGGCTGGGGCGTGGTTTCGATGGGCATCCAGCCCGGCATCGCGGCGCGCGAAGCCCCCGGCATGATCGGCCCCATTGCCTATTACACGCCCACAATCGCGCCGTCGGGCATCATGGTCTATCACGGCAACCGCTATCCGCGCTGGGCTGGCAATCTGTTTGTGGCGGCGCTGTCGGGCCAGCATCTGCGCCGGCTGGTGCTGGATGGCGACCGCATCACCCATCAGGAAGTGCTGTTCAAATCCTATGGCCGGGTGCGCGCCGTCACCACCGATGCGCGAGGCCATATCATCGCGCTGGTGCAGCAGCCCACCGGCCAGGGCACCGGCCAACCGCTTTCGGCCGCCACACCCGGCCTTGTGATCAGGCTGGAACCGCTGCCATGATAAGGGCTACGCTCATCGCCATGAGTCTGATCGCCTCCCCCGCCCTGGCTGCCACCGCCAGCATCGCGCCTTATGGCACCAACGCAAAGGGGGAGGTGGTTGAGGCCATCACCCTGGCCAACGCCTCCGGCATGAAGGCCCGCATCCTCACCCGCGGCGGCGCCCTGGCCGAGATGTGGGTGCCCGACCGGCAGGGCAAGTTGGCCAATGTCGTCCTCACCCGGCCGGATTTCGCCGCCTGGGATCGCGGCGGTTCGTTCAACACGCTGATCGGCCGTTATGCCAACCGCATCGCCGGCGGCGGCTTCACGCTGGATGGCCAGCGCTTCACCCTGCCGGCCAACCCGGAAACCGGCATCACCATCCACGGCGGCGCCGGTGGCTGGGGCACCAGGCTGTGGACGCCGCGCCTGATCCAGTCCGGCAGCACGGCGGCTGTGGAGCTCAGCCTCGACAGCCCGGATGGCGACAATGGTTTTCCCGGCGCGGTGCACATCACCGCCACCTACAGCCTGTCCGATGCCGGCGAACTGCGGATCGACTGGCGGGCGACCACCACGAAGCCCACCCACATCAACGTCACAAACCACAGCTATTTCAACTTGGCCGGGCCGGGCCAGGGCGCAGTGGATGGCCACAATCTGCGGCTGTTCGCCAGCCATTATACGCCAGTCACCGACAAGATGATCCCCACCGGCGAGGTCGCCCCCGTGGCCGGCACGCCGTTTGATTTCCGCGTCGCCCGCGCCATTGGCCCGGCGCTGCGCACCAGCCACCCGCAATTGCTGCTGGCGCGCGGGATTGATCATAATCTGGTGATCGATGGCCCGGCCGGCACGCTGCGCCCCGCCGCCGAGCTGATCGATCCTGCCTCTGGCCGCCGTTTGCTGGTGTCCACCACCGAACCCGGCGTGCAGGTTTAC
>JAIXQY010000180.1 GCA_027485485.1 Sphingomonadales bacterium | reverse complement strand
CAGCGCGGCAGCCGGCGCCAGCCGATGGCCGAGATCAACGTCACCCCGCTGGTGGATGTGATGCTGGTGCTGCTGATCATCTTCATGGTCACTGCCCCGCTGCTGGTTGCCGGCGTGCCGGTTGACCTGCCCGATGCCCGCGCCAACAGCCTGCCGCAGGACAACACGCCGATCCAGATCAGCGTGAATGCCCGCGGCGAGCTGTTTGTCGACAGCCTCGCCATCACGCCCGCCGCCCTGCCCGCCAAGCTGGCCGCGTTGCGCACCGCCCGCAGTGATGACGCCCGCATCTATGTCCGTGCCGATCGTGGCCTGGATTATGGCCGGGTGATGGCCGTGGTGGGCGAAGTCAACGCCGCCGGTTTCAAGAAGGTGGCGCTGGTCACCGATGGCGCAGCCCCGCAGACACCATGACCCGGCAGGAAGGCATCAGTATCGGCGTCGCCCTGCTGGCGCATGTGGCGCTGCTGGCGGGGCTCAGTCTGGCGTGGCAACAACAGATGCTGATGCTGCCCAGCCCGGATGACAGCGTGGCGGTGGAACTGGTCACCATCGCCGATGCGCCCCGCGTCACCGAACCACCCGAGCCCAGCATCGCCGCCGCCCCGCAAGAGGCCGCCAGCGCCCCCGCCGATGCCGCACCGGCCCCGCAGCCCGAACCGGTGAAGCCCGATGCCGTGCCGCCGCCCGAACCGGCCAAACCCAAGCCGGAACCAAAACCCAAGTCCACGCCCACCAAGGCCCCGCCCTCCCCGCTCGACGCCTCCAGCCTGGCCAGCCTGATCGACAAGGCGCTGCCCAAGGCGCCGAAAAAGGTGCTGGACACCTCGAAACTCGCCAAGGACCTCAACGCCGCTGCGCCGGCCAAGGCCGCCATCGATCCCCGCGCCGCCGCCACCCTGGCCCAATCCATCCGCGGCCAGGTCGCCCCCTGCTGGAACCCGCCAGTGGGCGGCCGCGACGTGCGGCGGATGACGGTGATCGTCACCGTGCAATATGGCCGCGATGGCCGGGTGATCGGCATGCCCCAGGCTGGCACACCCAGCGGCAGCACCGCCGCCAACGCCGATTATGCCCGCGCCTTCGCCGAAACCGCCCGTCGTGCCGTGTTGCGCTGTCAGCCTTTGAAATTGCCGGCAGAGCTGTATGATCTGTGGCAATCAGTGGAAATCAATTTCGATCCCGAGGAAATGACGTGAAGCGGGACGAACGGGGGAGACGATCATGAAAGCCATTTTCAGCCTGGGCGTCATGCTGACTGCCACCACCGCCCTGGCCGCGCCGGTGCCAACGCCGGCCCGCCCGCTCACCGATCCGGCCAGCCTCACTTCCCCCGCCAATCCGCTGGCGCGGCCGCTCGCTGTCGCAGATCTGGCCTTCAGCCGCTCGCTGAGCGGCCCGGTGTGGAGCGCGGACGGCAAGCAGATCTTCCTCACCACCAACCTCACCGGCCGGCCCAACATCTGGCGGATGGACGCCGCCGGCAGCTGGCCGGTGCAGATGACGGTGTCTGACGATGGCCAATATGGCCTGGCCGTTTCGTCCGACGGCAAGTGGCTCTATTTCGATCAGGACAAGGGCGGCGATGAATATGGCGACATCTATCGCGTCCCCACGGTTGGCGGCACGGTCGAACGGCTGACCAACACCCCCGATGTGGCCGAAGGCGGCCTGCTGCCGGCCCCCGGCGGCGATGCCGCGGCCATCACCCACAAGAAGCGCGGCGCGGCGCAGAACAACATCGCGCTGATGGAGGGCACCACCGTCCGCCTGCTCACCAACGAGGCAGACCCCCAGTTCAACTGGGAGGCCATCGCCTTTGTCGATGGCGGCAAGGCCCTGATCGCCAACCGCCTCCAGACCGCCGGCGGCGAAGGCAGCGTGTGGCGCATCGATGTCGCCAGCGGCGCGGCCAAACAGCTGATCGGCCGCAAGGGCGTGGTCTATGCCGCCGCCGGCGCCAGCCCCGATGGCAGCCGCATCGCCATCACCAGCGATGAAGGCAGCGGCCAGGATCATGCCGGCGTGCTGGATGCCGCCACCGGCACCGTGCGCTGGCTGCCCGCCACGCCGTGGGAGGAAGCCGCTGTGGCCCTCAACGGCAAGACCATGCTGGTGCGCACCAACCGCGATGGCCGCTCCAGCCTGGCGCTGGTGGATGTGAACAGCCTGGTGCAGACCCCGCTGGCACTGCCGCCCGGCGTCAACGTCGCCAGCGGCAACAGCTTTGCCCCCGATGGCGCCAGCCTGCTGCTGCTCCACGCCGGGGCCGATACGCCCACCGATCTGTTCCGCCACGATCTGGCCAGCGGCACCAGCCACCGCCTCACCCAGACCGCGCTGGCCAGCGTCGCCCCCGAAGCCCTGCCCAAATCCGAAATCGTCACCTTCAAGGGCTTTGATGGCACATTGATCAGCGCGGTGCTCACCATGCCGGCCAACCTGCAACGCAACGCCAGCGCGCCGGCCATCGTGCTGCCCCACGGCGGCCCCACCGGCCAGAGCCAGGACGGTTTCTCCCGCAACGCCGCCCTGCTCGCCAGCCACGGCTATATGGTCATCCAACCCAATTTCCGCGGCTCCACCGGCTATGGCCGCGCCTTCCAGGAAGCCAACCGCAAGGATCTGGGCGGCGGCGACCTGAAAGACGTGCTGTCCGCCCGCGATTTCATGGTCGCCACCGGCTATGTCGACGCCAAACGCATCGGCATCACCGGCGGCTCCTATGGCGGCTTCATGACCCTGATGGCCATCGGCAAAGCCCCCGATGCCTTCGCCGCCGCCGTGCAACTGTTCGGCATCATCAACTGGCGCACCATGTGGGAACATGAAGACGCCTATCTGCAAGCCTATCAACGCAGCCTGATCGGCGCGCCCGACGAGTTCAAGGGCGTCTATGAAGCCTCCTCCCCGCTCAGCTTCATCAAGGCCGCCAAAGCCCCCCTGCTCAGCCTGCAAGGCGAAAACGACATCCGCGTGCCCCGCGGCCAGGCCCAGGAAGTGGCCGACATATTGAAAGCCAAAGGCAATGTGGTCGAAACCGTGTTCTATCCAGCCGAAGGCCACGGCTTTGCCAAACGAGAGAACCAGCTGGATTCGCTGACGCGGACTCTGGCGTGGTTTGACAAGTATCTGAAGAAATAAGGGATGCCTCCGGCGGGCAGGGTCGCAGACCCTGCACCCGAACGATTCAGCGCGCCCTTGCGGTGCGGCCTGTCCTGATCTGAGAATGAGCAGATTTGTTCGTGGATGGCCCGGTGTTGCGCCATCCATTGGCGAGTCGTGCAAAGGCGGTTTTGACACTATTGACGATTCAGGCGGGAAGCGGCGTTGTTTTTCCTCGTTTTTCAGTGCTGGGCAAAGCCAGCGGTCAGCAACATAATGACAGGGTTTGCCGGTGTAGGACATCCCCCAGCACACGTCACCCCGGACTTGATCCGGGGTTTGGCTTCTTCACAAGCCCAAATCCCCCTGCCCCGCTGCCTTCACGGGGGCAGCGCTCTTCACGGCATCGGTGCGCGCCATCGGCAGATCGAGCCGCTTGCCCAGAAACAGTTCCGCCACTGTCACCACCTGCAACCGGTCATCCTCCCGGTCCAACAATGGATGCTTGAACTTGCCCGCCGCCGCGATTTCATCGCGCATCGGCTTGGTGGGCAGCGATGTGCAGATCAGAAAGCCGAACTCGGCCTTCTCCCGCAACCGGTCGCTGTTCAACGTGGCCAGATCACCGCGATTGCCGGGCCGGCTTTTCACCTGAAAAATCGCCTTGCCGTTGGTTTCCTTGTCCAACAGGAAATAGGCAATGCCGTCGATGCCGCCATCGGCACCCTTCTTCTCGTTGATGCGCGCCTGATTCTTCGAGAAGGTGAGCACCGCCCATTTCTCAAACTCCTTGCGCGTCTTGTCATCCTTGCGGTTGGCCAGCGCCATGGCGCTTTCAATATCACGCGGCACGCCATCCAGCTTGATATTGGCTTCGATGGCAGGCCAGTCGTTGGGGTAACGATCCTCCAGCCGCTTGAGGATCAGCGCGATGGACTGATAGGTGATATCGATGCCGATCCAACGCCGGTTCAGGCGTTGCGCAACCGCCACGGTGGTTCCGCAACCGCAATAGGCATCTAGGATGGTATCGCCTTCGTTGGACGACGCCTTGATGATGCGTTCCAGCAGAGCCTCCGGCTTTTGGGTAGGGTAGCCAAGGCGTTCGGCGGCTTGGGAGTGAAGGGCAGGCACGTCGTCCCATAGGGACTGAACGGGCACTCCCTTCCCTTCATCAAGATATAGTTTTCGCTGCGGCACGTTGCCCGGCTTGGTCTGAACAACCATCCCCGCGTCGATATATGCTTGCATTCGTTCTTTTGTGTATCGCCAATACCGAGAAACCCCCATTACGGGGTATACGGGATTTCCTTTGGCTGCATCTCCCGGTGCCGTCATGCTAATTAAACGGTATCGACGGCCAGTGTCCGGTTCAACGAATTTATAAAAATCTTTAAGATATTTTTCACTGTATTCCACGTATTGAGGATTAAAGATCGCACTATTGGACTTCGTATAAAAAAGAATCGTGTCAGTATTCTTGTCAAAGCACTGCATCCCTTGGCCTGTGTTACCTTTCACGGTATCGGCGCGCTTCCATGTTATTTCGTTTATGTAATCCCCACCCTGCCCGCAAAACACCGCATCCAGCACCAGCTTGAGATAATGCGAGGCCGTCGGGTCGCAGTGGAGATAGAAGCTGCCGGTGGGTTTCAAAACGCGGTGGATTTCGACGATGCGCAGCGTCATGTGGACAAGATAAGCCAACAGGCTGCCGCGCCCGAGCACCTTTTCCAGCCCGCGGATCAACTCCACCGTCTGTTCGGTCCAGCGCGTCTCCCCGGCTTTCGGGGCCAGCCGTTCGATATCGAGGATATAGTCGAGGCCCTCGATGGCTTCATCGCCCCAGTTCCATGTATCCACAAAGGCCTGCGCCTGCGCGCGGTCTTCGCTGCCCTGGTTGTTGTAAATCTGGAAATAGTTGCGCTTGGAATTGAACGGCGGATCAATATAACAAAGGTCAACGCTCTCGCTGACGATCTTGCGGCGAAGCACGTCAAGATTGTCGCCATAAAATAGCTGGTTATGGGTGTTTGTCGTCATGCTGATGTTCAAGCATGGACTGGGCGTTGCTGGCAATAGCGTGCAGGGCTGTTGGTGGTTTCGGCAAGGCAGCCTAACCCCGGATCAAGTCCGGGGTGACGTGTGTGCTTGGTGGGAATGGACCGCCCGAAAACGGATGGGTGCAGGGTCTGCGACCCTGCCCGCCGGAGGCATCCCCTTCTACCGCCCCGCCTCCCACAGAAACCGCCCTTCCTTCATCGTCCCCACCACCTTGATCCCGCGGATGCCGGCAACCGGTGTCACCAGGGGATTGGCGCTCAACAGGGTGAAGTCCGCCAGTTTGCCGGCTTCGATGCTGCCGCGTCTGCCCTCCTCGCGATAGGCCCAGGCGGGGTTGAGGGTGAGGGCTTTCAGGCCGTTCCAGGCGGTGAGGCGTTGGTCTGGCCCAAGCACGGTGCCGCTGCGGGTGGTGCGGGCCATGCTGGTCCACAGGATGAACATGGGATCGAGGGGGGTGACGATGAAATCGCTGTGGTTGCTGGCCTTCAAGCCCAAGGCCAGGGCCGAGGCGATGGGGGAGATGTGGGCGGCGCGGGGTTCGCCCAGTTGGCGGCGGTGGACGTCGCCCCAGAAATAGGCGTGGTTGGTGAAATAGCTGGGGGTGATGCCCAGCGTGGCATAGCGGGGCAGTTGATCGGGGCGTTGCACCTGGCTGTGGATGACGATGCTGCGGTGATCGGGCGGCAGCTTGAGCGTGTCGACCGCGGTGATCACATCATCGATGGCGGCATCGCCGTTGGCGTGGATGAAGAGTTGCAGGCCGGCATTGGTGGCGGCGCGGGTGGTGGCGAGGAAGGCGGGGAAGCTCTGGATGGGTTGGGCGCGCCAGTCTGCCTCGCCATTGGGGCCGGGGACGAGGAAGGGCTTGCTGAGCCAGGCGGTGCGGCCTTGCGGGCTGCCGTCTTGCGTGATCTTGATGCCCTGCAATTTCAGTCGGTTGTGCCATTGGCCGAAGCTGTATTGCGGTTTGCCGAGCCATTTGGGCATGTCAACAAAGCTGGGCAGTGCGACGATGTCGAGGACAAGGCGGCCTTGCGCGGCGGCGGTTTGCAGCAGATCGAGATCGGCGAGGCTGGTGAAGCCATCATTGGCCAGCGTGTAGCCATTGCGGGCATAAAGTTGCTGCACGGCGGCGAGGTTGGTCAGCCGTTCGGCGCGGCCGGGTGGTTTCAGGGCGGGGCCGGCCAGCATCAGGGCGCTTTCCCACAGCTGGCCATTGGGGGTGCGGCCATCGGCTTCGCGGTGGATCAGGCCGCCATCGGGGGCTTTTGTGTCGGGCGTGATGCCCAGTGCGGCCAGCCCGGCGCTGTTGAGCACGGCGCCGTGGCCGGAGACGTGCATGACCAGCACCGGCCGATCGGGGAAGCGCGCATCGAGATCGCGGCGGGTGAGTTCGCGGGCATCGGAGAGCAGGCTGGCATCATAGCCCCAGCCGACCAGCCATGCGCCGGCGGCGAGTTTCAGGCCCGGTTCGGCCGCCGCGAGCTTGTCCACCAGGCCGGCGATGCTGGCGACATCGCCCACCGGCGCGCCCGACACATTCACCCGGCGGGCGAGATCGACTGCCATCATCAGGTGGCTGTGGGCATCAACCAGGCCGGGGATGAGGGTGCGGCCCTTCAGATCAAGTTGCTGCGTGCCCGGCCCTGCCAGGCGCTGTGCCTGCGCCAGCGGGCCGGCAAAGGCGATCTTGCCGCCCGTCACCACCACGGCGGCCACCGTTTGCGGCCGTTCGCCCACCATGGTGAGGATCGGGCCGCCGTGGATGAGCAGATCGGCCGCGCTGGCCGGTGTGGCAAGCAGGGTTGCCAGCAGGATTGCCACGCGCCGCATCTTGTTCTCCCCCTTGGTGTTTTGCGGCAGCGTGGCGGGCGCGGCGCGGTGCGTCAATCTTTGGCATTTATCTCCCGTTCAGGCGGGTGGGGTGATATGCTGCCGCAATGCGCCTGATTCCGTTTGTTCTTGCCCTGATGCTGCCGGCCGGAGCGCTGGCCCAGGCGCCTTTGCGGGTGGATATCAACGCCGGGTTGATGCAGCCGATGCCGATTGCGGTGCCGGCCTTTGCGCCGGGCAATGGCGGCAACACCGAAGCCGGCACCACCACGGCGCTGGGCGAGCGGGCGGCGCAGGTGATTGCCAATGATCTG
>JAIXQY010000167.1 GCA_027485485.1 Sphingomonadales bacterium | reverse complement strand
TTCACCCACGCCTCCTCGGTGCCGGGCACATGGGCATGGGCGCCGGCAATCGTCATCGGCGCCATGCTGACCAGCAGGAAGCGTTCGCCGACATCGCGGAACGGCGCCTTCGACAGATTCACCCAATGCGCGCCCTGCTCAACATACAGCAGCTTTGCCGTGTCGCGGACCAATATCACCGGGCTGGGCGTGGCGCCGGGCGTGGTGTTGCCTTGGGGCGGGCCGGCCAAGATGGTCATGGTCAGCGGGCCCTCAGCGGCGGCGCTGATGCGGTGGGCCATGCTGGCCGGAATCAGCACGGCAAAGCCGGGGCGCAGCGGCCAGCGTTGCTGGCCATCATCGAGCTGGCCGTTGCCGGATTTGACATAGGCGATCAACTGTTCGGCCGGGCGCATCAGGCTGGTGGCCTCCCCCGCCTCCAGCCTGGCGGCCACGATCTCGGTCTTGTGGATCAACAGCGCGCCGGGCATGCCGGGCCCGGCCGGGTCGCCCTTGCCCAGAATGGTGCGCACCAGCATGGCATTGCCCCAGATGCGCGGGGGCGACAGCGCGGCATCGCCGATGAAGCGTTCGGGCACGATGCCGGTGACGGCATTGGCTTCGCTTTCGCGCGGCACCGGGCGTTCGGCGGGTGCCGGTTGCGCCACAACGGTGGCTGGCACCAGCCCGGCCAGCAGCCCCAGGATCAGCAACCGGCCCATATGCCTCTCAGACCTCGTCAAACAGGGAGACGTGGAAATTCTTGTCGATCAACGTGTTCTCGATTCCCGGCCACACCGCCTGATGCTCGGGCGAGGCGATCCAGATCTGGCGCAGCTCCTCGCTCTCATAGGTGAGCTGAAAGCGATAATTCACACCCACCGGCAGCTTGTCCCCCTGGATCAGGGTGCGCAGCTTCAGCATCTTGAGATCGATGAAGCCCTTGAACCTGGCCCCCACCGGTTTGAAGCGTTGGTGGAAATGCGCCAGCATCTCGGCCTCACGCGCCGGATCGACCTTCAGATCACAATAGAGCACGATCGGCTTCGCTTTGGCATCGGCAGCCCGCCCCGGCGCGGCGGAGGCGGCGACCAGCCCGCCCACCATGGTGGCGATGGCACCGCGCCGGCCGATGCCGTTGTTCAGCGCATCGCTCATTTCGCCGCCGCCTTGGTGTAAAGCGGCGTCGGGCCGGCGACTTCGGTGCGCATCTTGTACACATTGCCGGCGGCCATGATGAACAATGTCTTCATGTCCGCTCCGCCCCAGGTCATGTTAGCCTGGGCGCGATCCGGCGTCTTGATCTGGCCCAGCACCTTGCCGTCGGCGCTGATGATGCGGATGCCGCCGGGGCCGGAGGCCCAGACATTGCCGGCGCTGTCCACCTTCAGGCCATCGGGCACATCCACTGGGTTGGGGCCGGGGAAGGTGATGAAGCGGCGGCCCTTGGACACGGTGCCATCGGCGTTGACGTCATAGACGTTGACGAACATCTCCGGCTCGGAATTGGAGATATAGAGTTTCTTGCCATCGCCCGAAAAGCCGATGCCGTTGGGGCGCGGCAGATCGGTGATCACCGCCGTCGTCTTGCCGCCGGCATGGCGCCACACCGCGTTGAACGGCTGCTCCTTGGCCGCGTCCTTGTCTTGCCCCACCAGGCCATAGGGCGGATCGGTGAACCACAGCGCGCCATCGGGCGTGAAGGCCAGATCGTTGGGGCTGTTCAGCCGCTTGCCATCGGCCTTGTCGAGATAGACGCTCACCTGCATCTGATCGTCCAGCCGCACGATGCGCCGCGCGCCGTGCTGGGTCATCAGGATGCTGCCATCCTTGTCGACCACGGCGCCGTTCGAACCCTGGAAACTGTCGGGCGCCATCACGTCGAGGCCGCCGGACTTGTCCATGATCAGCTTGGCCTCGCCGCCATCGACCAGCTCATACAGCTTGTTGTCCATCAGATCGGAAAAGCGCAGCCGGTCGCCCACCCACAACGGGCCTTCGACAAAGCGATACCCGCTGGCCACCATCACCGGCAGCTCGCCGGGCTTGATGATGGCATCCATGGCCGGATCAAGCCGATCCACGCTGGTTGCCGACGCGGCTTCGGCCGCCGGCTTTGCCTCGGATTCAGGGGCGGCGGGCGAACAGGCCGCCACCGCCAGGGCCA
The DNA here is from genome assembly GCA_027485485.1 of Sphingomonadales bacterium. Lineage (GTDB taxonomy): Bacteria > Pseudomonadota > Alphaproteobacteria > Sphingomonadales > Sphingomonadaceae > Sandarakinorhabdus. The sequence goes on along the minus strand of JAIXQY010000167.1, from coordinate 9,513 downwards.
GACCCGACACCAGGGCAAGACCGATCATGGATTTCATGTGCAGATATTCCTCATGCTTTCACGGGCCGGCGATCACCGGGCCCTGCCCCCAAAAAATCGTCGCGACGCCGCAAGCCATGCCCCGCTGCCGGCAAACGCCGAACTCGTGAAAACGATTGTTCACCGTTTGCCGCCGGGCTGTCAATGGCGCACATGCGGTCAGCGTGCGTGGCGGCGGTTCAGGCCGAAGCGCCGGGCTGGTGCCGGCGCGGCGGACCGGCTGACCGGCGGACCACCAGTTCGGCCTCAAGGATCAGATCGCGTTCAATTGCCTGTGATGACAGCAGAAGCATGAGCTGTTCGATGGCGCCAAAGCCGATCTGATGGGTGGGCACATGCACGGTGGACAGCGCCGGGGAGGCGATGGCCGCCAGCCGGCCATCATCAAATCCCACCACCGAAATATCTTCCGGCACGCGCCAGCCCCGGCTTTTGAACATCTGCACCGCGCCGATCGCGGTCTGATCATTGGCGGCAAAAACTGCGGTTGGCGGCTCTGCCATGGAGACGATTGCGGCCGCCGCCGCCGCCCCGCCTTCCACGGTGAAATCGCCCGGCAGGCACAGCGCCGGATCAAAGGCGATGCCGCGCCCGGCCAGCGCCCGCGCAAAGCCGTCGCGGCGGTGGGTCGTCAGGCTCGATCCGGGCGAACCCATGATGTGCGCGATGCGGCGGTGGCCCAGATCGACGAGATAATTGGTCATCATCCCGGCGGCCTGTTCATGATCGATGCGCACCTTGGGCAGATCGGTATCCTCGCCCACATCCAGCGCGATCACCGTGGGCGGCATGCGGCTGATATCATCGGCATCATAACCGCCCACGGTGGTGACCAATATCAGCCCATCGGCACGGCCAGCGGCGACCTGTTCGACATAATCCCGCTCCCGCGCCAGATCGCGCTCGCTGTGGCCGACCAGCACGCCATAACCGGCCGCCTTGGCCGCTGCCTCGCACCCGGCGAAGATATCGAGGAAATAGGGGTTGAGGCTGGGAACGACGACCAGGATCAGGTTGGTGCGGCTGCCGCGCAGCCGGCGGGCCGCCACATGCGGGCGATAATTCAGCACCGCCACCGCCGAATCGATGGCGGCGCGCGCCTCAGGGCTGAGCAGTTCGGGGTTGTTGAAGGCGCGCGACACGGTGGCGATCGACACGCCGGCCACGCGCGCCACATCGTGAATGGTCACCGTGCGCCTGGTCTTGCTCATGGCGCGCGCCCTTCCGGTTCAACCGGCGGCCCGGTGGTGCCGCGGATTTCCAGCGCGGTGGGCAGAACCGCATCGGCCACGCTGCTGCGGCCATCCAGGCTGGCAATCAGCGCGGCAATTGCCAGCCTGCCCAGTTGCACCTTGTCAAAACCAACGGTGGTGAGCGGTGGATCATAGAGCAGGCCGATGCGCAGATCATCATAACCGATCACGGAAACATCCTGCCCGATCGCCAGGCCATCGCGCTTGATCGCCTGCATCGCGCCCACGGCAATCTCGTCGTTGGCGGCAAACACCGCGGTTGGCCGGGGATAACGGGTGAGCAGCCGCGCCATCAGCGCCTCGCCCGATGCCAGGCTGAACTCGCCGGTGAGGCGCGGGCAATGCGCCGGCTCAAGCCCGACCGCCGCGATGGCCTGGGCAAAGCCTTGCGCCCGCTCACGCGCCAGCGACTGTTCGGGCGGGCCGCCGATATGGGCGATGCGGCGGTGGCCCAGCGCCACCAGATGCGCCACCGCTGCCGCGGCGCCGGCCACATTGTCGATCTGCACGCACGGCACGCCGATGGCACCCGCACTGTCGAGCGCGGCCACCATCGCCGGAAAGCTCTTGCCGCGGCTGGCCAACCGTTCCGGGTCCATGGTCGTCACCAGCACCAGCCCATCGGCGCGCTGGCTGAGCACCTGATCCAGAAACACATGCTCACGGCTGGCATCGCTGCCGGTGTGGGCCATCAGCACGCCATAGCCATGGGCAACCGCCTCAAGCTCGGCACCGCGAAAAATCTCGAGGAACAGCGGGCTGAAGCTGGGCACCGCCACCAGCAGCGATCGCGTGCTGCGGGTGCGCAGATCGCGTGCCGCCAGATTGGGGCGGAAGCGCATCTGCGCCGCCATGGCGTTCACCCGGTCCAGCGTGTCCTGCGACACCAACTGCGGCTGCGACAGCGCGCGCGACACGGTGGACACCGAAACGCCCAGCGCGCGCGCGACATCGCGCATGCGCACCAGCCCGATCTGGTCGCCCTCTGCCATCTTACCGCACAGGCCTTCCGGCCACGCACAGCCGCTCCATCGGCCGCGCGCAGCGGGTCGCATCAATGTTCACATCCTATTCCCCAGAAATATGATCAACATCGGATGAAGCCCAACTCTTACGAACATCGGCCGCAAAGCGCCAGCATCACCGCACGGGCCGCCAACATCGGGGATGCAATGCCGGCGCCCGCTCTCTATGGTTCCGGCAGCGGCGCGATGGGGGCATTCCCGTCTCGTTCGACGGCAATTATCGTGCCCAGCTGAGGGCGGCCTGGAACACGGGCTGCCCGGCGCTGCCAGCCTGTTCGGCCTGCGCGACATTGATGCCTTTCTGGCCGGCGGGTCCGACGTGCGGCGCTAAGCGCCCGGCCCCGGTGGATCACCCACCCGCCGCCCGGTCACCCGGCCGAGCAGCTTGAACGCATAGAGCATCATCCGCCCCCGCACCGGGCCTTCCGCCCCCGTGTGCGCCGGCAGGCCCAGCGCCGGCAGATCCGCCCGCGCCGCCACGCTGCCCGCCTGCGGATCCAACGCCACCGCTGCCAGCAAGGCCGGCAGCCTCGCGCCAAAGCGCGCCTGCAACTGCGCCTCCACCAACAGCGGCAGATGCCGTTCCAGCGGGTCCATCTGCAACAGATCGGGCACAGCGGCGATCAGCAACAGGTTGCGCACCTGCTGCACCGCATCCCACTCGCTGGCCGGCGGCCATTTCGCCACTTGCCGCTCAATCCGCGCCAGCGCGCTGGCCAGTGCTTCATCCGGCGGCTCGGCCGCAATCGGCGCCACCAGGCCCGAATCGGGCGGCAGCCGTTCAAAGGCGATGGCATCAAGATCAGGCGCCGGCAGATCAGGCGTAGGCGCAACGGGTTCGGGCACCGGCTGCGGTTCAGGCACAACCGGCTCCCCTCCCGCTTGCGGGAGGGGCTGGGGGTGGGCCTTTACCTCAGGCACAATTTTCGAGACGCGGGCCACCGCCTCAACCCCCCGCACATAATCCGCCACCATCCCCGCCTCGGCCCGATCCGGCGGCGCCGGCACCGGCCGCGCCCGGCTGTGCGCCAGCCCGGCCAGCGCCAGCCACGCTGCCGCCACCAGCGCCAGCCACCAGCCGCGCCGGCCGATCTGCACCCGCCCGCCCGGTTCCCAGCGGAACAGGATCACCGCCGCCACCAGCGCCAGCGCGCCATGGCCGGCCAGCATCACCAGCTCAAACCCCGCCGCGCGCGTGCCGGTGCCGGTCACCGCCGTCTGGATCGCCACCACGGCATGGCGGCCGGGCAACAGGTTCGAAAGTGGCAGCGCCCAATCCGGCAGGCTGGCCAGCGGCACCGCCACCCCGCCGATGATCAGCATCGGCAAGAAGATGCACTGGCCCAGCGCCTGCACCGCCGGCACATTGCCCACCAGGCTGCCGATCAGCGCACCGATGCACAGGAAGCACAGGCTCGCCACGATCAGGGCCAGCGTGGTCGAAACCGGGTGGGGCAACGCCGGCATGCCCAAGGCGCGCGCCGCGACATGCTGCAAGATCAACGCGCCGGCCAGCAGCACGGCGCGGGCCAGCACCAGCGCCAGCACGAAGCGCCAGCGCGGGGCGGGCGTGAGGGCATAATGCCGCCACAGCCCGGCTTCGCGTTCGGCCACCATCTGGGTGGGCAGGCCAAAGGCGGCGCTGCCCAGGATGGTGATGGTGAAAAACTGCCCGGCGTGCAGCGCCAACGGCAGTGGATCATCGCCATAAAGCGCCCAGAAGCCGGCCAGAAAGATCAGCGGGAACAACCAGCCATAGATCAGCGCCATCGGGTTGCGGAACGTCGCCATCAGATTGGCCCACAACAATCGCCGCATCAGGCCGCTCCCGCCAACACGATATCCGTCAGGCTGGCCCCCAAGTCACCCGGCCGCCCCTGCGCCACCAGCTGGCCGTGGTGCAACACCACCACCCGGTCGCACAGGCTGGCGGCTTCGGCCAGATCGTGGGTGGCCAGCAGGATCGCCGCCCCCGCCGCCCGCCGCTGCCCCAACAGCGCCGCCAGATCGCGCCGCATCAACGGATCGAGCGCGGTGGCCGGCTCATCCAGCAGCAGCGCCGGCGCGCCCGATTGCAGGGCCAGTGCCAGCGCCAGCCGCTGCGCCTGCCCGCCCGACAAGCGGTCAACGCGGCGATCCGAAAATGCATCCAGCCCCAGCGCCGCCGCCAGGCGTTCATCCACGCCCACCCCATGCAGCCCGGCAAACAGCGCCAGCGTTTCGGCCACCGTCAGCCGCGCCGGCAATCCCGGCTGCTGCAACAACACGCCGGTCGCCCGCCGCGCCGCCACGCTGCCCGGCTGCTGCCCGGCCACGGTCACCGCCCCGGCATCGGGCCGCGCCAGCCCGGCAATGCAATCGATCAGGCTGGTCTTGCCCGCGCCATTCAGGCCGATCAGGCCAACAATCTCGCCCGCCGCCACGGTGAACGACACGCCGTCCACCACCGCACGCCCATCCCGGCGGCGGACAAGATCGGCAATGTCGATCACCCGATCACCGTTGCGGCGCGTCGATATCCTTTTCGGACCATGGCGTGGTGCGGTGGGCAAAGGCCAGCCGCCATTCCTTCACCGCGGCTGGCGGCACCGGCGCGGCACGATTGCCGAAGGATTGGCGCACATAGGTGAGAACGGCGGCCACCTCCTCGTCGCTCATCGCGCCGCCCAAGGGCGGCATCAGGCCGATCTTGCCCTCCAGCCCGTTCGTCAGGATGCGCACCGGCACGTCGCCATTGGCCGCCACGCGTTTGGAACCAGCCAGCGCCGGTGCCACCGTCGCCTGGCCCTGCCCTTCGATCTGGTGGCAGCCCGAACATTGTTCGACATAAATCGCCTGGCCCTGTTTGAACAAGGCCTCTTCACTGGCGTTGCGCGGCGGCAGCGCTGGCGGCGCCGGCCGGCCCGGCCAGGTGATCAGCGCCAGCAGCTTCTTCGCCGGTTCCGCCAACGCATCGCGGCCGCTGGCCAGCCGGCTGATCGCGGCCGGTTCGGCCGCCAGGGCAAAGCGCTCCACCCCGCCGCGCTGGCGCGTCACACCGGGGATGTTGCCGCCAGCGCGGCCACCGGCCACGGCATTGCCGCCGGTCTGCGCGCCGCCGGCAAAGCCCAGCGCCAGGCCATCGAGCAGCGCGGTGCGCACCGGCGCCGGCAGATCATCGCGCGCCGCCAGCGCCACCAGCTGCTGACCGGTGGCGGCATCGCGGCGCTTGGCCAGCGCGCCCGCCAGCATCGCCACGGCCTCCTTGGGTGCGGCCGCTGCGCCGGCCAGCGCCGTGAGCACCGGCAGTTCGCCGCCCTTCAGGCCCGACAGCGCGGCATCGACCAGCACCGGATCATCGCCGCGCACGGCCAGCAGCGCGATCATCGGCTGGGTGCGGGCGGCGTCCGGCAGCGCGCCCAGCGTGGCGGCGGTCTGCACCCGCACCTGCCAATTGCCATCGCTGGCCAGCGCCAGCACCGCATTGGTCAATTTCTTGTCGCCGGTGGCCAGGCCCGATTCGGCCAGCCGCAGGCCAGCGGCGCGCACTTCGGCTTTGGCATCACGCAGGGCCAGCAACGCCAGATCGGCGCGCATCGCGCCCATGCCGTCCAGCGTCCACAGTGCGTGCAACCGGCTGCGCCAATCGGCCTTCATGTCCTTGGCCAGCTTCACCAGCAACGGCACGGATTTGGGATCGGCGCGCTGCACCAGATGCTGTTGCGCCGTGTCCCGCCACCAGCCATTGGGGTGGGAAAGATGGCCCACCAGCGCCGCCGCCGTGTCCTTGCTCATCTGCGGGCGGGGGCTGCGAAGCCCATCGTTGCCCACATGCACCACGCGATAGATGCGGCCATGGCCCACCCCGCGCGCCAGCCCGCGCTTGGTGATATAATCCTTCAGATAATCGGTCTGCAGCGGGCCATCCTGCGACACGCCGCGATACATGTCGGCAATGGTGAAGCTGCCATCCGGCGCGCCGGCCAGCGCGGTGGGGCGGAAGCGCACATCGGTCGAGGCGAGGAATTCGCCCTTGGCATAATAATCCTCGGCGCTCATCCGGCCCTGGCCATCATCCTTCAGGCGCAGCAGATGCACGATGTTGGTGGCGCCATCGGCCACGAACGCCATGCCCTGCACATCGGCCGGCAGCCGCGTGCCGCGATAGATCAGCGGGGAGGAGACGCCGCCATAATAGCTCGCGGTGCCGTCGCCCCGGAACACCTCACGGCGATAGCCGCGGTTGAGGCCGAAGGTGGGGTGCGCCGGCCAGATGTTGGTCTTTTCCTGATCGACCAGATTTTCATACAGGCCGCGCGTGCGCACCAGATCGGGATTGCGCGCGAAATAGGTGGGGCTGACATTGTCAACAAACAGCGGATCGGTGTTGACGTTGCGATAGATGCGCCCGGCATCATCCTGGGTCACGCCCCACTGCCCGCGGCGCAGGCCGGGCACGGTGACGAACTGGCCCTGTTTATATGCCAGGTTCCACTCATGCTCCGACACCACGAGCAGATTGTCCATGCCCCAATAGAGCCCGTTGGCGCCATGTTCGAGCACGCCCAGCCGGGCAAAGCCGTCCGCCACCTTCACCTTGGTATCGGCTTGGCTGTCGCCATCGGTGTCGCACGCCTTCCACAGCGTGGGCGGCTCGCCGATCAGCGCACAGCCATTTGCCAGCACCTTGAACGCGCGCGGCAGCACCAATTTGTCGGCAAACACGGTGCGCTTGTCATAGATCCCGTCATTGTTGGTGTCGTCGAGCACCACGAGGCGATTGACGGGCTCCAGGCTGTTTTCCATGGCCAGATTGTGCGACCAGCCCGGCAATTCCATCACCCACAGCCGGCCATCGCCATCATGTTCGATCAGGATCGGATCCTGCACCAGGGGTTCGGCGGCGACCAGCTCGACGGCATAGCCCGGCGCCATGGCAAAGCTTTTCAGCGCGTCGGCCGGGGCCAGCACCGGCGGCTCATCCGGCTCGGTGGGCTGGAAATAGGGCCAGGGCCGGCCCACCTCACTGCGCAGCGGCACCGAGAGATCGGCGGCGGCCAGCAGCAACGGCGCGGCCAACGCGGCGACCGACGCACCAATCCCAGCCCTCCCCAATGCGTTCCGACGTGATATCATTCCCATCCTGCCCATATGACGTTCGTGCCGCAGGCGGCGGCGCTTGGCAATTGCATACTGTATATAGTATTCGCCTCTGACAAGCGGCAAGCCATCAGCTTGACGCCGTTGGACCTCTTGCCGCAGCAGGGGCCAGAGGGGAGTTGGGCCTGCGTGACCGGGTTTTGGGCAAAGGGAAGCAGCCGCTGGGCGGTGTTGCTGGCGCTGTTGCTGGCGCTGATCCTGCTGCCGTGGGCGCTGGCGGCGGACCAGCTGGCCAGCGCCACCGTGGCCGCCGCCGCCGCGCTGGCGCAGCGGCCGGGCCTGTTGTTTGCCCTGGTGGTGGCGCTGCTGGCGCTGGATCCGTTGCTGCCGGTGCCCTCCTCCATCGTCGCAGTGGCGGCCGGCGGCGGGCTGGGGCTTGGCGCCGGAGGCGGCGCCATCTTCATCGGCCTGATGGCGGGCTGCGTCCTTGGCCACGCCCTTGGCCGCTGGCCGGGCCGGGCGCTGGCGGCCCGCGTGCTGGGGGCGGAGCAATTGGCCGGTCTTGCTGCCCATGCCAGCCGCATCGGGCCGCTGGCGCTGTTGTGCAGCCGGCCGGTGCCCGTGGTGGCCGAAGCGGTGATGATCCTGGCCGGGGCCGCCGGCCTGCCGCTGGCCCGCGTGGCGCTGCACTGCGCGCCGGCCAATGCCGCGCTGGCGCTGGTCTGGGCCGGGGCGGGGGCGGCGGCCAGCACCGGGCAGGCGCTGCCGGCGCTGCTCGCCGCGCTGCTGGTGCCGGCGTTGGCGCATGCCGCCTGGCCGCTGCTGCGCGCGCGCTGATTCTCCAACCTGGATGACCTGACGTGATGTTTGCCCTGTTTGCTGTCACCGCGGCCGCCCTTGTGCCCACCGCCCCGCCATTGACGGTCACCGCTTCGCGACTTGCGGCCACCGACCGGGCACAGATTGTCAGCAATGATGCCATTTTGGCCACGGGCAGCGTGACCGCCGCGCTGGCGACGCAGCCGGCGCTGTTCATCGCCCAGCCCGGCGGCCACAGCGGCTTTGCCGCTGCCACGCTGGATGGCGGCGATCCCAATTTCACCCTGGTGCTGTTCGATGGCGTGCCGCTGAACAACGCCAGCAGCAGCCGGGGCGGGGCGGTGAATCTGTCTGAAATCAATGGCTTCGGCCTCGGCCGCATCAGCATATTGCCCGCCAGCCTGTCGGCCGTGCATGGCTCGGGCGCGCTGGCCGGGGTGATCGCGCTGGAACCGGCCGCGCCGGCCGCCGATTTTCGCATTGATTTTCAAGTACATGGCCTCGTCAACCCCACAGGCCACGGCCTTGCCGCCGGCCTGTCCGGGCCGCTGGGTGCCGGCTGGGGTGCCAGCCTGACGGGCCAGGTGGAGGACGACGGCAGCCCCACCCCGCTCGCCGGCTTCGTCGCCCGCACCGCCGTGCTGCGGCTGCTCCACGATGGCGGTGACCGGTTGTTGTTCCGCTTCAACGACGTTGATTCCAAAGGATTTCCCGATGCCAGCGGCGGCGCCCTGGCCGCGGTGCGCCGCACCCCCGAAACCCGCCGCGCCCGCGAATATCTCGCCGCTGTCCGCACACGGCAGGGGCTTGGCGACGGTCTGCGCCTTGATCTCAATGCCAGCTGGCTGGGCCGGGACGAAGCCATCGCCAGCCCCGGCGTTTCCGGCAGCGCCAGCAACCCCCAGGGCCTGCCGGCCAGCACGGACGCCACCCGCTATGACCGCTTTCTGGGCCAGGCCAGCCTGACCTGGGCATCCGGCGCCACCAGCCTCGCTGCCGGCATCGAAGGCAGCGCCGAACAGGGCCGCGCCAAGGGCTTGCTGGACTTCGGTTTTTTCGCATTGCCCGCCAGCTATCGCCTCACCCGCAACGCTTGGGCCGGCTTTGCCGAGATCGCCCAAACCGGCCCCGGCTACAGCGCCAGCGCCGCCCTGCGGCTGGATCGCATCGGCATCCTGCCCGCCCGCCTGTCAGGCCGGCTGGCCGCCAGCGCCGCCCTGGGCGGTGGCTGGCAGGTGGAGGGCTCGGCCGGCAGCAGCTTCAAGGCCGCCAGCTTCTATGCACTGGCCAACCCGCTG
>JAIXQY010000220.1 GCA_027485485.1 Sphingomonadales bacterium | reverse complement strand
GTGATGGGCTGGGGCACGCTGGAAATGCTGGGCTTTGGCTTGCTGCTCAGCACGGCGGCCGTGGCCGGCGGGCTGCTCGCCGGCCGGTTGGACACGCGGCTAGGCCCGCGCCCGGCACTGATGCTGGAACTTTCGGGCCTGATCCTGCTGGAAATCGCGGTGATCGGCACCGATCGCAGCCATATCGGCTTCATGCCGGTGGATGCCGCCCCGCTGTGGAACAGCCCGGTCTATGCCACGCTGCCCGAACTGGGCTTTCTGGCGCTGGGCTGCGGCCTCGCCATCACCATCACCTCCGCCTATGCCTCATCGCGCACCCTGCTCACCCGTGTGGCGCCGGTGGAGCAGCTGGGGGCATTTTTCGGGCTGTATGCGCTGTCGGGATCGGCCACCATGTGGCTGGGCCCGTTGCTGGTGGAACAGGCGACGCTGGCCATCGGCACCCAGGCAGGCGGCTTCTGGCCGGTGGTGGGCCTGCTGGTGGCCGGGCTGATCCTGTTGCAGTTCGTCAAGGGTGGTGGAAGGCTGAACGCCTGATTCAGCCTTCGATCTTCTCGCGCGGATAGGTGCCCCACATGGCGGAGCGCAGGATATAGCCCGATTTGCCGTCCTTGCTCACCCGGCACCACATGTCTTCACACAGGGTGACGAGCACCACGGCGCCCGGCGCAATCCGCCAGGCGATGCGGCTTTTCACATCGGGCGCGACATAGAGCAGGCGGGGCTGGCCATTGTCAGTCGCGGTGATGATGGCGGTGCGCTGGCTGGTGAGCAGCGCCTTGTTCATCCAGCCGGTTTCGCCGGCCGGATCGCGCACCTGCCGCCAGATCTCATATTCCTTCAACACCTCCACCGGCAGGCCGGCGCGCTTATATTCCCACATGATCGGGAAGCGCTCGCCCGGCCCGGTGCGCATCATCGCACTGCCGCTCTTGATCGAGACAAAGCGCGGCTTCGGCAGATCGGTGGTGCCATCGGCAAATTCAGTGGCCGACGTGGGGGCAGACGTGGCTGCGGCCACCAGCAACAGGGGCAACAGCATCAGGCGGGTGCGGAATGGCAGCTGGTTCATGGGCCTTCCTCTTGACCGGTTGGCCGTTGCCGCGCAAGCCTGTGCAGCGACGCAACGCCCGTTTCGGAACCGCCGCCCATGCCCAATACGCCCCGCCCCAAGGTCATCGTCACCCGCCGCCTGCCGCAGGCGGTGGAAACCCGCATGGCCGAATTGTTCGATGTTGAACTGAACCTCACCGATGTGCCGTTCAGCCAGGATCAGCTGGCCGATGCCGCCGGCCGCGCCGATGTGCTGGTGCCCACGGTGACCGATCATCTGGATGCCGCGGTGTTTGCTGCCGCCGCCGAAGCCGGCAAGCTGAAGCTGTGCGCCAATTTCGGTGTGGGCGTCGATCATATCGATCTGCACGCCGCCCGCGCCGCCAAGGCGGTGGTGACCAACACGCCCGGCGTGCTCACCGATGATACTGCCGATATGGTGATGGCGCTGATCCTCTCCGTCCCGCGCCGGTTGGGTGAGGGGGAGAAATTGGTGCGGCAGGGGCAGTGGCAGGGCTGGTCTCCCACCGGCATGCTGGGCCACCGCATCACCGGCAAGCGGCTGGGCATCATCGGCATGGGCCGCATCGGCAGCGCCGTCGCCCGCCGCGCCCGCGCCTTTGGCCTGACGGTGCATTATCACAACCGCCACCGCCTGCCGCCCAGCATCGAGGCCGAGATGGAAGCCACCTGGTGGGCCGATCTGGATGCCATGCTGTCGCGCGTGGACATCATCAGCGTCAACTGCCCGCACACGCCTGACACCCACCACCTGATCGACGCGCGCCGCTTCGCCCTGATGCAGAAAAGCGCCTATATCATCAACGCCGCGCGCGGCGAGATATTGGACGAAAACGCCCTGTGCGAGGCGCTGGCCAAGGGCCAGATCGCCGGCGCCGGGCTGGACGTGTTCGAACATGAACCCGCCGTCGATCCACGCCTCACCGAACTGCCCGGCGTGGTGCTGCTGCCCCACATGGGCAGCGCGACGTTCGAAGGCCGGCAGGCGATGGGCGAGAAGGTGATCGCCAATATCCGCGTGTGGGTGGATGGGCATCGGCCGCCGGATATTGTTCTCGAAGGTTGGGCCTGACCCCGCAGCTCCTCCCCAAACTTGTTTGGGGAGGGGGACCACGCGAAGCGTGGTGGAGGGGCGCGTGCCACACGGACCAGCCCGGCCCCCCGAGCCCCTCCACCGCCGTTCCGGCGGTCCCCCTCCCCATTCAGAGAATGGGGAGGAACTGGAAACACGCTACGTTGCCACCAAATCCACGGGAGCCCACCACATGAAAGCCATCCGCCTCCGCCATCCTGCCGGCATCGACAATCTGCGCCATGAAGACATGGCCAGCCCCGGCGATCCCGGCCCCGGCCAGATCAAGGTGCGGCTGCGCGCCAGCAGCCTGAACTACCACGACTATATCGTCGTGGTCGGCGGCATCCCCACCCCCGATGGCCGCATCCCGATGAGCGACGGCGCGGGTGACGTGCTGGCGGTGGGCGAAGGCGTGACCGAGTTCCGCCCCGGCGACATGGTGGTGTCCACCTTCTTCCCGACTTGGACAGATGGCCGGCCCAACATGGCGGGCTTTGCCGGGGTGCCGGGCGACGGCGCCGATGGCTATGCCGTGGAGGAAGTGGTGGCCCCGGCGACCAGCTTCACCCACGCGCCGTTCGGCTATTCCCACGCCGAAGCCGCCACCCTCACCTGCGCCGGCCTCACGGCATGGCGGGCGCTGGTGCCGGAAGGCCAGGTGAAGGCCGGCGACGTTGTGCTGGTGCAGGGCACCGGCGGGGTTTCGATCTTTGCGCTGCAGTTTGCGAAAGCGATGGGCGCGACGGTGATCGCCACCAGTTCCAGCGACGAGAAGCTGGCGCGGCTGCAGGCGATGGGCGCGGACCATGTGATCAACTACAAGACCACCCCCGGCTGGGGCACGGAGGCGATGAAGCTGACGCAAGGGCGCGGCGTTGACCACATCATCGAGATCGGCGGCGCCGGCACCATGCCCGAATCAATCATCGCGTCTGCGGTTGGTGGCCATATCAGCCTGATCGGCGTGCTGGCCGGCTATGTCGGGCCGGTGCCCACCGTGCAGCTGATGGCCAAGCAGATCCGCCTGATCGGCATCACCGTCGGCACCCGCCGGCAACAGCAGGACATGATCCGCGCCATCAACCAGAACGGGATAAGGCCGGTGATTGATCGGAGTTTCCCGCTGGCCGACCTGGGCGCGGCGTTCCGGCACCAGGAGTCAGGCAAGCATTTCGGCAAGATTTGCGTCGATATCTAAGGAAAGGAGGCGTCCGGCGGGCAGGGTCGCGGACCCTGCACCCAATTGTTTTCGCGCGCGGGTTGGGACAACGTCTCCCAACGCCCCGACAGGGAACCTAGGCGGCCCTGCGCCCTCGGGCTAGGTTCCACCCATGCATCCCTTCCCGCCCGCACCGATAGTGAACGCCTTTCGTGGTGATGCAGTCGCTCAAGTGTGGCTTGATCCCCATGGCGTCAGGTTCATCTTCGAAAGCGGGAATGTAGTTTACGTAGAAACCAGCCTGCTGCACATCGAGCCAAATGGAACCGAGTGGTTTTTTGAGTGTGTTCCTCACAAAGGAGCGCCGGTCGTTTTGCATCGGTTACTCTATAAGCAGATCGTGATCGTGGAGCGCGAAGAACTTCGGTTAACCCTAAGGATGGAGGACGGCTCAACCCTGGTGATCAATTCGGCCCTTGGTCCTTACGAAAGCGGGCACATCATTATGCGCGACGGCGACTTTTACGTCTTTTGAACGGCAGCTATCCACCCCAAAAGTGACCGCCACAGCCGCCCAAAACAAACGGGTGCAGGGTCTGCGACCCTGCCCGCCGGAGGCTTCACTTCTGCTTGAAGCCTCAAGCCCCCGTGAGAATCCGGTCCACCAGTTGCTTCACCGTCGGCACGAAGCGGTTGGAATAGAAGGGGTCGCTGGCGAAGCGATAGGCCGAGTGGCCGGCGAAGGCGAGATTCTCGTCGGGCTCGCCGCCGTGGGCGATGTCCTGCAGGGTTTTCTGGATGCAGAAGCTGCGCGGATCGGCGAGGCGGCCGGTGCTGTTGGTGTCGGTGTCCTTCCACGCCGAGAAGCCGCAGTGGGACAGGCAGCCCATGCAATCGGCCTGGTCCTTGCGGATGGTGGCGCGTTCGCTGGGGGTGACGAACACCAGCGTGTCGTCCGGCGTTTTCAGCGCTTCGGTGAAGCCGGCGCCAAACCATCCGCGGGCCAGCAGCAGATCATCGCGGCTGACGAAATAGCGTTTGGAGCCAACGCCGACATCCAGCTGCAGCGGGTGATCGGCGGTGGCGGCGGTGGAAAAGCCGATCTGCCGTTCGCTGCGGCCTTCGAGGCTGCGCAGGAAGGGGTTGCGGATGGCCGAGCTGTAGAAGCCGGTGGGCGAGAATTTGTGGAGGAGGATGTCGCCCTTTTCCAGATCGAACAACTTCTGTTTCCACGCATCCGGAATCGGGCTTTCCTGGGTGAGCAGTGGACGCGTGCCGAACTGGAACACCACCTGGCCCAGTTCGGGATTTTCCAGCCAGTTGGCCCATTCATCGAGCCGCCACACGCCGCCGGCCATCACGATCGGCACCGATTCGGGCACGCCCAGCTCGCGCATGGTGGCCCTGAGTTCGGCGACGCGGGGATAGGGATCCTGCGGCACGCGCGGGTCTTCGGCGTTCGAAAGCCCATTGTGGCCGCCGGCCAGCCATGGGTCTTCATACACCACCGCACCCAGCCATTCAGCCGCCTTGGAATAGGCGCGTTTCCACAGCGCGCGGAAGGCGCGGGCGGACGAGATGATCGGATAATAATGCACGCCATATTGGGCGGCGATTTCGGACAGTTTATAGGGCATGCCGGCGCCGCAGGTGACGCCGTTGACCAGGCCCTTGGTGCGTTCCAGCACGCCGTGGAGCACCCGCTGCGCCCCGCCCATTTCCCACAACACGTTGATGTTGATGCCGCCGATGCCCCGCTTCAGCTCGCTGGCGGCAATCTCATAGGCGCGCTGCACCTGGGTGACGCCGCCTTCGATGGCATAGGCCACCAGCTCTTCATGCCGATCACGGCGGGTGGCGGCACGATAGATTTGCGGGATGGCGCGGCCATCCTGATCATAGCTGTCGGCATTCACCGCCGAAACCGTGCCGACCCCGCCGGCCAGTGCCCAGGCCCCCGAGGAGGCATGGTTGGTTGCCGATACGCCCTTGCCACCTTCCACCAGCGGCCACACCTCGCGGCCGCCCATCACCAACGATTTCACACCCGACAGCATCATGGTCCGTTCTGATTGGGCCGGCCACCCCGCCGGCGTCGGCTCCATTGGGGCCGGTTTGGGGCAAATCGCAAGCAAAACCGTGGATGCGGTCACTCCGCCGCGATGGCCGCCACTGGATTCGGCCTGGTGTAGGCGAATTCCGGGCTGGTCAGATCGATGGCCGGCAGCACGGTTTTCTCGGTCCAATAATCCTGGCTGTGGCGCCATTCCGCCTTGTCGCCGGCCTTGGGCAGCAGGTGCAGGCTGCGCTGCACATAATGCGGGTTGAAGTCATTGAGATCGAAGAAGGGTTCCAGCGCCATGCCCTCATCCTCGGGGCGCAGCCGTGGCACCACGCTGGTGGCGCCGGTGGCATCCATATGATCGAGCAGCCGGCAGACAAACTGGCTGACCAGATCAGACCGCAAGGTCCACGAGGCGCGGAAATAGCCGAACACCCACACCATGTTGGGCAGCTGCGTGAACATCATGCCGCGCCAGGTGATGGTGTCGGCCGGATCGATGGCGATGCCATCATGGCTGAACCGGATGTCGCCCATCACGCACAGATCAAAGCCGGTCGCCAGCACGATCACATCGGCCGGCACGTTGGTGCCATCGGCCATGGCGATGCCGTCGGGCGTGAAGCGGGCGATCTGGCCGGTCACCACGCCGGCCTTGCCGTCGCGCACCGCGGCGAACAGATCGCCATCAGGCACAAAGGCCAGCCGTTGCCGCCACGGCGGATAGCTGGGGGTGAAATGCGCCATGTCAAAGCCTTCGGGCAACAGCGCCTGCACCGCCGCCAGCAATTCGGCCGTCACCACCTCAGGCTCCTCGCGGCAGCGGCGGGTGATTTCGGCCTGATCATAGTTATTCTTGCGGCGCACGATCTCGTGCACCCAGGCCGGATCAAGATCGAGCGGCCGCAACAATTCGGCGGTTTCGTTCACATTGGCCGCCGGGAAGAAATAGGTCGGGCTGCGCTGCACCATCGTCACCTGCGCCGCCGTCTTGGCCATGGCCGGAATGACGGTGGCCGCGGTCGCACCCGAACCGATCAACGCCACGCGCTTGCCGGCATAATCCAGGCTTTCATCCCATTCCTCAGTGTGGGTGATGGTGCCGGTGAAGCTTTCCATCCCCTCCCACTGCGGCCAATAGCCTTTGCGGTGGTGATAATAGCCCTGCGCCATCCACAGGAACCGGCACGACAGGCTGGCCAGGCTGCCATCGCCCTGCCGCACGCCCAGCCGCCAGCATTGATCGGCGCTGTCCCAATCGGCGGTTTCCACGCTCTGGCGATAGCGGATGTGCGGGCCAAGGCCATTCTCGGCGATCACCTCGCCCAGATAGGCCTGGATCTCCGCCGCCGTGGCTATCGGCGGGCCCACCCACGGCTTGAAGTGAAAGCCGAAGGTGTAAAGATCGGAATCGGAACGGATGCCGGGGAATTTGTGGGTGTACCAGGTGCCGCCAAAGCCATCCTCCCGTTCCAGCATGGCAAAACTGGTGCCGGGGCGGTGGTGCTGCAGATGCCAGGCCGCCGAAATGCCGGAAATGCCGGCGCCAACGATCAGCACGTCAAAATCTGTGGCCATGGTGAACCCCTCCCCGCGAATGAACGATGATCGCCAATCGTGAGGGGTGAAGGCTCCCAAGCGCATTGATGCATGTCAACCTTCCCAAATACAGCGGTCTGCGGCATGGCGGCATCGTCATGACGTCTGATCCCACCACCATTCGCCGGCTGTATGGCCGCCGCCAGGGCCACGCATTGCGGCAGGGCCAGGCCGCGCTGTTGGCCGATCTGTTGCCGCGCATCGCGGTGCCCGCCGAGGGCGCGCTGAGCGCTCCGCTGCTGTTTGGCGATGATCGGCCCTTGTGGCTGGAAATCGGCTTTGGCCGCGGCGAGCATATGGCCGGCCAGGCGCTGGCCAACCCCGATGTGGGCATCATCGGCGCCGAACCGTTTCTGGATGGCGTGGTCGGGGCGCTGCTGGCAGTGCGTGAGGGCGAGATCGGCAATATCCGCATCCACCACGGCGATGCGCTGGATGTGCTGGAACGGCTGCCCGAAGCCAGCGTGAGCCGGCTGTTCCTGCTCCACCCCGATCCCTGGCCCAAGGCCCGCCATGCCAAGCGCCGCTTCATGAACCCCGGCCCGATCGACCTTATCGCCCGCGTGCTGAAACCCGGTGGGGAGTTCCGCTTCGGCACCGATCACCCGGTCTATTGCCGCTGGGCGCTGATGCAGATGCAGCGCCGCGCCGATTTTCGCTGGCTGGGCGACACGGCGGCGGATTTCCTGACCCGCCCAGCCGATTGGCCGCAGACCCGTTATGAAGCCAAGGCACGGCGGTTGGGCCACGAGGTATGGTATTTCCGCTGGCAACGGGATGCACAGGCATGAAGCAGGTTCGCGCGGAGAAGATCGACAGCGTCGAGGATTATCGCCTCATCGACGTGCCGGAGCCGGTGCCCGGCCCAGCGGAGGTGCTGATCAAGGTGAAAGCCTGCGCCATGGGCTATGTTGATGCGCTGGTGGCGCTGGGTGGCTATCAGGTGAAGCCGCCGGTGCCGTTCACGCCGGGGCAGGAATTTGCCGGCGTTGTCGCCGCCATTGGCAGCGGGGTGACCGGGCTGGCCGTCGGCGATCGCGTGCTGGCCAATGGTTTCGGTGGCGGGCTGGCCGAGCAGGTGGCGCTGCCCGCTGCGATGGTGACAAGGATCCCCGATGCGCTTGGCTTTGCCGAAGCGGCGGGGTTCAAGATCAATTATCTTACCGCCCTGCATGGGCTGATGGACCGCGCCTTCTTGCAGCCTGGCGAACGCTTGCTGGTGATGGGGGCGGCAGGCGGTGTTGGCAGTGCTGCTGTTCAGGTGGGCCGGCTGCTCGGGGCAGAAGTGATCGCGGTGGCCTCGACACCGGAGAAGCGCGCTTTTGTCGCTGGCTTGGGTGCGGCGCACGTTCTCGATACCGAGGCCGAGGGCTGGCGGGAACGGGTGAAGGCGGCCTGCGGCGGCAAGGGGCCTGACGTGGTGTTCGATCCCGTGGCCGGGCCCTTGTTCGAAACCGCGTTCCGGTCGCTGGCGTGGCGTGGCCGTCATCTTGTGGTGGGCTTCACCGGCGGACCGATTCCCAAATTGCCGATCAATCTCAGCCTGATGAAGGGGGCAGCGCTGGTCGGAGTGGACGTCCGCCAATTCATGCTGTTCGAGCCGGCGCTGGCGGCTCGGCACCTCGATCAGCTGCTCGACTGGGCGGCGCAAGGGGCCCTGGTGCCGCCACTTGGCCGCCAGTTCGCACTGGCTGATTTTGCGGAGGCGATGCGCTTTGCGATGTCGGGCAAGGGCGTCGGCAAGGCCATCGTCACGATGTCGCCGCTGGCCGGATGATGCCGCTGCCATTGACCGGCACCGGCCTTTTCGCCTAGGCCGGTCCGCGTGAGCCAATATCTCGACTTTGAAAAGCCGATCGCCCAGATCGTGCAGCGTGCGAGCGATTATCGCGCCGCCGGCGATGAGGCGGGTGCCCGCCATGCCGAAGGGGCGGCGCGCCGCCTGCTCGCCGAAACCTATGCGCGGCTGTCGCCCTGGCAGAAGACCTTGGTGGCCCGCCACCCGCTGCGGCCGCATTTTTCCGATATGGTGAAGGCGCTGGTCGCCGATTTCATGCCGCTGGCCGGTGATCGCGCCTATGGCGAGGATGAGGCGATCATTGGCGGCATCGGCATGCTGCGCGGCCAGAATATCCCGGTGGTGGTGATCGGCCATGAGAAGGGCAGCGATACCGCATCCCGTGTGAAACATAACTTCGGCATGGGCCGGCCCGAAGGTTATCGCAAGGCCGCGCGCCTGGTGGAACTGGCCGGCCGCTTCAACGTGCCGGTGATCACCTTGGCTGACAGTGCCGGCGCCTATCCGGGTGTGGACGGCGAAGCCCGCGGCCAGGCCGAAGCCATTGCCCGCGCCACCGCCGCCTTTCTGGCCGCGCCAGTGCCGGTGATCGCGGCCATCACCGGCGAAGGCATGTCGGGCGGCGCCATCGGCATCGCCGCGGCCGATCGGGTGATCATGTTCGAACATGCGGTCTATGCGGTGATTTCGCCGGAAGGCTGTGCCTCCATCCTGTGGCGCACCGCCGAAAAAGGCCAGAACCGCGCGGCCGATGCGGCCGAAGCGATGAAGGTGACGGCGGCTGACTGCAAGGCGCTGGGCGTGATTGACAGCATCGTGCCCGAACCGCTGGGCGGTGCCCACCGCGATCCGGCCGCTGCCATCGCCTCGTTGGCCATGGCCATTGCCGCCGAATTGCAGCCGTTGCTGGCCAAGAGCCCGCAGCAACTGATTCGCGACCGGCGCGCCAAATATCTGGCGATGGGCCGCACGCTTTAAGCGTTGATTGCGGCTCTGGTCGCCGGACCACGTACGCGGTAAAAGCGGGCATGAAACCCGCGCTGTTTGCCGTTGCCGCCCTGATCCTCACCGCCGCCCCGGCGCTGGCACAAGCCCCACCCGGCCTGTCACCCGCCGAACGCCAGCAGGGCGCGCAGGCGCATCAGCAGATCCTGAAGGAGTTTGGCGGCGCCATGAGCGGCCCGGCGGCGGATTATGTGCGCAGCGTCGGCCAGAAGATCGCGGTGCAATCGGGCGGCGGCGCGCGGGCGCAGGATTATACCGTCACGCTGCTCAACTCCAACGTGAACAACGCCTTCGCCATCCCCGGCGGCTATGTCTATATCACCCGCCAGTTGCTGGCGTTGATGAATGACGAGGCGGAACTGGCCTTCGTGATGGGCCATGAGGTGGCGCATGTCGCCGCCCGCCATGGCCAGAAGCGGCAGAGCCGGGCCGCCATGTCCAACGTGCTGGCCGGGCTGGCCGGTGTGCTCACCGGATCGGATCTGATCGGGCGCGGGGCAGGCATTGTCGCCGGCCTCACCACCCTGGGCTATAGCCGCGAACAGGAACGCCAGGCCGACAGCCTGGGCGTGCGCTATCTGGCCAGCGCCGGCTATGATCCGGGTGCCGCCACCGACAGTCTGGCCGCGCTAGGCGCGCAGACCGCGCTGGAAGCGCGGTTGAAGGGCCAGGGCGGCGCCGAACCATCGAAATGGCTCTCAACCCATCCGCCCAGCGGCGAACGGGTGGAGCGCATGCGCGCCGAAGCCGATGCGCTGCGCCTGAAAACCACGGCCCGCGGCCTCAACCGCGATGTGTTCCTGAACGCCATCGACGGCCTGCCCTATGATGATGATCCCGCCGGCGGGGTGGTGGTGGGCAATGGCTTCCGCCACGCCGGGCTGGGGCTGGCGCTGGATGCGCCGGCCGGCTTTGCCATCACGAATGCGCCGCAATCGGTGACCGGCATCGGGCCGGGTATCCAGCGCTTTGATCTGCGCACCACCGATGCGGGGGGTGCCGACTTGAACGCCGTGGCGGCGGCGCGCTGGCGGGAATTGGGGGTTTCGGCCCAGCCGATGCGCGCCACCCGCATCAACGGGGTGGAGGCGCTGGAAGGCAGCATCCGCGCCGGATCGCAGGCCGGGCCGATTGATGCCACGCTCACTGTTTATCGCTGGTCACCCAGCATGGCGCTCACGCTGGTCAGCATGGCGCCGCAGGGCCAGGCCGCCGCCGTGGCGCCGGTGGCGGCCAGTGTGCGCCGGCTTTCGGCGCAGGATGGCGCCGGCACGCGCGGCCGGCGCGTGCAGGTGGTGCGGGTGGCTGCCGGCGACACGGTGCAGAGCCTGGCAGCGCGCATGGCCTATGGCGATGACCGGCTGGCGCGTTTCCTCACGCTGAACGAATTACAGCCAAATGCTGTGCTGAAGCCGGGCACCCGCGTGAAACTGGTGACGATGCGCTGATGCCGGCCGCGATGAAAATCATCCATGTCGTGGCCGCCGCGCTGGTGGATGGCGAAGGCCGCGTGCTGCTGGCGCAGCGGCCGGACGGCAAATCGCTGGCCGGGCTGTGGGAGTTTCCCGGCGGCAAGCTGGAACCGGGCGAATCGCCCGAAGCCGCATTGGCGCGCGAGCTGGACGAGGAACTGGGCATTGCCCAGCCGCAGCTGGAGCCCTTCACCTTCGTGTCGTTCGCCTATCCGGATTTCCATCTGGTGATGCTGCTCTATTGGTGCCGGGCCTGGGCCGGGGTTCCGGTGGGGCGCGATGGCCAGGCGCTGCGCTGGGAAACGCCGGCGGCGATGGCCGGCCTGCCGATGCCGCCGGCCGATCTGCCGCTGGTGGCGGCGTTGCAGGCGGCGATGGCCTGAAGCTTGCCCCTGCCTGAAGGTTGCACCAGTGTGACAGGCCGGCTATGCCCGCGCCAGCGAGTGGGCAGCACCAGGGGCAAGCAGCATGAAAATTCTGGCGGGGAACGGCAATCCGGAACTGGCCCGGGCAATTGCCGCCTATCTGGAAATCCCGCTCACCAAGGCCTCGGTGCGGCGCTTTGCCGATGAGGAGATTTTCGTCGAGATCGATGAGAATGTGCGCGGCGAAGATGTGTTCGTGGTGCAGCCCACGGCGGCGCCGGCCAACGACAATCTGATGGAATTGCTGATCTGCATGGATGCGTTGAAGCGGGCATCGGCGCGGCGCATCACGGCGGTGGTGCCTTATTTCGGCTATGCCCGTCAGGACCGCAAATCAGGGTCGCGCACGCCGATTTCGGCCAAGCTGGTGGCCAATCTGATGACCATTGCCGGGGCCGATCGCGTGTTGTCGCTGGATCTGCACGCCGGCCAGATCCAGGGCTTTTTCGATATTCCCACCGACAATCTGTTTGCCGCCCCGGTGATGGCGGCCGACATCTTGGCGCGGATGGGCACCGATCAGCTGATGGTGGTCTCTCCCGATGTTGGCGGCGTGGTGCGCGCACGCGCGCTGGCCAAACGGCTGGGCAACGCGCCGCTGGCCATTGTCGACAAGCGCCGCGAACGGCCGGGCGAATCGGAAGTGATGAACATCATCGGCGATGTGCGCGGCCGCCACTGCATCCTGGTGGATGATATTGTCGATTCGGCCGGCACGCTGTGCAACGCGGCCGCCGCCCTGATGGAAGCCGGCGCGCACAGTGCGACCGCCTATGTTTCGCACGGCGTGCTGTCGGGCGGAGCGGTGGCGCGGGTGGATGGTTCGTCGCTGCTGGAACTGGTGGTCACCGATTCCATCGCCGCCACCGATGCGGTGAAGGCCGCCCAAAAGGTCCGCCGCATCACCATCGCGCCGCTGCTGGCGGAAGCCATGCGCCGCACTGCCGAGGAAAGCTCGGTGAGTTCGCTGTTCGATTAACGCTCTCCGGCAGGCACTTATTTCAACCACTGGCCCGCGTCATGCTGAACTTGTTTCAGCATCCATGGGAGCATGCCCCCCAAAGTGCGCATGTTGTGGGTGCGTCCCATGGATGCTGAAACAAGTTCAGCATGACGGGTGATTTTGGTGAGGGCGTGGCCAGCCGCGCTCAATCGCCCGTGCTGCGGGTGATCACCGTGCCATCGGGCTTGTAGACCTTCTCCGGCGTCACATAATCACCCTTGGGCGAGCAGATGCCGCCCGGATCCTGCTTGCGCTTGGCGGCACAGAATTCGGTGTCGGGCCGGGGCTGGGCCTGCGCAAAGGCCGGCGCCGCCGTCACGGCGAGGGCGGAAATGGCAACCAGCAGGGCGATCAGATTCTTGTTCATGGGCCATGTTTTACACGGCTTTGGCTTGCGCGGCCATGAACAAGCCCGCTAATCGGCCATTGTGGAGATGATCCCGCCCCCTCAGGCCCGGCTGTTGCTGGATGGCGATGCGCTGGTGGCGAACTGGCGGGATTTTGCCACCTGTGGCCGGGCCGAAGCCGGCGCGGCGATCAAGGCCGATGGTTATGGCCTGGGGGCACGCGCCGTGCTGCTGCGGCTGGCCGCGGCGGGCTGCCGGCGATTTTATGTGGCGCATTGGCACGAGGTGCCGCCGCTGTTGCCGCTGCCCGATGGCGTGATGCTGTCGGTGCTGCACGGCGTCACGCCGCAGGACATGCCAGCCGCGCTTGATCTGCCGGCTGAGCCGGTGCTGGCCACGGCGGCGCAGGTGGCGCTGTGGCGGCAGACCGGGCGGGCGGTGGAGCTGATGGTGGATACCGGCATGAACCGGTTGGGTCTGGCCCCGGCCGAGGTGGCGGTGGCCGACGGGCTGGAGATCACGGTGCTGCACAGCCATCTGGCCTGCACGGAAAATCCCGTCCACCCGCTGAACGAGGCCCAGCGCGCCGCCTTTGCCGATCTGGCCGCGCGCGTGCCGGCGGGCCTTTATGCGCTGGCCAATTCGGCCGGCGCGGCGCTGGGTCCGTCCTTTCATTTCGATCTCATCCGGCCCGGTGTGGGCCTGTATGGCGGCGGGCTGCTGCCCGATGGCCGGCCATCGCGCCCAGTGGCGAGGCTGGCGGCGCGCATATTGCAACTGCGCGATGTGCCGGCCGGCGGCAGCGTGGGTTATGGCGCCAGCTTTGTGGCCAGCCGCGCCAGCCGCATTGCCACCGTGGCCCTGGGCTATGCCGATGGCTATGCGCGCGGGCTTTCGGACACCGGATGGGCGCTAGCCGGCGGCGTGCGCTGCCAAGCGGCGGGGCGGGTGTCGATGGATCTGGCGGCGTTCGATGTGACCGATGCGCCAGCCATGGCCGAAGGCGACTGGCTGGACATCCCGTTTGATCCCGAAGCCATGGCAGCAGTGTCCGGCCGCACCAGCTATGAACTGCTGGTGGCGCTGGGCCAGCGTTTTGAACGGGTGTGGCAATGAAGCCGTTTGTTGCCATTGGTGCATCGGTGCCTGGCGGCCTGGCCGCCGTTGGCCGGCTGGCGCGCTTTGCCGTCACCGCGCTGATGCGGCTGCTGCAACCACCCTGGTATCCGGCGCAATGGCTGCAACAGATGCTGGTGATCGGCTGGCTGTCGCTGCCGGTGGTGGGCCTCACCGCCATTTTCACCGGTTCGGCGCTGGCGCAGCAGATTTTCATCGGCGGCAGCCGTTTCAACGCCGCCTCCACCGTGCCGGCCGTCACCGTGATCGGCGTGGTGCGCGAACTGGGGCCGGTGCTGGGCGGGCTGATGGTGGCCGGCCGCGTTGCCAGCGCCATGGCCGCCGAACTGGGCACGATGCGGGTGACCGAGCAGATTGACGCGCTGGTCACGCTGCGCACCGATCCGTTCCGCTGGCTGGTGGCCCCGCGCATCCTGGCTGCCGTGCTGGTGATGCCGTTCCTGGTGCTGGTATCGAACGCGCTGGGCGTGATGGGCGGCTGGCTGCTCGCCACCCAACGGCTGGGCTTCAATTCCGCCCAATATCTCGCCACCACCGCCCGCTATCTGGAAGCGGATGACGTGATCTCGAGCCTGGTGAAGGCGGGGGTGTTCGGTTTCTTCATCGCGCTGATGGGCTGTTACCACGGCTATCACAGTGGCGGCGGCGCGGCCGGCGTGGGCAAGGCCACCACCAATGCCGTGGTGTCCAGCTTCATCCTGATCCTGCTGTCAAACCTGGTCATCACCGTGATCGTGTTCGGATCATGACGACCCCGCGCATCGAACTTGCCGGCGTGGCCAAACGCTTTGGCAGCCGCCAGGTGCTGGCCGGTGTTGATCTGGCGGTGATGCCGGGCGAAAGCCTGGTGATCATCGGCGGTTCGGGCACCGGCAAATCCGTCACGCTGAAGATCATCCTGGGCCTGATCGCGCCCGATGCCGGATCGATCAAGGTGGACGGGCAGGAGGTGGTGGGCCTGAACGGCGCGGCGCTGGATGCCCATCGCGCCCGCTTTGGCATGTTGTTTCAGGGCGGCGCGCTGTTTGATTCGTTGCCCGTGTGGCGCAATGTCAGCTTTGCGCTGGGCGGCAGCATCGCGGCCCGCCGCGCCTCCGCCGTGGCCAATCTGGCGCTGGTCGGGCTGGGCGCCGATGTGGCCGATCTGAAGCCGGCCGAACTGTCGGGCGGCATGCAGAAGCGCGTTGCCCTGGCCCGAGCCATCGCGGCGCGTCCGCCGATCATCTTTTTCGATGAACCCACCGCCGGGCTTGATCCGATCACGGCGGCCGTGATTAATGATTTGATCAGAGAACTGACAACGGATTTGAAAATCACCGCGGTTACGATTACGCACGATATGCACAGTGTGCGAACAGTGGCGGACAGGGTGGCAATGCTGCACGGCGGAACGATCATCTGGCAGGGGCCGTTGGCCAGCCTTGACGGCTGTGACAATGCCTATGTGCGCCAGTTCATCACCGGCAGCGCCCATGGCCCGATCCGGATGCCGGGGGCGCAGCGGTGAGCGCGTCTGCCGGCGCGGCCGAGCTCTCCCGACTGCTGGCGCGCGTGGCCGAAGGCGATGCTGCCGCCTTTCAAATATTTTATGATCGAACGAGTGCAAAACTATTCGGCGTCATCCTGCGTATAGTGATGGAACGGCAGGAAGCCGAAGACGTGTTGCAGGAGGTTTATGTGACGCTGTGGCGCAAGGCAGCCACGTTTGACCCGGCCCGCGCCAGCCCGATCACCTGGGCGGCGACGATCGCGCGCAACCGCGCCATCGATCGGCTGCGGGCCAGGCCGGCGCGACCGATGGTGCCGGTGGAGGCTGCCCATGATCTGGCCGATGAAGGCCCGGCGCCCGATGCCGGGCTGGTGGCCAGCCATGATGCGCGCCGCCTGGCCGAGGCGTTGAGCCTGCTGGAACCGCGCCACGCCGCCGCCATCCGCGCCTGTTATTTCGAAGGCGTCACCTATGACGAGCTCGCGGCCCGCGAGAATGTGCCGGTTGGCACGCTGAAAAGCTGGGTGCGCCGTGGTCTGTTGCGCATGCGCGGCCAGTTGGAGGCGAGTGAGGCATGAGCGCTGCTCCCACGCCCGACAATGGCCTCAGCGGCCTGACCGAGGATGAAGCCCTGGCCATGGATTATGCGCTGGGTGCGCTGGGCCGCGCCGAGCGCAAGGCCGCCGAACTGCGGCTGGTGGGCGACCCCGCCTTCCGGGCGCGGGTGGAACAATGGCAGACATTGTTGAGCCCGCTGGATGAAGCGACCGCGCCGGCCACGCCGCCAGCCAGCGTGTGGGCCGCGATTGCGGCGGAAACGACGGCGCCGGCCCCAAAGCCGGCGGCGGTGGCGGCCAAGGCAGCGCCGGCGGCCGGCTGGTGGCACAATCTGGCGCTGTGGCGCGGGCTGGGCATTGGCGCGCCGGTGGCGGCCGCGCTGGCCGTGGTGATGCTGGCGCAGCCCGGTGCGGGCAATGATCCGGGCGGCGATGTCGTCGCCATGGCCGGCGGCCCGCAGTTGCGCGCCACGCTGGCCGGTGCCGATGGCAAGCCCTTGCTGGCGGCAGCCTTTGATCCGGCCAGCGGCCAGGTGCGCTTTGCCCCGGTGGCGCAAAGCGATGCCGGCGCCGGCAAGGTGCCGGAATTGTGGGTGATCGAAGGCAGCAACCCGCCGCGATCGCTGGGCATCATCGATATTTCGGCCGGCACCGCGCACAGCATCCCGCGGGATCGGCTGGCCGGCGTGAAGCAGGGCGCGATATTGGCGATTTCGATCGAGCCCATCGGCGGTTCGCCCACCGGCACGCCCACCGGGCCGGTGATCGCCACCGGCGCGCTCACCGCCGCCTGACCGCAGCCCACTTCGTCGCAGCGACACATTGGCGGGCGGTCGCGCGCCCCCGGCCGGCGTAGATGGCCGCGTCTGCCGGCACCCCCCGGCTGGCCTGAATCCAATCATGGAGTCCTGCAATGACCGTTCGTAATAGCCTGCGCGCTGCGCTGTTCGCCGTGGCCGCCGCCGGCCTGGTGGCCCCCACCGCCGTGCTGGCCCAGCCGGCCGCCGATATTGTTGATACCGCTGCCGGCAATGGCGATTTCGCCACGCTGGTTGCCGCCGTGAAGGCCGCCGGCCTGGTGGACACGTTGAAGAGCAAGGGCCCGTTCACGGTGTTCGCCCCCACCAACGCCGCCTTTGCCAAGCTGCCTGCCGGCACCGTTCCCACCCTGCTGAAGCCGGAAAACAAGGGCACGCTCACCGCGGTGCTCACCTATCACGTGGTGGCCGGCAAGCTGATGGCCGCTGATGTGGTCGCCGCGATCAAGGCTGGCGGCGGCAAGGCCGTTGTCACCACCGTGCAGGGCGGCAAGCTGACCGCCTCGATGATGGGCAATGTCGTGATGCTCACCGATGCCAAGGGCGGCATGAGCCACATCCGCGCCACCGATATCGGCACCAGCAACGGCGTCATCCACGTGATCGACACGGTGGTGATGCCCTGATTTCTGGCATTGCGTAACAAGAAAGGGCCGGCGGATTGCTCCGCCGGCCCTTTTTTAATGTGTGCTGCTGGCGGATCAGGCCAGGGCAGCGCGGCGGCGGCGCATGGTGCCGCCCACCAGGCCAAAGCCGGCAATCAGCATGGCCCAGCTCGACGGTTCCGGCACGGCGATGCCGGTGCTGGCTTCGATGAAACCCCGGTGCAGATTGACCGGGACAACGCCGGCAAACTCGCCGAAGCTGCTGTTCAGGCCACCACCAATGTCCCCAAAGGCCCCGCCGAAGCTGAAGCCATAAGAGGTGATGCCGGCCAGGCGGCCGTTGATGAAGTTGGGGCCGCCCGAATCGCCACCGGCAGTGGTGGCTTCACGCGGGCCCACTGCCCCATTGCAGCTGGTGGCCACAGTCGAATTGCTGAAGAGGGTGGTCACCAGGCAGCTTGCGTTGTTGGCACCGCCGGGGCCATCGAAATCCGAAACCCAGCTGTGTTCGTAATCGGCAAAGCCCCAGAACGCTTCGCCGTTGATATCACGGTTCGTGAAAAAGCCATCAAACACGCCGTTGCCAAAGCGGAAGTCCCATTCGTTTTCGCCCGAACGCAGACGGCCAGTGCCGAACTGGGCTCCGCCAGCACCGCCCGGGCCGCGCCGGCCATAGCCGGCCACCTCAAACTCGTTGCCACGCAGGTTGAACTGCGGCGCGATGCGATAGCTTTGCACCCAGCTCGGCGCTGCCTGCGTCAGGCGGATAATGGCAATGTCGTTCTGGTCGATCACTTCACCGGTGTAATCGGGGTGCACGAAATAGGATTGCGCCTGCATCACGGCGATGTTCGAACTTGCTGCAGCGCCCTGCACCACGGCATCCGGATTGGCGCTGCGGTTGAAGCGAACTTCAGTCGAGTTTGGGTTTGGCGTGCCGGCACCACTGCTGACGCAATGGGCGGCGGTGAGCACGTGGATGCGATCCTGCATTAGCGCACCAGAGCAGACGAAGCTGCCGCCGGTAAAGTTCATCTGCAGCTGCGCAACGCCGCTGTGGGCCGGCTGGCGGCCATTGAACAATGGGTCGCCTGGAGGCGCGGCAGCGGCCGTGCCGGTGGAGCCGGTGCCGACAATCATCTTCGAGGCGGTCGCGGTGACGCCGTTGAACGTGCGGGTGATGCTGGTCGGCGCGCGCAGCGGGGCCAGGCTGACATCATCAGCCACCACCGACACATTGGCCGCGGGCAGATTGGAAACCTGGCCGGTAAGCGTCGGCGCCGCCATGGCGGCATACGAAGCAGACACGGTGAGACCTGCTGCGACAAGCAGTTTGTAATTCATGATTTTCCCCAGAAACCGAGAGTTTGCCCCCAAAGATCAGCGCCCCGCTTTCGCTAACCTTGGTTAATCTCTGGCTAGCATGAGACATGTAACCAAATGGTAAACGGCACTGCGCCCAGGTGCCGCATTCGGCGTTTTTTACACCATTGTGACGGTTTCGGCGTCTTCCGCCTGTTGCAGTGCCCACATATCGGCATAGGCGCCGCCCTGGGCCAGCAGCGCCTCGTGGCGGCCGCGTTCAACGATGGACCCGGAGTCCATCACGATGATCTCATCGGCATCGGTGATGGTGGACAGCCGGTGGGCGATCACGATGGTGGTGCGCCCGGCCGAAACCCCGCCCAGCGCTTCCTGGATGCTGGCCTCGGTGGCCGAATCCAGCGCGCTGGTGGCTTCATCGAGGATCAATATCGCCGGGTTTTTCAGGATGGTGCGGGCAATCGCCACCCGCTGTTTTTCCCCGCCCGACAATTTCAGCCCGCGCTCGCCCACCTGGGTTTTATAGCCATCGGGCAGGCTCAGGATGAAATCATGGATGGCCGCGCCGCGCGCCGCCGCGATGATCTCCGCCTCCGTCGCATCGGGCCGGCCATAGGCGATGTTGTACCCGATCGTATCGTTGAACAGCACCGTATCCTGCGGAACGATCCCGATGGCGCGGCGCAGGGAGCTTTGGGTGATGGCGGCAATATCCTGCCCGTCGATGCTCACCTGCCCGGCCTGGATATCATAGAAGCGATAAAGGATGCGGGAGAGCGTGGATTTGCCGGCGCCCGAATGCCCCACCACCGCCAGCTTGCGGCCCGGCGGCACCTCGAACGACACGCCGTGCAAAATCTGCCGGCGCGGATCATAGCCGAACTGCACCGCGTCAAAGCGGATGGCGGCACCCACGATGGCCAGATCGGGCGCGCCGGGCGCATCGGCAATTTCCGGTGCGGTGTCGATCAGACGGAACATCGCCTCCATGTCGATCAGGCCCTGGCGGATCTCGCGATAGACCATGCCGAGCAGATCGAGCGGGCGGAACAACTGCATCAGCAGGCCATTCACAAAGGCAACATCGCCGATGGTGAAGCGCCCCTTGTCCCAGCCCCACACGACATAGACCAGCGCGCCGGCCATCAGCGCGTTGGTGATGAAGCTTTGCCCGATGTTGAGCCAGGCCAGGCTGACTTCGGATTTGGTGGCGGCATCGGTGTAGCGCTTGATGGCGCGGCCATAATTGGCGTTCTCATGGGCTTCGGCATTGAAATATTTGACCGTTTCGTAGTTCAGCAGGCTGTCAACAGCGCGGGCTGTGGCCTTCTGGTCGCTGTCCACCATCTCGCGGCGCAGGGCGGCGCGCCAATCGGTGATGCGCTGGGTGTAGATTATATAGGCCGCCACCGTGGCCAGCGTGGCCGCCACCAGTTCCCAGCCAAAGCCGCGCCCGAACAAGATGCACACCGCGGTGAGCTCGATCACCGTGGGGAAGATGTTGAACAGCAGGAAATAGAGCATGGTGTCGATGCTCTTGGTGCCGCGCTCGATCAGCCGGGTGAGCGCGCCGGTGCGGCGTTCGAGGTGATAGCGCAAGCTGAGCTGGTGGATGTGGCTGAACACATCCAGGCTGAGGTGGCGCGCAGCCTCCTGGCCAACCTTTTCGAACAGGGCGTTGCGGAAATTGTCGAACAACACCCCGCCAAAGCGGGCCAGCGCATAGGACGCGACCAGCGCCATCGCCACGCCAACGCCGCCCGACACATTGGCCGACATCGCATCCAGCGCCAGTTTCAGCGTGTAGGGCATGGCCAGCATGACGCCCTTGGCCAGCAGCACCATGCAGAGCGCACCGACCACGCGCAGCTTCAGATCAAGCCGGCCGACCGGCCACAGATAGGGCAGAAAGCGCTTGAGGGTCTTGAAATCGGCATCCCCCTGCGGAGGGCCGGACGGGGCAGCCATGGATTGCATGGGGGTGCATATGGGCCGAGCGGCAGGGCGCGGCAATGGGCTGGATTGTCCCCATTCCCACCACGAAGGACCACACTTGCCCGTCCCGCGCCAAACGCCCATGGTGACCGCCATGCCGCGCATTCCCCGCACCCAGCCCAAGCCCGGCCTGCCCGACCGGCAAGCCATATTGGATTTCATCGCCACCCAGAAAACCAGCGTGGGCAAACGCGAGATCGCCAAGGCGTTCGGCCTGCACGCGCAGGACAAGATCGCGCTGAAATCCCTGCTGAAAGAGATGATGGAGGCCGGCGAGCTGGAAGCCGGGCCGGGGCGCAACCTGCACAAGGGTGGCGGCCTGCCACGCGTGACCGTGATCCGCGTTGCCGACATTGTCGACGGCACCGCCATCGCCGTGCCCGACCGGTGGGAGCATGCCAGCCCGCCGCCGCGGCTGCGGGTGATCGAAAGCCGCAAGCGCGCCGCCTATGCCCTGGGGGATCGGCTGCTGGCCCGGATCGAGGAACAGGGCGGCGGACAGCTGGCCTTCCCGATGAAGGCGCTGGCCAAATCCGAAGAGTTTGTGCTCGGCATCCTGCGCAAGGAAGCGATGGGTTGGCGGCTGGTGCCGGTGGACAAGAAAGCGCGGACCGATCTGGCCATCAATGATCCCGGCGACGGCCAGCCCGGCGATCTGGTGCTGGCCGAGCCCAGTGGCCGCCCGCCCCGCCAATATGGAAGGGTGGTGGAGGTGCTGGGCGATCCGTTCCAGCCCAAATCCTTCTCGCTGATCGCCATTCACGCCAAGGGCATCCCGCACCGCTTTGACGAGTCCACGCTGGAAGAGGCCGATCGCATGGCGCGGCAGCCGCTGGGTGAGCGTGAGGATCTGCGGCACCTGCCCTTCCTCACCATCGATCCCGCCGATGCGCGCGACCATGATGATGCAGTGTGGGCGGCGCCCGATGCCGACAATCCCGGCCATTTCCGCGCCATCGTCGCCATTGCCGATGTGAGCTTCTATGTCCGCCCCGGCACCGCGCTCGACCGTTCGGCGCGCAGCCGCGGCAACAGCGTCTATTTCCCCGATCGCGTTGTGCCGATGCTGCCCGAGATCCTCTCGGCGCATGTGTGCAGCCTGGTCGAGCATGAAGACCGCGCCGTGCTGGCCTGCCATCTCTCCATCGATCCCGACGGCACTCTGCTCAGCTGGCGCTTCACCCGCGCCGTCATCCGCTGCGTCACCAACATCGCCTATGAGGAAGCGCAGGCGACGATGGACACCGGAGAGGGCCCATGGCTGACGGTGCTGCAACCACTGTGGGACGCCTGGGGCGCGCTGGCCAAGGCCCGGGCGGCGCGCGAACCGCTGGAGCTGGAGCTGCCGGAAAAACGTGTCGTGCTGGATGAGGCCGGGCGCATCGCCGGCATCTCGGTGCGCGAGCATCTGACGGCGCACCGCGTGATCGAGGATTATATGATCGCCGCCAACGTGGCATCGGCAAAGGCGCTGGAGAAGAAGAAGGCCGGCTGCATCTTCCGCTGCCACGAGGTGCCGAGCCGCGAGAAGCTGGTGGCGCTGCGCGATTATCTCGAAACCCTGGGGCAAAACATGGCGCTGGGCCAGGTGGCGAAGCCGGCCGTGTTCAACCGCATCCTCTCCCGCGCCAAGGCCGGTGAGGCCTATGAGCAAGTGACCGAACAGGTGCTGCGCACCCAGACCCAGGCCTATTATTCGCCCAACAATGTCGGCCACTTCGGGCTGGCGCTGGGCAGTTACGCCCATTTCACCTCGCCGATCCGCCGCTATGCCGATCTGGTGGTGCACCGCAGCCTGGTCGCCGCGCACCGGCTGGGCGACGGCGCGCTGCACAAGGAAGAAGAAAAGGGCCTCACCAAGACCGCCGATCATATCAGCATGACCGAACGCCGCGCCATGGAGGCCGAACGCGACACCATCGATCGTTATGTCGCCGCCTATCTGTCGAAGATGGTGGGCGAGGTGGTGAAGACCCGCATCACCGGGGTGGCCAAGTTCGGCTTCTTCGCCACGGTCGAAGGCCTGGGCGGCGACGGGCTGGTGCCGGTCTCCACCCTGGGTGCCGAGCGCTTCGTGTTCGATGAAGACGCGCGGATATTGGAAGGCATCGAAACCGGCACCCGCTATGCCGTGGGCCAGCGGCTGGAGCTGCGGCTGGCCGAGGCCAACCCGATCACCGGCGCGCTGCGCTATGAACTGCCCGAAGGCGGCAGCAGCGGCGGCGGTGGCTTCCGCCGGGACCGCGCCCGGCCAAAAGGCTTCACACCGCGGCCGGGCAAATCACGGGTGCCACCGGGGGTGCGGCGGGGGCGCAAGTGAGCGACCGCATCACCGCCAACCTGCCATCGCGGGATTTCGATGCGACCATCGCTTTCTATGGCCGGCTCGGCTTTGTGGTCGGTTATCGCGATGCCCATTGGCTGATTCTGGAGCGGGGACCATTGGAGCTGGAGTTCTTCCCCTGGCCCGATCTCGATCCGGCCGGCAGCAGCTTTTCCGCCTGCATCCGGGTGGATGATCTGGCCGCGCTGCACCGGGATTTCAGTGCAGCCGGCCTGCCCGGCCACGGTATCCCGCGGCTGGAACCCATCCGGCCCATTATTGATGATCTGCTGATGTTCGGTCTGGTCGATCTGGATGGCAGCCTGCTGCGCGGGTTGGGCGACAGCGCGGCGGCTTGAGCCAGGACCAGCTGCGTGCCATCACCACGGGAACAGTTTTGAAGGGGGATTGACGTTGAACAAACTGCTGATCGCTGGCCTGCTGCTGGCCACTGCCCACCCGGCCCTGGCCCAGGCCGCCAAAAGCCCGCGCGAGGCGCAGATTGCCGAAGCCGATGCCGCCACCGCCCGCGCGCCGGTGGAGGAACAGGCCGCGGTTTCGAAAGGCAGCGTGACGATCAAGGGCAAGGCGATCGCTTACACCGCCACCGCCGGCACGCTGACCATCCGCGATGACAACGCCCGGCCCACCGGCAGCCTGTCTTACACGGCTTACACCGCCGATGGCCCCAACCGGCCGGTCACCTTCTTCTACAACGGCGGCCCCGGTTCGGCGACGATCTGGCTGCACATGGGCAGTTTCGGCCCGGTGCGGGTGAAGACTGACAAGCCGGTTTACGTGACGCCCGATCAATATGCCGTGGGGCCCAATCCGTGGAGCCTGCTCGACAAGACGGACATCGTCTTCATCGATGCCCCCGGCGCCGGCTGGTCGCGTCCGCTGGGGGACAAGACATTCCGCGATTTCAACGGCGTGGATCAGGATGGCGACGCCTTTGCCCGCGCCATCACCCGCTATGTGCACAAGAACAACCGCTGGAAATCGCCGAAATTCCTGTTTGGTGAGAGCTATGGCACGCTGCGCTCCGGCGTGGTGGCACGGATGCTGGAGGAGCGCGGCGTCTCCCTGCACGGCGTCGCGCTCTTGTCGACCATCATGAACTATGGCGTGCGCCAGGCCGGTTATGATCAGAACCATATGGTGCTGTTCCCCGGCTATGCCGCCACCGCCTGGTATCATGGCACGCTGCCGGGGCCGAAGCCGGCCAATCTCGATGCGTTCGTGAACGAGGTGCGCGGCTTTGTCGCCGGGCCCTATGCCGCCGCGCTGGCCAAGGGCAGCGCCATTTCGGAGGCGGAAAAGGACGCCGTCGCCCGCCAGATGAACGCCTATACCGGCCTGTCGGTGGACTTCATCAAGCGCGCCAATCTGCGCGTGGACCTGGCGCATTTCCAGACCGAACTGCTGCGCACCCGCGGGCTGTCGATCGGCCGGCTCGACACCCGCTACACGCTGCCGCCCACCGACTTGAATGCTGACAGCCCCGATGAAGATCCCGCCGGCACCGCCATCGCCGGCGCCTATGTTGCCGCCTTCCAGGATTATGCGGTGAAGACACTCGGCGTGAAGACTGAGCTGCCCTACAAATTGTCGGCGCGCGAACCCGGCTGGAACTGGGACTGGTCTCACAGGCCGCCGCGCGGCGGCGTGCAGACCACGCCCAACACCGCAGTGGATCTGGCCTTCACCATGCGCGCCAATCCGAAGCTGAAAATACTGTTTTTGAACGGCTATTACGACATGGCAACGCCCTTCTATGGCGCGGAATTCGATGCCAGCCACATGCTGCTGCCGGCTGATCTCAACCGGAACATCAAGTTCACCTATTACCAGTCGGGCCACATGATCTATCTGGCCGAAAGCGAGCTGGCCAAGATGAAGGACGATGTGGCAGCCTGGTATGATGAGGCGCTTCGGTAAAGGTCAGAGAAAACAGGCCTCCGGCGGCAAGGGGCGCAGCCCCTTGCCGCGTCCGCCATACCCTGGCTGCGATGCCACCAGCATCGCGCCCTCCTCGCTGATTGCACCAGACCAGAATCGCCTCCGTGCCGGCGGTCCAGACTGACCGGAAACCGCTCTAGCCCGTGAACTTCCGTTTGGGGTGGACTTCACACTGGCGCCTATTGGCAGATGACGGCTGGAAAGCCGCTTCAGGCCGTTGCCGCGCGGCGCTCGGCGACCAAGGTGAGCAGGTCTGCATAAACATCCTCGGCGGCAATGGCGGGGCCACTGCCGATCCCGGCGCGGCTCAAGCCGGCTTGACTCTGGACAAGGGGCGGCGGCATTTAGAACAAAGATAGAACATATCTGTTGTGAGTCGCCCTGTTGTCCGTTGCTGTTGCCTCGTTCCTTGTTGCCCGCGCAGCCGCGCCGCGCCCCCGTGTCAGGCGGCTGGGGCTGGATGGCGGGCGGCTGGATGCGGCGCTGGCAGGCGGGTTGGCGCTGGCGGGCTGTCATGAGCTTTATGGCCCGGCGGCGACGGCCTTCGGCCTGATGCTGGTGCTGGCCTCCCCGCGCGCCGGCCCGATCCTGTGGATCAGTGACGGGCGCGGGGAGGATGGCCGGCTTTATGGCGCCGGCATATCCGAACTGGGCGGCGATCCGGCGCGGCTGTGGCTGGTGGCGGCGGGCGGCGTGGTGCCGATGCTGCGCGCCGCGGCCGAGGCGCAGGCCTGCCCGGCGCTGGCCGCTGTCGTGCTGGAAAGCCATGGCGAGGCACGCGCCATTGATCTCACCGTGACGCGCCGCTTGCAGCTGGCTGCGGCTGCCCACGGCGTGTTCACCCTGTTGTTGCGCGGCGGCCCCCCACGGCCATCCGCTGCGCTCACCCGTTGGCAGGCCCTGCCAGCGCCCGCACGCCTTCTGGCGGCGGGCGCCCCCGGCCCGCCGCGTCTGGCGATCACCCTCGCACGCCAGCGCGGCGGGCCGGCCGATATCAACCAGTTGCTGGAGTGGAACCGTGACCGACACCGCTTTGTTGCGGCCGGCCAAAGCGCCGGCCAGATTGTCCCCATCGGAGTCGCCTTTGCCCGGCGCCCCCTCCTCCATCCGCCGCCGCATTCTGGCGCTGGCGCTGCCGCTGCTGCCCAGCGAGCGCCTGACCGCAACAGCTTCGCGGCCTGATGCCCAAGGCCCGCTGGTGCTGGTGGCCAGCGATCGTGGCCGCCAGATCATCCGCGCCGCCAATGCCGCCGCGCTGGCCGAAGGCCTCACCCCCGGTCTGGCGTTGGCCGATGCCCGCGCCGCCGTGCCCGATGTGGCGGTGGCGGCCTTTGATCCGGACGGCGATGCCGCCTGCCTGGAATGGCTGGCGCGCGGGGCCACCCGCTGGTCGCCGCTGGTGCGCGCCTGCCCGCCGCATGGCCTGATGATCGATATCACCGGCTGTGCCCATCTGTTTGGCGGGGAGGCCAGCCTGGTGGCCGATGCCGTGACCAGGCTGGGCCGGTTGGGGTTCAGCGCGCAGCCGGCGCTGGCCGCCACACCGGCCGCCGCCATGGCGCTGGCGCGCTTTGGCGGGGAACGGGTGGGTGATCTGCCGCTGGCCGCGCTGTCTGATCTGGAAAGCGTGCAGACCGCGCTGCGCCGCGCCGGGCTGAAACAGGTGGGCGATGTCGCCCGGTTGCCGCGCGCGGCGCTGGCATCGCGCTTTGGCGAGGCGCTGGTTGCGGCGCTGGACCAGTTGCAGGAGGCGGCGCCGCAGCCGCTGGATGCGCTGCTGCCGGCGGCCCCGGTGGTGGTGCAGCGCCGCTTTGCCCAGCCGGTGGCCAGCCATGAGGCGGTGCGCGCCGCGCTGGAAAAATTGCTGCTGGCGGCCAATGTGAAGCTGACGGCGCTGGGGCAAGGCGGCCGGCGCTTTGCCCTGGCGCTGTACCGCGCCGATGGCCATGTGGCCGAACTGGCGCTGGACACGGCGGCGCCGCAGCGTGATCCTGCCGTGCTGCTGCGGCTGTTTGATGAACGCATTGCCGCGCTGAATGATCCGCTCGATCCGGGTTTCGGCTATGATCTGTTGCGGCTGGCGGTGCCCGATACCGCACCGCTCGCCGAAACCCAGCTGGGCCTGGATGGCGGCGCGCTGGCCGAAACCCAGTTGACCGCGCTGGTGGACCGGCTGGCCGCCCGGCTGGGCCGCGGCCGGCTGAAGCGATTGGCGCGCGCCGACAGCCATATTCCCGAACAGGCAAGTTTCGAATTGCCGCTGGGGAGTGACGAGGAGCAGTGGCCGCTGCCCGAGGTGGGCGAACCGCCGGGCCGGCCCATCCGGCTGTTTGATCCGCCGCAGCCGATCGAGGTGATGGCCGAAGTGCCCGATGGCCCGCCGCGCCGTTTCCGCTGGCGCGCCCGCGTGCATGATGTGATGGCGCACGAAGGCCCGGAACGCATCGCGGCGCAGTGGTGGCGCAGGAAGGATGGCGCCGGGCTGACGCGCGATTATTGGCGGGTGGAGGATGCCGAGGGCCGGCGATACTGGCTGTTCCGCCACGGCCTGTATGAACGCGAAACGGCGGCGCCGCGCTGGTATCTGCACGGCCTGTTTGCATGACGCCGGCCGGCTTTGCCGAACTGGCGGCCGCCACGCATTATTCCTTTCTGGACGGCGCCTCGAGCGCGGCAGACATGGTGGCTGCCGCCGTCGCCCTGGGCCATTGCGGGATTGGCATTGCCGATCGCAACACGGTGGCCGGCGTGGTGCGCGCCCATGTGGCGGTGCGGGAACTGGCCGAGGCGGCGAAGGAGGCGGGCACCGAACCGCCGCCGTTCAAACTGGCGGTGGGCGCCCGGCTGGTGTTTGCCGATGGCAGCCCGGATGTGATCGCCTATCCCGCCACCCGCACCGGCTGGGGGCGGCTGACGCGCCTGCTCACCACCGGCAACCGGCGGGCGGAAAAGGGCGACTGCATCCTGAACCTGTCCGATCTGATCGATCATGCCGATGGCCTGTTGCTGATCCACATGCCGCCGGTGGGCCGCCAGCGCAGCCGGCTGGCCGAACTGGCGCGCGCCTGCCCGGATCGGCTGTGGCAGGGCGCGATGCTGTGGGGCGCGGGCACCGACCGGCGGCGGCTGGCGGCGCTGGCCGGGGTGGCGCAGGGTTTGCGCGTGCCGCTGCTGGCGCTGAACGCGCCGCTCTATGCCACGCCGGCGCAGCGGCCGCTGCATGATGTGATCAGCTGCATCCGCGAGGGCGTCACCCTGGCCGAAGCCGGCACCCGCCTTCATGCCAATGCCGAACGCCACCTGAAACCGGCGGAGGCCCTTGCCCGGCTGTTCCGCGACCAGCCCGAGGCGCTGGCCGAACCGGCGCGGCTGTTGGCGCGGGTGGATTTCAACCTGGATCAGCTGCGTTATGATTATCCCGATGAACCGGTGCCGGCGGGGTACAGCCCGCAAGGCTGGCTGGAAACGCTGACACTGCAAAAGGCGCGGGAACGCTGGCCGGATGGCGTGCCGCCGAAGCTGATGACGCTGTTGGCCGACGAATTCCGCATCATCGCGCACGCTGGTTACGCCCCCTATTTCCTGACCGTGCACGATATCGTCGCGTTCGCGCAAAGCCGCGGCATCTTGTGCCAGGGCCGCGGCAGCGCCGCCAACAGCGCGGTATGCTTCGTGCTGGGCATCACGGCGGTTGATCCTTCGGTGCACAACCTGCTGTTTTCCCGTTTCATTTCAGAAGAGCGCAAGGAACCGCCCGATATCGACGTCGATTTCGAGCATGAGCGGCGCGAGGAGGTGATGCAGTGGATTTACGAACGCTATGGCCGCGAACGCGCCGGCATCGCCGCCACCGTGATCCAT
The DNA here is from genome assembly GCA_027485485.1 of Sphingomonadales bacterium. Lineage (GTDB taxonomy): Bacteria > Pseudomonadota > Alphaproteobacteria > Sphingomonadales > Sphingomonadaceae > Sandarakinorhabdus. Next base: position 1,568 of record JAIXQY010000220.1, on the reverse strand, counting down.
TACCGCCCGCGCAGCGCCGTGCGCGAAGTGGGCAAGGTTCTGGGCATGAGCGAGGATCTGACTAACCGGCTCTCCAGCACCGTGTGGGGCAGCTATGCTTCGCAAATGGAGCGCGAGCGCTTCGCTGAAAGCGGACTTGATCCCGACAGCCCGGACATTGCCCGGCTGGGCGGGCTGGTCGGCCAGATCATGGGGATGCCGCGCCATCTGTCCCAGCATGTCGGCGGTTTCGTGCTGACGCAGACGCGGCTGGATGAGCTGGTGCCGATCCACAATGCCGCCATGGCCGATCGCACCTTCATCGAGTGGGACAAGGACGATATCGATGCGCTGGGCCTGATGAAGGTGGATGTGCTGGCGCTGGGCATGCTCAGCTGTATCCGGCGGGCGTTCGAATTCATCGAGACGCAGTTGGGGCACAGCTACACGCTCGACAATGTGCCGGGTGATGCGCCGGATGTGTACCGCATGCTGCAAAAGGGCGACAGCATCGGCGTGTTCCAGGTGGAAAGCCGGGCGCAGATGAACATGCTGCCGCGCCTGAAGCCGGCCGAGTTTTATGATCTGGTGATCCAGGTCGCCATTGTGCGGCCGGGGCCGATCCAGGGCGACATGGTCCACCCCTATCTGCGGCGCCGGCAGGGGCGCGAGGCGGTGAGTTTCCCCAGCCCCAAGCCACCGCATGACCCCGACGAGCTGAAAAATGTGCTGGGCAAGACGCTGGGCGTGCCGCTGTTTCAGGAACAGGCGATGAAACTGGCGATCACCGCAGCGAACTTTACGCCCGCCGAAGCCAACCGCCTGCGCCGCGCCATGGCGACGTTCCGCAGCAATGGCGGCATGGAGTATTTCGAGAGCAAGCTGGTCGATGGCATGGTGGCGCGGGGGTATGAAGCCGATTTCGCCTTGCGTTGTTTCAACCAGATCAAGGGCTTTGGTTCTTACGGCTTCCCCGAAAGCCATGCGATTGCCTTTGCCCGGCTGGTGTGGGTTTCGGCCTATTTGAAATGCCGATACCCGGCGGTGTTCGCCGCTGCGCTGCTGAACGCCCAACCGATGGGATTTTATGCGCCAGCGCAGATTGTGCGCGATGCGGCGGAGCATGGCGTGGCGGTGCGGCCGGTGGATGTGAATTTCAGTGGGTGGGATTGTTCGTTGGAAACCCAACCCGTCACCCCGGCGAACGCCGGGGCCCATCGCCTGAATGTGCCCGCTGGTAACAGCGTTGGGGCGATGGGCCCCGGCGTTCGCCGGGGTAACGGAAGAAGGGACTCCCCCCTTGCCCTTCGCCTCGGCCTGCGCCAGATCACCGGTTTCCGCGAGGAGTGGGCAACGCTTGTCGCCGCCGCGCGCCCGTTCCGCACCCTCGAGGATCTCGCCCGCGCCGGCCTGCCCGCCCGTGCCTTGAAGCTGCTCGCCGATGCCGATGCCTGCGCGTCCTTGAACCTCAATCGCCGTGACGCCGGCTGGCAGGCGCTGCGCACACCCACTGAAAGTCTACCGCTGTTCGCCGCCGCCGAAGCCAGCGATCTGGGCACGGAGGAAGGCCATGATCTGCCGCTGATGGC
>JAIXQY010000004.1 GCA_027485485.1 Sphingomonadales bacterium | reverse complement strand
CGCCGATCAGATCGGCCAGCGACTGGGCAAGATCGGTTTCCGCTTCGGGCATCAGGCAGGTTCGCCCTCCCACCCGCCACCGCCAATGCCGGCCCGGCAACTGTCCGTCAGCCGGACAAGCCTGGTCGCAGGCAGCGGCGAGCCCGGCACTTGCGATAGCGTGAATGCCATGACGATCCTGCCCACCAGCGTCCACCGCATCACGGTTGCACCCGATGTGGAGATCCATGTCGAAATCACCGGCAGCGGGCCGGATCTGTTTCTGGTCGCCGGGCTGGGCGGGCGCGGCGCCTTCTGGGCCAATCAGGTGCAGGCGCTGGCGCAGCAGTTCCGGGTGATCACCCATGATCATCGCGGCTGTGGCGCCAGCAGCCCCGGCAAGGCGGTGCTGGGTGCCGAACATATGGCCGATGATCTGCTGGCCCTGATGGACGCCATGGCCATCGAGCGGGCGCATTTCATCGGCCACAGCACCGGCGGCGCCATCTGCCAGCATATCGCCCTGAAAGCGCCGCAGCGGGTGGCGCGGCTGGTGCTCAGCTGCAGCTGGGCCGGGCCGGATGAATATTTCGTCCAGCTCTTCCGCGCCCGCCGCGAGATTCTCATCAACTGCGGCCCGCCGGCCTATTTCACCATGGGAACCTATCTGGCGATGCCCAGTTCCCACCTGCAACCGCAGATGAAATCCAGCCGCGCCTTCATCGAAGAGCGCATGGGCGCGTTTCCGGGGCTGGAGGTGGAACTCTCCCGCCTGGCCGCCGTGGTGGCGCATGATCTGCGCAGCGCGGTGGCCGGCATCACCGCCGCCACCTTGTGCATCGGGGCGCAGGATGACCAGATCACCCCGCCGGGCTTCACCAGCGAGCTGGCCGAGCTGATCCCCGGTGCTGAGCTGCATCTGCTGGATCGTGGTGGGCATTTCTGCCCGATTGTTTCGACTAGCGCCTATAATGACCGGGTGCTCAATTTCCTGAACGGATGAGGCGATGACCAAGGCTGGAACCAAGCTGCAATCGGTGATCGTCGGCCCCGGCGAGGGACAGTCTTGGTGGCAACCCCTGCCCTCGCGCGGTTATGTCGATGTGCATCTCACGCCCGACAACATGCCCTATGACAGTTTCTCCAGCGGCACCCAGCTGCTGCCGCCCGGCTGCATGGTGCGCGAACATGGCCACCGCCAGAACCACGAGCTGGTGTTCATCTATGAGGGGGAGGGCGAGGTGAACATCGATGGCGTCACCCGCGCTGTGGTCGCCGGCACCAGCGTGCTGTTCGCCCGCAACTGCACCCACTGGATCAAAAACAGCGGCAGCACCGACATGAAGCTGTTCTGGGTGTTCATGCCGCCCGGCCTGGAAGACTGGTTCGCCGCCATCGGCCGCCCGCGCACGCCCGGCGAGCCCATGCCCGATGCCTTCCCCCGGCCGGATGATGTGGACGCGGTGATGGCCGCCATGCGCTTCCTGCCGCCGCGGCAGCCCGGCTGATGCTGATCATCCGCCAATCGGAGGTGGAGGCCCTGTTGCCGGTCGCGGCCTGTGTCGGCGTGATGCGCGCTGCGATGATCGCCACCTCCGCGCGCAATGTCTCCCTGCCGATCCGGCAATATCTGGCGGTGCCGGATGCCGGCGGCAGCATGGCGATGATGCCCGGCACACTGGGCGATCCGGCCTGTTTCGGCATCAAGCTGGTGTGCAAATATCCGCGACCGCACGGCGATCCGCTCGGCAGCCATATCGGCATGGTGATGTTGTTTGACAGCGTGAAGGGCGTGCCGCTGGCGCTGATCGAAGGCGCCTCGCTCACCGCGATCCGCACATCGGCCGCCAGTGCGCTGGCCACCGATCTTCTGGCCCGGCCCGATGCCAGCCGGCTGGCAGTGCTGGGCAATGGCGAACAGGCCATGCGCCATGTGCTGGCCATGCAGGCGGTGCGGCCGATTGCGCAGGTGGGTGCCTGGGGCCGCGATCCGGCCCGCGCTGCGGCCTTTGCCGCCGCCGTCACCGCCCGCACCGGCCTGCCCTGCACCGCACACGCCGCGGTGGCGGACGCGGTGGCCGGGGCCGATATCATCTGCACCACCACGGCCGCGAAAACGCCGATCCTGCGCGGGGCCGATCTGGCGCCCGGCCAGCATCTCAATCTGGTTGGCTCCGCCGTCGCCAGCACGGCCGAAGTGGATGATGATGTGGTATCCCGCGCCCTTGTGTTCGTGGATTATCGCGAGGCCGCCATGGCCGCCGCCGGCGAATTGCTGGGCGCGATGGCGCGCGGCGTGATTGATGAAGGCCATATCCGGGGCGAAATCGGCGACGTGGCGGCTGGCCATATCCAGGGCCGCACCGGGCCAGCGGATATCACGCTCTACAAATCATTGGGCGTGGCCGCGCAGGATCTGGCCGCTGCGCACGCCATCTGGCTGGCGGCTTGCGATCAGGGCCTGGGCCTGACTGTCGATCTGCTGGCTTGAACCGACCGGAAGCAAGTGGTGGGCGCGACAGGGATTGAACCTGTGACCCCTGCCGTGTGAAAGCAGTGCTCTACCGCTGAGCTACGCGCCCACTTGTTCCGCGTCGGGAGGCGCGGGATTAGGGGTTTTGCGCGAGGCTGTAAAGCCCCTGCATCGCCCCTGCCCCAGATTTTCAGTGCCGCACCGCCGGTTCGGTGGCCACCACCGCCGCCGGCTGCACCGCCTTCTCGTCCGCCTCCGTCCATTCGATCGGCACCAGCGGCTGGATCAGCGCCAGCGCCAGCACTTCATCGACATGGGACACCGGGATGATCGTCAGCCCCTGCTTCACATTGTCAGGGATTTCGGTGAGATCCTTCTCATTCTCGGCCGGGATCAGCACGGTGGTGATGCCGCCACGCAGCGCCGCCAGCAGTTTCTCCTTCAGGCCACCGATCGGCAGCACGCGGCCGCGCAGCGTGACCTCGCCGGTCATCGCCACATCGCGCTTCACCGCCACGCCGGTGAGCGTGGAGATGATGGCGGTGACCATGGCAATGCCGGCCGACGGGCCATCCTTGGGCGTTGCGCCTTCCGGCACGTGCACGTGAATGTCCTTCTTCTCGAACACGCCGGGCTGGATGCCATAATGCACCGCCCGCGCCCGCACAAAGCTCAGCGCCGCCGAAATCGATTCGGTCATCACGCTGCCCAGCTTGCCGGTGGTCTTGATCGTGCCCTTGCCCGGCGAGGTGACGGCCTCGATGGTCAGCAGATCGCCGCCCACCTCGGTCCAGGCCAGGCCGGTGACGGCGCCGATCTGATCCTCGCTGTCGGCCAGGCCATAGCGATGCTTCCGCACCCCGGCGAACTCCGCCAGATTGTCGGAGGTGACGGTCACGCTGACATCCTTGCCTTCCAGGATGCGGCGCAGCGCCTTGCGCGCCAGCTTGGCAATCTCGCGCTCCAGCCGGCGCACCCCGGCTTCGCGGGTGTAATAGCGGACGAGATCGCGGATCGCCTCATCGGCAATGGCGAATTCTTCCTTCTTCAGACCATGGGCTTCATATTGTTTTTCAATGAGATGGCGCTTGGCGATCTCCAGCTTTTCATCCTCGGTGTAGCCCGACAGCGTGATGATCTCCATGCGGTCCAGCAGCGGCTGGGGCATGTTGTAGCTGTTGGCCGTCGTCACGAACATCACGTCGGAAAGATCATAATCCACCTCGAGATAATGATCATTGAACGTCTTGTTCTGTTCCGGATCCAGCACCTCCAGCAGCGCCGACGAGGGATCGCCGCGGAAATCCTGGCCCAGCTTGTCGATTTCATCGAGCAGGAACAGCGGGTTGGACGTGCCGGCCTTTTTCAGGTTCTGGATCACCTTGCCGGGCATCGATCCGATATAGGTGCGGCGGTGGCCGCGGATCTCGGCTTCATCACGCACACCGCCCAGGCTGTGGCGGATGAACTCGCGCCCGGTGGCCTTGGCGATGCTGCGGCCCAGGCTGGTCTTGCCCACGCCGGGCGGGCCGACCAGGCACAGGATCGGCCCCTTCAGCTTGTTGGTGCGCGCCTGTACGGCCAGATACTCGATGATCCGGTCCTTCACCTTTTCCAGGCCATAATGATCATTGTCGAGCACGGCCTGTGCCGCGACAATGTCCTTCTTGATCTTTGACCGCTTGCCCCACGGCAGCCCCAGCAGCGTGTCGAGATAATTGCGAACCACCGTGGCTTCGGCCGATTGCGGCGCCATCGCCTTGAACTTCTTCAGTTCGGCCAGCGCCTTTTCGCGGGCTTCCTTCGACAGCTTGGTCTTGCTGATCTTTTCCTCGAACTCGGCGGCTTCGTCCTTCTCGTCTTCCTCGCCCAGCTCGCGCTGAATGGCCTTCATCTGCTCATTCAGATAATATTCGCGCTGGGTCTTCTCCATCTGCTTCTTGACGCGGTTGCGGATCTTCTTCTCCACCTGCAACACGCCCAGCTCGCCCTCCATGAAGGCAAAGATCTTCTCCAGCCGGGCGCCCACATCGGGTTCGGCCAGCAGGCTCTGCTTGTCGGCAATCTTCAGGCCCAGATTGGCCGCCACCGTGTCGGCAAAGCGCGCAGGCTCCTCGATCGCGGCAATCTGGTTGGCGACTTCGGGGGCGACCTTGCGGTTCAGCTTCACATATTGCTCAAACTGCTTCTGGGCCGAACGCAGCAGCGCCGAAAGCTCGGCTTCGTCGCGCAAAATGTCCACCCGCTCGGCCACTTCGGCCACCAGATGGTCACCGCTGGCATCCAGCGCCACCAGCGCGGCCCGCGTCTGGCCTTCCACCAGCACCTTCACCGTGCCATCCGGCAGCTTCAGCAGCTGCAACACCGTGGCAATGGTGCCAACGTCATAGAGTTCATCAGCGCCCGGATCTTCATCGCCGGGGTTCTTCTGGCTGAGCAGAAACACGGTCTTGCCGTCCTGCATGGCGGCTTCCAGCGCCGCCACCGATTTTTCGCGGCCCACGAACAGCGGCACGATCATCTGCGGGAACACCACGATATCGCGCAGCGGCAACACGGCCAGAGTCTGGGTGGTCGGCGTCTGGTTGGTCATAATCACTCCATTGGGGCGGCAGGCCACCGCCCCGCGTCATGCACCGATATGGGCAGCGTGAGGCCCGGCTGCAATGGCAGAATCAGCGCAGGTGCGTCCCCAAATATGCAAGAGCCATGCCGGCCCGGCCAGAGGCTTCAGTCCTTCACGGCCCCGGCCGCGATCAGGGCGGCAATGGCGGCAGCGTCATAGCCGATGGCGGCAAGCACCTGCCGGCTGTGCTGGCCCAAGTGCGGCGCCGGGCCGGGCAGGGCCAAGGGCGTGCCGAAATGAGCCGGTGCCCGCGCCTGCCGCACCCGGCCCACCGCGTCATCATGTTGCACCGTGATGCAGATGCCGTTGTGCTGCACCTGTGCATCATCGGGCACATCATCCAGCTTCACCACCGGGCCGCCCACCGCGCCATGCGCCACGAAACCGGCCATCAGTTCGGCCCGGGTGCGCCGGGCAATCTCGGCCGAAACCTGGGGCGCCCATTCGCGCTGGTGCTTGATGCGGCCGGCGGTGGTGGCAAAGCGCGGATCGACCGCAAGATCCTCGCGGCCCAGGCTGCGCGTCAAGGCCACGAATTCGGCGGTTTGCAGGGCACCGATCGCCACCTGGCCATCGGCCGCCTTCCACAGCCGCATCTGCGCGCCATATTCGGGCCAGCGGTCCGGCGCGTCATCCAGAAAGGCATTGTTGTACATGCCGTCGGGCCAGTTGAAGGCGATGGCGGCATCCAGCATCGCCACCTCCACCCGTTCGCCCGGCGCATCCGGCCCGGCGCGTTCCCGCCGCAACAGCGCCGCCGTGATTGCCTGCGCCGCGGTCAACGCCGTCACCTTGTCCGCCACCAGATGGCGCACCAGGCCGGGCGTGCCCTCCTTGTCAACCTGGCTGGCCGCAATGCCCGACACCGCCTGGATCACCGGATCATAGACGCGCACATTCTGATACGGTCCATCGGCGCCAAAGCCGGTGATGCTGCAATAGATGATGCGCGGGTTGAGGGCGCGCACCCTGTCCCAATCCAGCCCCAGCCGCGCCAGCACGCCGGGCCGGAAATTTTCGATCAGCACATCGGCCGTGGCAACCAGCCGTTCCAGCACGGCCAGGCCATCGGCGGATTTCAGATCAAGGCACAGGCCCTGCTTGCCGCGGTTGACGGCGATGAACATGCTGGACAAATCGGTCTTGCGCGGCCCCAGCGTGCGCACCGGATCGCCGCCGGGGCTTTCCACCTTGATCACCTCGGCCCCCTGATCGGCCAACATGGTGGCGGCCATCGGGCCAGAGACAATCTGCGAACAATCGACGATGCGATAGCCAGCCAGCGGTCCGCTCATCAAATGCTCCTCAATCGTGGATGTTGATGTCGCGCGTGTCTTTCAGGAACAACAGCATCACGATCAGGCCAACCACCACCACCGCAATCGTGTACCAAAGCCCGGCAAACACATCGCCCGTCTTGACCACGATATATTGCGAAACCACCGGCAGAAACCCACCGAAATAACCGGTGCCAATGTGATAGGGCACCGACATCGAGGTGTAACGCACCCGCGCCGGGAACATCTCCACCAGCACGGCGGCAATCGGCGCATAGGTCCAGCCGCTGAGCAGCCCGATCGCCATCACCGCCAGCAGCAACTGCCAGGCGACGATGCGGTCCGGATCGGCCTTTTCCGGCCAGCCGGCGGCATTGAGCGCGGCGCCCCACTTGTCCTTGTCAAAACCCTCCAGATGCGCGCCCGCCACATTCAGCGCCAGCGTGCCGGCATCGCGCTTGTCATAAGACACGCCGCGCTTGGTCAGCCATTCCAGCGCCTTGCCGCACTCGGCCTCCTGCTTCAGGAAGATGTTATATTCGCAGGGCGGCAGATCCACCGTCACCGGCGCCGTTGCCATGGCTTCATACAGCGCCGGGTTGGCGCCCTTGGCCATCAACTGGAAGATCGGGAACAGCGCCACCAGCGTGAGCGCAAAGCCGGCGCTGAGCACCTGCTTGCGGCCAAAACGATCCGACAGCCCGCCGAAATAGATATAGGCCGGCGCCGATACCGCCACCCCCACCGCCAGATACAGCAATGCCTCGGTTTCCGGCAGGCGCGCGGTGTTCTGCAGGAAATAGAGGGTGCCGAACTGGCTGGTGTAGAAAATCACCGTGAACCCGGCCGAAACCGCCAGCGCCACCAGCAGCCGGCCCTTGTTGCCGGGCGCCGACAGCGCATCCTTGAACGGATTTTTCGAAACGGTGCCGGCCGATTTCATCTTCTGGAACACCGGGCTTTCCGACAGTTTCAGCCGCACCCAGATCGAGATGCCGAGCAACAGGATCGACACCAGGAACGGCACCCGCCAGCCCCAGGCGGCAAATTCGGCTTCCGGAATGATCGCCTTGGTGGTGAGCACCACCGCCAGCGTGAGCATGAAACCGCCCGCCGCCGCCGCCTGGATCCAGCTGGTATAGGCGCCGCGCTTGCCCTTGGGGGCATGCTCCGCCACATAAATCGCCGCGCCGCCATATTCGCCGCCCAGCGCCAGCCCCTGCAACATGCGCAGGGTAAGCAGCAGGATCGGCGCAGCAATGCCGGCCTGCCCGAAGGTGGGCAACAGTCCGATGCAGGCGGTCGCGCCGCCCATCATCGCGATGGTGATCAGGAAGGTATATTTGCGCCCCACCTTGTCACCGAACCAGCCGAACACCAGCGCACCCAGCGGCCGGAAGAAAAAGCCGATGGCAAAGGCAAACAGGCTGAACAGCAGCTCGGTGGTGGGGTTGCCGGTGGCAAAGAACAGCTTGCCCAGCAGGCTGGCCAGGATGCCATAGAGGAAGAAATCATACCATTCGAACACGGTGCCCAGGCTGCTGGCCACGATCACCAGCCGATCCCGCTTGGGATCGATCACGTCTTCGATATCGTCTGCCGTCACGCCCAAAACCTCGGCCTCCCCGCCTGTTCGTTGCGCTCTGGAATAGCGGATGCGCCGGCCGTTGCAATGGGGTGCGGCGGCAGGCAAGGAAGGCGGCCATGCGATACGACGCGATCATCATCGGCGGCGGCCACAACGGGCTGGTGACCGCCTTTTATCTCGCCAGGGCGGGGTTGAAGGTCCATGTCTGCGAAGCGCGTGATGTGGTGGGCGGGGCCTGCGTCACCGAGGAGTTCGCGCCGGGCTTCCGCAACAGCACCGCCAGCTACACCGTCTCGCTGCTGCAGGAGAAGGTCGCGGCCGATATGCGCCTGGCCGATCATGGCCTGAGAATGGTGCTGCGGCCCTTGAACAATTTCCTGCCGCTGGACGGTGATTATCTGAAAGTCGGCGCCGGCCAGACCCAGGCCGAAGTGGCGCGCTTCAGCCAGAAGGACGCCGCCGCCCTGCCCGCTTATGACGCACGGCTGGAGGTGCTGGCCGATCAGATGCGGCGCCTCGCGCTGAAAACCCCGCCGGGGCGCGGGCTGAAGGGCATGGCGGCGCTGGCCCTGCAAGGCTGGCCGCTCATGGGGCTGGAGGCGGCCGAGCAGCGCGATCTGCTCGCCCTCTTCACCCGATCGGCCCGCGAATTTCTGGATGGCTGGTTCGAAAGCACGCCGATCAAGGCGGTGCTGGGCTTCGACTCCATCGTCGGCCATTTCGCCAGCCCTGATACGCCGGGCAGCGCCTATGTGCTGCTCCATCATGTCTTCGGGCAGGTGAACGGGGTGAAAGGCGCCTGGGGCCATGCCATTGGCGGTATGGGCGCCATCACCCAGGCGATGGCCAAGGCCTGCGCAGCGGCCGGCGTTTCCATCGGGCTTGAGGAGAAGGTCGCCCGCCTGAACGTGGTTGCCGGCAGAGCCTGCGGCGTCACGCTGGCCGATGGCCGCACGCTGGACGCCCCCATCATCGCCAGCAACGCCGGCCCCGCCCTGCTGTTCCGCCAGTTGGTGGACCGGGCCGATCTGCCCGCCGATTTCGCCCGCGCCATCGATGGCTATGCCGCCGGCTCCGGCACCTTCCGCATGAATGTCGCGCTGTCGGAACTGCCGGACTTCTCCGTGCTGCCCGGCCCCGGCGCCCATCACGGTGCCGGCATCATCATGGCCCCCAGCCTGGATTATATGGACCGTGCCTTCACCGACGCCAAAACCCACGGCTGGTCGCGCCAACCCATCGTGGAGATGCTGATCCCCTCCACGCTGGACGACACATTGGCCCCGCCGGGTGCCCATGTCGCCAGCCTGTTCTGCCAGCAATTCGCGCCCAACCTGCCAAACGGCCAGAGCTGGGACGATGCGCGCGAAACCGTTGCCGATCTGATCATCGACACTGTCACCGCCCATGCCCCCAATTTCAAGGCCAGCATCATCGCCCGCCAGATCCATTCCCCGCTCGATCTCGAACGCAAGTTCGGCCTCATCGGCGGCGATATCTTCCACGGCCGCATCAGCCTCGATCAGCTGTGGGCCGCCCGCCCGGTGCTGGGCCATGGCGATCACCGCATGCCCATCAAGGGCCTGTATCTGTGCGGCAGCGGCGCGCATCCCGGCGGCGGCGTCACCGGGGCGCCCGGTCACAATGCGGCGCGGGAGATTTTGGCTGATAAGCGCTACCGCCGGCTGTAAAGCAGCACCGGCACCCCCGCCGCCACCAGCGCGATGCACCACAGATTCGGCTCCAGCCCGGCGGCATAGAGGGCAAACAGCGAATAGACGACGCCGAGCACCCCCACCAGCCGCAGCCCGCCCTTGAGCAGCTTCACCGCCGCCACCGCAACCGCCAGATAACCGATCAGCATGGCCGATGTGGCGACCAGGATGGTGAATTCGAACAGACCAGACAGGCTGCGATCGATGTTCATCAGCACCAGCGCCGCCGGCAACGCGCCCGACAATATCAGCCCGGCCGCCGGCGCGCCCGCCCGGTTCAGCACGGCAAAGCGCGCCGGAAACTGCCCGGCCAATGCCAGTGCCCGCGGCAGTTCCGCCACCGTCAGCGTCAGGCCATTCACCGTGCCCAGCGCCGAAATCGCGGCAAACACCCCGATCAGCGCCGCCGCCTCCCGGCCGACGAACGGCGCGGCAAAATCGGCGAAGGGCGCGTTGCTGCCGGCCAGCGCATCGGCCGGCACCAGCGCGATCATCGCTGCCGAAATCGCCATGTACAGCACGCCCGCCAGCAATGGCCCCAGCATGGTGGCCAGCGGCACCGTCACCTCGGGCCGGCTGATCTTGTCGGCCGGCACCGTGGCGCTCTCAAACGCCAGAAACGCCCACATCGTCAGCGTGACTGATGTGATTACCCCATCGGCCCGCATCGGCGATGGCGGGTTGACGATCGCCGCCGCCCCCTGATCGGCCAGCAGCCAACCGGCAATCGCCAGCACCGCCACCAGCGGCAACAGCTTCAACCCGGTGGTCACCACCTGCACAAGGCTTGCCGCTGGCGCGCCCGCCAGATTGATCAGCGTCACCAGCACGAGCACCGCCACCGCCATCAGCGCGCTCAACAACGGATCCTGCCCCAGCGCCGGCCACAATACGGTGAAGTTTGACACCACCGCCACCGCCAGCGCCGCATTGCCCACCCACACGCCGATCCAGTAGCTCCATGCCGCCACAAAGCTGGCGCGCGGGCCAAAGGCGGTCTCGACATAGGCGTGCGGGCCACATGTGCCCGGCATCTGCCGGCTCAGCGCCGCATAGCAGCCCGCCAGCGCCAGCGTTCCGGCCAGCGCAATCGCCCAGCCACCCATCGCCGACCAGCCATAGGGCGCCAACGTGGCGGGCAGCAGGAACACGCCCGATCCCACCATGTTGCCCACCACCAGCGCCAGCGCGGCAACCAGGCCCATCCTGCCTTTGCCAGCCGTCATCCCCATCCCCCCATTTGCCCAACGCAAAGCTGCCCGCCCCGGCCCTTGCCGTCAATGCATCGCTATTCACCTCTGCCCATTTGGCTTTTTCGCGGTTAGGTTGTGCCCATGACGACTCTGCACCCCACACTCGCCCGCGTCACTGACCGGATCATCGAACGCAGCCGCGACGGCCGCCGCCGTTATCTTGATCTGATCGCCCATGAACGCGATGCCGGCATGGGCCGGCCGCGCCTGTCCTGCTCCAACCTGGCCCATGGCTTTGCCGGCGCGCTGGAGGATCAGGCCACGCTGAAGGCCGGCGCCCGCATCAACATCGGCATCGTCACCGCCTTCAACGACATGCTGTCCGCGCACCAACCCTATGGCCAATATCCGCCGCAGCTGAAGCTGTTTGCCCGCGAAGCCGGCGCCACCGCCCAGGTGGCGGGCGGGGTGCCAGCGATGTGCGATGGCGTGACGCAAGGCCAGGTGGGCATGGAATTGTCGCTGTTCAGCCGGGATACGATTGCGCTGGGGACTGCCGTTGCCCTGTCGCACGGCATGTTCGAAGCCGTGGCGCTGCTCGGCATTTGCGACAAGATCGTGCCCGGCATGTTGATCGGCGCGCTGCGCTTCGGCCATCTGCCCACCTTGTTCATCCCCGCCGGGCCGATGCCATCGGGCCTGCCCAACAAGGAAAAGCAGCGCATCCGCCAGCTGGCCGCCGAGGGCAAGGCCAGCCGCGAGGAGCTGCTGGAATCGGAGAGCGCCTCCTATCACAGCCCCGGCACCTGCACCTTTTATGGCACCGCCAATTCGAACCAGATGATGATGGAGGTGATGGGGCTGCACGTGCCTGGCGCCGCCTTCTGCAATCCCAGCACCGGTTTGCGCAGCGCCTTGAACCGTGCCGCCATGCACCGGCTGGCCGCCATCGCCATTGGCCAGCCGCAGGAACGCCCGCTGGGCGAATGTGTGGATGAACGCGCCATCGTCAACGCCGCGGTCGGCCTGCTCGCCACCGGCGGATCGACCAACCATGCCATCCACCTGCCCGCCATCGCCCGCGCCGCCGGCATCCGCATCGACTGGCAGGATTTCGACGAGCTGTCGGCCGCCGTGCCGCTGATCGCCCGTGTCTATCCGGGCGGTGCGGCGGACGTGAACCAGTTCCACGCCGCCGGCGGCATGGCCTTCACCATCCGCACGCTGCTCGATGCCGGCCTGCTGCACGGCGATATTCCCACCGTGGGCGGCGCCAGCCTGGCGGATTATGCCCGCGATCCGGTGATGCTGGATGGCGCGCTCAGCTGGCAGGATGTGCCGGCCAGCCGCGATGAGACCATATTGCGCCCGGTCAGCAACCCGTTCCGCGCCGATGGCGGCATGCGGCTGGTCACCGGCAATCTGGGCCGCGCCATCTTCAAGACCAGCGCAGTCGATGAAGAGCGCTGGACGATCGAGGCCCCCGCCCGCGTGTTCGAGGATCAGGAATCAGTGCAAGCCGCCTTCAAGGCCGGTGAGCTGAACCGCGATGTGGTGGTGGTGGTGCGCGGCCAGGGGCCCCAGGCCAACGGCATGCCCGAACTGCACAAGCTCACCCCGCCCTTGGGCGTGCTGCAGGATCGCGGGTTCAAGGTGGCGCTGGTCACCGATGGCCGCATGTCGGGCGCATCGGGCAAGGTGCCGGCCGCCATTCATCTTTGCCCCGAAGCCATGGGCGGCGGGCCGATCGCGCGCCTGCGCGATGGTGACATCATCCGCCTGTGCGCGCGCCAGGGCACGCTGGAGGCGCTGGTGGACGCAGAGGAATTCGCCGCCCGCGACGTGCAGATTGCGCCCCAGTCCACCGCCGGCACGGCGCGGGAACTGTTCGCCTTCTTCCGCACCGGCAGCGATGATGCGGAGGCGGGGGCGAGTGCGATGCTGACGGCTGCGGGGTTGTAATCTTTCTCCCCTCCCGCATGCGGGAGGGGAGTGAAAACGAAAACGGCCGGGGTGTCGCCACCCCGGCCGTGATCCAGTCAAAAACTGGCAGTGGGAACTGAAAGTCTTACTTGGCCTGCGCCAGATAGGCGGTCATGCGCTTGGTGGCCAGCGGCGACAGCTTCACGGCCTTGGCGGCGGCCAGGTTAGCCGACGGGCCGTTGCCCACCTGCACCAGGGCAACCATGCCCATGGAGAAGTGCGGCAGGCACTTGATGCCGTACAGACCGGGCTTGGCAACCTTGAGCACGAAATCCTTGCCCATGGCGCCCTTCTGTTCGGCTTCGCCAGCCGGCAGCAGGCCGGCAATGGTCTGGGCGTTGTGGCCCGGATTGGCGGCGACGAACTTCACCGTGTCGCCCGGGGCGGCCTTGATGAAGCCCGGTTCGAACACCATGGCGCCTTCGGCACCCTTGTTCAGCATCTTCACGGTGATTTCCTTGGCGGCGGCCGGAGCGGCGATCACCAGGGCAGCAGCGACAAAACCCAGCAGCTTCATGTCATTCTCCCTTGCACCGGCCATGCAGAAAGCCGGCAATTTGGTCACGCCCCGCCGTTGCCAGCCAAGCCGTTGAGGCCGGCGCTTTACGCGCGGGCGCGACGCCACTCAAGACAGGCTCATGCGACACATTGTCCAGCGCGTGACCATGGCCCTGCTCTGCCACCGCGCGGCTTTCGCAAAGCTTAACGGTTACAGACTGGCGATGATCCCGGCGGCCGGATCGATGCGCCCGGCGACCAGTGCGGCCCAGGCCTGCGCCACCGCGGCATCGCCCGTCACCCGTTCCACCCGCAGCCAGCTCAGCGTGGCGGCAAAGCTCACCCAGGCCGCGCCCAGCCGCTGTTCAAAGCCCGCCGGGCCCCATTCCGCCACCCGGCCCTGTGCCACGGTGGGGGCAAAGAACAATTGCGGCGCCGGGCCGGGCAGTTCGGCCACATTGGGCGCCTGCCAGTGCGTGTCGCCCACCACATGGCTTTCCTTCAGCCGGTCACCCAGCAGCGTGTGGACATCGCGGCGCACGCCGCCATGGCCGGCCATATCGACAAAAGCGATGGCGCCGCCCTCCACCTGGGCAATCTCGTCATAGCTCAGCACCTGATCATAACAGCCGGTGGCCAGGCAGAAATCGCGGTTGGCCGCCGACGTGAGGCCCACCACACGCTGCCGGCCCTTCGCCGCCTGCGCCACGCCCAGCGCCGTTTTCGACGATGCCGACGACAGGACAAGCGTGTCCACCGGCCGGGTCGCCACCATGCAATCGATCAGGAAGCTGGTGGCATAAAGCGGGCGGAACAGGCATTGCAGCGCCTCGTCGCCCCAATCCGGGCTGGCCGGATTGTAGCGGTTGTAAAACGGCGGCAGGCCGGCCCGGTGCGCCACGCCATCGGTGAAGCCATGGGCCGAAACGGCCACCGGGGTGAGCACGGCCTGCGCGGCCATCGGCCAGTAACCGAAGAAGCGATCGCCCACGCTGATGCCGTCGGCCTTGCTTTCGGTGACGCGGGCAAAGCCCCACACCGGCACAATGCCGTGCCCTTCCGGTGCCGGGAAAAAGCGCCAATAAGCGAAATCCTCGCCATGCACGGCATAGGTGACATTGTTGGCGGTCAGCGCGAAATGCTCGACAACAAAGCGCGCCTCGCCATCGGCAATCGCGCCGGGATCGGGCAGCGCCGTGGTCTGGCCGAGATCGCCGATATGGGCAGCAAGCGTGGTCATGGTCTGTCCTTCCAGATGGCGACGCCAGCGGGCGGCACCGGGTTGGTTCCGATCAACAATGCATGTTCGACAGCAACCGGCGCTTGTCCATAGTTGAACAGGAAATTCAGCGGGCCCAGCCGTTCCAGCCGCACATCCGGGCCAAGATCGCGCGGGTTCAGCCCTGCCGCCGTGGCCACATCGGCCAGCACGCGGCGCAGCAGCGCGTCATCCACCTGCCCGGCCAGATAATGCGCCCGGCCCTGGGCAAACCACAGCCCGCGCCCATCATCGAGGCCGAGCCGGGTTTCAACGCCCGCCCCGGCCTCGACATCCTCCATCCAGCCGCTCACCTGGCCGGCGTTGCCGGCGGGCAGGCTGATGCCGGGCGGCAGGCTTTCCACCCGCGCCACGGTCAGGGCAATCAGGGCCTGCAGGCCATCGGGCGGCAGACTGGCCGGAATGGCGAAATCGCGGGTCTTGCTGCCGGTGCGCGGCCCGGCCAGCACGGTGGCCCCGATGGCGGCAAGCCGGCCGGCGAGCCCGGCATCGACGAATATCTGCGCCGGCAACAGCACCAGCCGGTATCCGGCCAGATCGGCATCGGGGGCCACGATATCAACCGAAAGCCCCAGCCGCCGCGCGGCGGTGTGCCAGTGCATCGCCGTGGCCAGCGCATCCTGGTCGCGGCCCTGTGGCTGGCTTTGCACCGCCCACACGCTGTCATAATCGAGCATCAGCGCCACATCGGCTGCCCCGCGCGCCGGCAGCGGGCCCAGCCGCGCCAACCCGGCGGCCAGCGCTTCCACCTCCGGCCAGGCCGCCGCCGGCTGATTGTCTGGCCGGTTCAGCCCGGCGTGCATCGCCTCCTGGCCCGTCAGGGCCTGGCGCCAGCGGAACCAGCTCATGCGCTCCGCCCCCTGCGCCACGGCTTCCCAGCCCCAGAGTTCCACCGAACCCCTGGCCGGCGCCGGGTTCCACGCCGCCCAATTCACCGGCCCCGGCTGTTGTTCGATCACCCACCAGCGCCCCTGCCCGCAGGCGCGGTAGAGGCTGTGGTGAAAGGCGGTGAGATCGGGGTGGCCAGTGCGCAGATAGCGCGCCTTCTCGGCCGGCGTGAACGGCCCCTGCCCCAGAAAGCCGATGGGGTAGCTGTCCCACGTCGCCACATCGAGTTGGCGGCCAACGGCATAATGGTCGAACTCGGTGAACAGCCCCATGAAATTATGGACAATATCCCGCCCCGGCGAGGCGCTGCGCAAGATCGCCACCTGCGCGGCGTTGAACCGTTCAACCATGGCCGATGAGAAGCGCTGCCAATCCAGCCGGTGTGCCGGGTGGCTTTCGGTGACGGTGCCGAACGGCCCATCAACCTCGTCGAAACTGCGATATTCCTGTGCCCAGAAGGCCAGCCCCCACGCCGCGTTGAGCGCCTGCACATCGCCATAACGCGCCGCCAGCCAGCGCCGGAATCCGGCCTTGGCGGCATCCGATGTGCTCACCACCGTGTCGTGGCAGCCATATTCATTGTCGGTCTGCCAGGCGACCACCGCCGGATGCTGGCCATAACGCTGCGCCATCAACGCCGTGATACGCCCCGCCAGTTCCAGATAGACATCGGACGAGAAACAATAATGCCGGCGCGAACCAAAGCCGCGCACCTGCCCGTCGCGGCCCTTGGCCAGTATCTCCGGATGCGCATCCACCAGCCATTTCGGCGGGGTGGCCGTGGGCGTGCCCATCACCACCTGCAAACCCGCCGCATGGGCCAGATCAACGGCGCGATCCAGCCAGTCCCATTCCAGCCGGCCGGGCTCCGGCTCGATCCGGCTCCAGGCAAATTCGCCGATCCGCACGAATCGCAGGCCCAGCGCCGCCATGCGCTGCACATCGCTTGCCCACAGCGCTTCAGGCCATTGTTCAGGATACCAGCAGACGCCCAGTTTCATGAGGAGGTGATTGGCATGTCTGCCCGGCCTTGGAAAGAACATGATCCTCCCCCTCTGGGGGAGGTGCCGACCAACGGGAGGCGGAGGGGGCAGCGACTTTACCGCCAGTGCGCGCCCCCTCCGCCCTGCGGGCACCTCCCCCAGAGGGGGAGGATCATCGCCTCACAGATCCGCAAACAACTGCTTCCTCGGCCCCAGATAGCCGAACAGATAGGCCGCCACTTTCCGCATCTGGATCTCTTCCGACCCTTCGGTGATGCGGTAACGGCGGTGGTGGCGGAAGATATGCTCGAACGGCTTGTGCCTACTGTATCCGATGCCGCCATGCACCTGCATCGCCCGGTCGGCCGCCTCGCACACCAGCCGGTTCGCCCAGTAATTGCACATGGAAATCTTGTCAGAGAGTTGGCTCTCGATGGCTTCGTGGGGCATGTTGTCCATGTCCCACGCCGTCTTGTAGATCAGCAGGCGCAGCATCTCGCACTGGGTGGCCAGCTCGACCAGCGGGAACTGGATGGCCTGATTCTTCGACAATGCCTCGCCAAACGGCTTGCGCGTCCGCGCATAGCGCACGCTTTCCTCCACGCAGAAGGTCGCGGCGC
Organism: Sphingomonadales bacterium; assembly: GCA_027485485.1. Lineage (GTDB taxonomy): Bacteria > Pseudomonadota > Alphaproteobacteria > Sphingomonadales > Sphingomonadaceae > Sandarakinorhabdus. The sequence goes on along the minus strand of JAIXQY010000004.1, from coordinate 613 downwards.
CCAGCGAGGATGCGGCCTGGCGGATGCGGTTCTGGTGCACAAAGCTCTGCGCCAGCGCCAGGCCGCCATCCGGTGGCCCCAGCCGGGTCGAATCGGGCACCCACACGTTGGTGAAGCTCACCCGCGGGTGATCGGTGGGCATGTTGAAGGTCCACAGATATTCCTCCACCTTCAGGCCGGGCGTGTCGGTGGGCACCAGGAAACAGGAAATGCCGCGCGCCGCGCCGGCCTTGCCGCTGGTGCGGCAGAAGGTGGCGCAGTGGGTGGCGACATGCATGCCCGTCGTCCACATCTTCTCGCCGTTGATCAGCCAGCCCTCCACCCCGTCGCGGGTTTCCGGCACGGCGGTGGTTTCCATATGGGTGGCGTCCGAACCATGGTCGGGCTCGGTCAGGCCAAAGGCGGTGATGCGCTTCCGGGCGAATCCACCCAGGATGAACTCTTGCTTCTGCGCCTCGGTGCCGAAGGTTTCGAACATGGCGACAAAGGGGAAATTGCCCACGATCGAATGTTCATTCTGCAGATCATTGTGCAATCCCAGCCCCTTGGCGGCAAAGCGATCGCGGATCACCGCCATCCACAGATTGGCCCCATCCTTGCCGCCATATTTCTT
>JAIXQY010000192.1 GCA_027485485.1 Sphingomonadales bacterium | reverse complement strand
CCGCCACGGGCGCCAGCACCGCCTTCAAACTGGCCTGATTCTTGGTTTCGGCCTCGGCAAAGCGCTGCTCGGCCCGGGTGATCAGCTGGCCCTGCGCCTGTTCCAAAACGCGGCCTGCGACGGCTTCAAACCTGGTGCCCAATTCCTCCAGCTGGCGGGCGTGGGCGGCATCGCGCTCCTCGCGCTGGGTCTGCAGGGCTTTGATTTCCACCGCGGCTTCGGCCAGCCTGGTCCGCCGCTCATCCGCCTCGCGCCTTGCCTCGTCCCGCTCCGTCTTCAGGGCGGCAACCGGCCGGCCGGCCAGCCACCAGCCTGCGGCAAGCCCGGCAATCAGCGCGGCAACAGCAATGAGGGCTTCGGTCACAGGCGCAATCCATCGGCAAATCAGAACGTGTGCAGAACATAGCCGCTTGGCAAGCGAACGCAACGCCGCCATGCTTCCCTCCATGCGCCTCCCCCTGCTCCTTGCCCTGCTCCTCACCGCCCCGGCCGCCGCTGCGCCGTTCGTGTTTTCGCCGCAGCGCATCGCCGCTGATGCCGGCGCGCTCGCCTCCGACGATTTTGCCGGACGCGGGCCGGGGGAAGCGGGGGAGGCCTATACGCTGGCTTATCTTGCCCGCCAGTTCCGCGCCGTCGGGCTGGAACCGGCAGGCGACGGCGGCAACTGGCTGCAGGAGGTGCCATTGGTGCGGCTGGAGCGGCAGCCGGGCGCCACGCTGGCGATCAATGGCCGCGATGGCCCGCTGCCGATCCTGTTGGGCCGCAATGCCACGCTGGCGCTGCGCCAGCCGGGGGAGACGGCGCTCAGCAATGTGCCGATGATCTTCGCCGGTTTTGGCGTGGTGGATCAGGGCTTTGATCCTTATGCCGGGGTGGATGTGGCCGGCAAGATGGTGCTGCTGCTGGCCGGCGATCCCGATGGCGAGGCCGGCGTAGATCTCGGCTTTGGCGGCCGCACCCTGGCCTACAAGGGCCGGGTCGGCCTGAAGATTGCCGCGGCTGCCAGGGCCGGCGCGGTGGGCGTGATCGTGCTGCACGAGGATTTTCCCGCCTCCTACCCGCTCGCCCAGCTGACCGGCACCGAACTGGTGCCGCAGATGGTGCCGGCCGGCACGGCATTTGGCGGGCCGTTGCGCTTCGCCAGCTGGGTGGAGGGGCCGGTGGCCGCCCGGTTGCTGGCCCAGATCGGCCTTGATCTGGCCAGCGCCAAGGCCGCCGCCCGCAAGGCTGATTTCCGCAGCCTGCCATTGCCGGCCACCGCCAGTGCGTCAGGCCGGCTGACCGCCACGCCGTTCATCAGCCACAATGTGATTGGCAAGCTACCGGGCGCCAGCCGGGCGGACGAAGCCGTGCTGTTCGGTGCCCATTGGGATGCCAATGGCCAGACGGTGGCCGATGCAAAAGGCGACGCCATCCGCAACGGCGCCATCGACAATGCCACAGGCACCGCCGAGTTGATCGAAGTCGCCCGCGCCTTTGTGGCCGGCCCGCGCCCCGAACGCACTATCCTGTTTGCGGCATGGACGGCGGAGGAAAAGGGCCTGCTGGGCGCCGAGCATTATGCGGCCAATCCCCTGGTGCCGCTGGCGAAAACGGTGGCGGTGATCAATCTTGATCCGCATGTGCAGCTGCCGCAAACCAGCAGCCTTGAGGTGATCGGCGTGGGCCGCACTGGCCTCGAGGATGATCTGGCCGCCGCAGCCAGCGCCATGGGGCTGGTGACCGTGCCCGAACCCAATCCGGAGGCCGGCTGGTATTTCCGTTCCGATCATTTCCCCTTCGTGCAGCGCGGCGTGCCGGCGCTGGCGTTTCGCGCCGGGCGGGACCTGGTGGCCGGCGGGGTGGCGGCGGGCCAGGCGCTGATCGATCGCTACAACCGCGATTGCTATCACCAGCCGTGCGATCAGATCGGGCCGGGCTTCACCTTTGAGGCCGCGGCGCAGGAGGCCGAGGCGGCGTGGCGGGTGGGTCTGTCCGTCGCCAACCGCTGGCAGCGGCCGGGCTGGAAGATCGAGCCGAAATTCTAGGCCATTCGATTGTGAAAGAGCGGGCGAAACCAACCGCCAGTTTTGACGCTTTTGCCGTATAAGGCCGGCAGCGGCGTTGAAATCCCTGGCAAACAAGTAACAAACAGAATGGGATGATACCAGAATCGTCCGCTGTAGGACAGGGCCGAATCAGTCCGCCAGCTTGCGCAACCGGGCGATGAAGAAGCCATCCAGCCCGCCCGCCACCTGGCCGGGCAGGGTGCGCACAAAGCCTTCGGCCGTCGGCATCAGCCCGGCCGGCAGCTCGTCGGCCGCAATCAGATCACGTGGCGCGCCGGCGATCACGCGTTCGGCAATACGCTCGCCTTCGCGCGGATCAAGGCTGCAGGTGGCATAGACCAGCCGGCCACCGGGTTTCAGCCAACCGGTCGCCCGCCGCAGCAGCGCCGCCTGCAACAATGTGACCGGCGCCAGATCGGCCCAGCCCTTCAGGTGCAGCACATCGGGGTGGCGGCGGAAGATGCCGGTGGCCGAACAGGGCGCATCCAGCAGGATATGATCGAACAGGCCATCCGGCTGCCAGCGCAGCGCATCGGCGGCGATCAGCGTGGCCTTGAGGCCGGTGCGCTCCAGATTCTGCCGCACCCGCTCCAGCCGATCGTCTGACACATCCAGCGCCGTCACCTCGCAGCCACGCGCCGCCAGTTGCAGCGTCTTGCCGCCGGGCGCGGCGCACAGATCAAGCACGCGCTCCCCCGCCTTGGCCGGCAGCAACCGGGCCGGCAGGCTGGCGGCGAAATCCTGCACCCACCAGGCGCCTTCGCCAAAGCCGGCCCATTCGGTGATGCTGCCCTTCTTCGCGGTGCGGACATGGCCGGGCGCCAGGCTGATGCCATCGAGCGCGGCGACCCAATGGTCGGTCTCGGCCGGGCTTTTCAGCGTCAGATCGGTCGCCGGTTCATCGGCCAGCGCGGCGCTGGCGGCTTCGGCGGCAGCCGCGCCCCAATCATGGGCCCATTGCACATCAAAGGGCGCGGGCAGTTGCGGAGTGGGCGGCAGCGCTGCCGGGCGGCGGATCAGGTTGCCCAGCACGCCGTGCACCAGCCGGCGCGGGCCGCCTTCCACCAGCGGCAGGGCGGTGGCGACCACGGCATGCGGCGGCGTGTTCAGCCGCAGCCAGCCGGCCAGCGCGACACGCAGGGCATGGCGGGCGCGCGCATCCATCGGCAGCGGGCGCTGGGTGGCGCTGTCGATCAGCAGGTCCAGCTCCGGCAGCCAGCGCAGCACGGTGAGCGCCAGCAAGCGGGCCAGCGCACGATCCTGCGCCAGCGGGAGGCCATCTGTGGCACTGGCCGCGACATCGAACGGCACGCCGCGATCCAGCACCGCCATGCCGATTTTCAGCGCCGCCCGGCGCGCGGCAACGCCGCTGTCATCGCGGTTGGTGGTCGGGCGGCCGGAACGCACGGCTCCCCTCCCGCTTGCGGGAGGGGCTGGGGGTGGGGTGTGGCGCGTCATGGGCGGCCTTTGCCTCAAAAGGGCGGCAATTCCCACCCCCGGCCCCTCCCGCAAGCGGGAGGGGAGAGACAATGACCTATCTCCGCCGGCCGAGGAAATTGCCGATCACCTTGAAATAATTGACCGGGAACAGCCGCACCATCCAATCGATGAAGCGCGCATCCGGCCCGATCAGCACGCGCAATGACCGCTTTTCCATGCCCTGGATGATGGTGGCGGCGGCCTGTTCGGGCGTGGTCCTGGCGGCTGCTTCAAACTCGGCGGCGAAATCGGTGTTTGGGTCCTGGCCCGGCAACAGGGCGATGCGTTTGGAGTTTTTCGCCACATTGGTCTTGATGCCGCCGGGGTGGACGCGGATCACGCTCACATTCGGATCGGTGATCGCCATTTCCATCGCCATCGCTTCAGTGAGCCCGCGCACGGCATATTTGCTGGCGTTATAGGCGCTTTGGGTGGGGTATCCCATCATGCCGAACACGCTGGAAATATTGACGATCCAGCCGATGCCATCTCTGGCGGCAGCGGCCCGCACATGCGGCAGCGCGGCGCGACAGCCGGCCACCACGGCGTTGAAGTTCACGTTCATCACCCGATCGAAATCATCTTCCGGGCAATCGGCAAAGGGCGCGACAACCGACAGGCCGGCATTGTTGATGATGCCATCCAGCTTGCCGAAATCCTTCACCGCACCCGCCACCCAGGCGTTCAGGGCGGCGGTATCGGTGACATCCAGCGCCGTGATGCTGGCCGGGCGGTTACCAAGCAGGCGTTTGGTTTCGGCCAGGCCCACCTCATCCTTGTCGCTCAAGGCCAGCACCGCGCCGCGCCCCGCCAGATCCAGCGCCAGCGCCCGGCCAATGCCGCTGCCGGCGCCCGTGATGGCGATCACCTTGTTATCAAACATGCGGCTTCCCCTGCTTCGCTTCACCCCATTGCTAACAGGCGGGCGGCGGTGGCAACACTGGCTTATGGACAAGGACAAGCCCCCAACCGATCCGCGCGATAAAGTGCCTGCCGCACCACCGCCGCCGCCCACCGACAAGGAAGTGGGCGGCCGCAAGGGCCCCGATCCGGTTCGCTATGGCGATTGGGAAAAGGGCGGCATCGCGGTCGATTTCTGAGTGCGCTTGCCCCCTTGATGACAGTGTCATACAACAGGGCATGGTCAATCGCGCATCAAAACCCGTCACTGTCACCTTGGGAGAGCTGGCCGAGCCGGCACAGGCCCGGGTTGCCACTGGCCGTTATGCCAGCCTGAGCGAGGTTGTCCGCGCTGGCCTGCGCGCGCTGGATCGTGAAGAAGCGGCGCTGGATGATCTAATCCGCGCGCGCATCGCCCAAGTGAATGCTGCACCGGATGACCGCGTGCCGCTGGCGGTTGGCATGGCACAGTTGCGCGCCCGCCTGTCCCGCCCTGATGCAGGTTGAGCTGAGCCGGCCGGCGCTGGCTGATCTGGAGCGGATTGGCGACTGGGTCGCGGCCAATGCCGGAGCGGGGGTGGCGCTTGCCTATCTCGATCGTATCGAAGCGGCCTGCGCCGGGCTGGCAGATTTCCCGCAACGGGGCACGCCGCGCGACGATCTGGGGCCGGCGGTGCGGACGATCAGCTTTGAAGGCCGGGCGACCATTGCCTATCGCGTGGAAGCGGACGCCGTGCTGATCCTGGGTGTCTTCCATGCCGGCCGGTTGCTTGCGGGGCCGTTGTAAGGTTCACTCCGCCTTCAAGGGCCGCGCCAGCAGGGCGCTGATCGTTTCGCGCACCGGGGCGCCGGCGAGCAGGGCGGCCACCGCGGCGCAGATCGGCATGTCCACATGGGCCGCGCGGGCGGCTTCCAGCAACACGGGCGCGGTGGCGGCGCCTTCGGCCACGGCGGGGCCGGCAAGCAGATCGGCCAGCGGGCGGCCCTGACCCAACCCCACACCCAGCCGGAAATTGCGGCTGTTGTCGGATGAGCAGGTGAGGACAAGATCGCCAAGGCCCGACAGGCCGGCCAGCGTTTCGGCGCGGCCACCGCGGGCCACACCAAAGCGCGTCATTTCGGCAAAGCCGCGCGCGATCAGGGCGGCGCGGGCATTCAAGCCCAAACCAGCCCCCTCCACCACCCCGCAGGCGATGGCGAGCACATTCTTGACCGCGCCGCCAATCTCCGCGCCGACGACATCATCGGACTGGTAGAGGCGAAATGTCGGCCGGGCCATGGCGGCGACCAGGCGTTCGCCCAGCGCGGCATCGGCGCAGGCCAGGGTGATGGCGCAAGGCAGGCCGCGCGCGACTTCGGCGGCAAAGCTGGGGCCGGAGAGGATGGCGATGGAATTGGGCACGATATCGCGCGCCACCTCCACCATCAGCTGATGGCTGCCAGCCTCGATCCCCTTGGCGCAAAGCAGGATGGGCGTGGCGGCCGGCAGCGCGGCCTGGGCCAGCACCGACCGCAGATGCTGGGCCGGCACGACAACCAGCACGATGGCACAGGCGGCCACATCGGCCAGATTGGTGGTGGCGGTGATGCCGGCGGGCAGGCTGATGCCCGGCAGGAACAGGCTGTTCTCGCGGGACGTGTTGACGGCGCTGACCACCTCGGCCTCTCGCGCCCAAAGGGTGACGGGGCCATTGCCGGCCAGCGTCGCGGCCAGCGCGGTTCCCCATGCGCCGCCACCGATGATGCCAAACGATGTCACGCCTTCACACCCGCGCCGCGCACGGCTTCGGCGGCGGGATCGAGCGGCCAGCGCGGGCGGGCGGGGGCGTGGAGATCATCGATGTCGCCGGCCTGGAATCGCTCCACCCCGGCCCAGGCGATCATCGCGCCATTGTCGGTGCACAGCCACATCGGCGGCGCGACAAAGGGCACACAATGCGCGGCGGCCAGACTGGCCAAGGCGCCGCGAATGGCCTGGTTGGCCGCCACACCGCCCGCCACCACCAGGGCGGTGGCGTCCGGCACCAGGGCCAGCGCGCGCGCGGTGCGATCGGTCAGGCAATCACAGGCGGCTTGCTGGAAGCTGGCGGCGAGATCGGCGATGTCTTGTTCGGTCGGCTCCGCCAGGCCGGCGCGGGCGCGCAGCACGGCGCTTTTCAGGCCGGCGAAGGAAAAATGCGGTTCATCGCTGCCCACCAGCGGGCGCGGCAGGGCAAAGCGCCGGCCATCGCCGCCGCGCGCGGCGCGCTCCAGCGCCGGGCCGCCGGGAAAGCCCAGGCCCAGCACCTTGGCGGACTTGTCAAAGGCTTCGCCCACCGCATCATCGATGGTGGTGGCCAGCCGGCGATAACGGCCGACGCCTTCGACAAACAGCAATTGGCAATGGCCGCCGGAAACCAGCAGCAGCAGATAGGGAAATTGCAGCGCGGCATCGGCCAGCCGCGGGCTGAGCGCATGGCCTTCGAGATGATTGACCGCGATCAACGGCTTGCCCGCCGCCATGGCCAGCGCCTTGGCGGTGACCAGCCCCACCATCACCCCGCCGATCAGGCCGGGCCCGGCGGTGCCGGCGATGGCATCCACATCAGCCAGCGCCACGCCGGCTTCCGCCAGCACATCGGCCACCATCGGCGCCAGCCGGTCGGCATGCGCGCGCGCGGCCAGTTCGGGCACCACGCCGCCAAAGCGTTCATGCGCCTCGTTCTGGCTGGCGATGCGCTGGGCCAATATGGTGCGATCGGCGCGCACGAGCGCGACTGCGGTTTCGTCGCAGCTCGATTCAATGCCAAGGACAAGGGGGTTGTTCACGCCGTCCAGCTAAGCGCTCCCTTGCCAATCCGCAACCATCGCGCCATGGCAGGGCCATGAGCTTCAAGATCGGCACCCGTGGTTCTCCCCTTGCGCTGGCGCAGGCGCACATGACAGCAGACGCCCTCAAGGCCGCACATGGCTGGGGCGACCCGGATGTGGAGATCATCATCATCCACACCACCGGCGACAAGGTGCAGGATCGCGCCCTGGCCGAGATCGGCGGCAAGGCCTTGTGGACCAAGGAGCTGGATGCCGCGCTGCTGGAAGGCCGCATCGATGTTGGCGTGCATTCGATGAAGGATGTTGAGACCCTGCTGAAGGATGGCATCGTGCTGCCGGCCATGCTGCCGCGCGCCGATGTGCGCGAAACATTGATCGGGGCCGACAGCATTGCCAGCCTGAAGCCGGGGGCGCGGGTGGGCACATCCTCCCCGCGCCGGGCGGCGCAGCTGAAGGCGCAGCGCCCTGACATCACAACGGAAATATTGCGCGGCAATGTCGCGACCCGGCTGGCCAAGGTGGAATCCGGCGCCATTGATGCGACCTTGCTGGCCGCGGCCGGCCTGGCACGGCTGGGCATGGAGGTGGGCAGCCACATCCCGGTGGAACAGATGCTGCCGGCCAGTGCCCAGGGCGCAGTGGGCATCACGGCGCGGGCCGGCGACGCCGAAACGCTTGCGCGTCTGGCTGCCATCAACCACCAACCCACGCTGGACTGCGTGATGCTGGAACGGGGCTTTCTGGCGGCCTTGGGTGGCACCTGCCATTCGCCGGTGGCCGCTTTGGCGCAGTTTGTGGACGACAAGCTGCACTTCCGTGGCCAGATTTTCGCCGAGGATGGCAGCGAGGTACAGAGCGGCGAT
>JAIXQY010000104.1 GCA_027485485.1 Sphingomonadales bacterium | reverse complement strand
TCGGCGCACAGATTGTCGATCACGAGCATGGGGGTGCGTCTCACTTCATCTGGTTCTGGCGCTTGACGATGGTGACCACCGCATTCTCGCGCAGTTCTTTTTCAATGACGCCCACGCTGGCATCGGCAACGGCCTCGGCCTGGTTTGGCGTGTGATTGGGGTGGCCAAAGCGGTCGAACGAAGCGACCTTCAGGCGCAACGCGTTGCGGAACGGCCGGCAGGCCTTCACCGCTTCGATGGCGATGCTGCCGGCCGGATCGCCAGCCACATCGGCCTTGGCGATCTGGTCATCGACGCATTTGCCATAGTCCATGGTCAGCTGATCAAGCTCGGCGCGCAGCTGCTGGCCCTTGGGATCGACGCGCGGCGGCGCGGCATCGCAGGCGGCAAGGCAGCACAGCAAGGCGGCGAGCGCCAGCCTCATCCCACGCTGCCTTCCAGGCTGATGCCCAGCAGCTTCTGTGCTTCAACGGCAAATTCCATCGGCAGTTGCTGCAGCACTTCCTTGCAGAAACCGTTGACGATCAGGCCCACCGCCGCTTCCGCATCAAGCCCGCGCGACTGGGCATAGAAGAGCTGATCGTCGCTGATCTTCGAGGTGGTCGCCTCATGCTCGATCGTGGCCGACGGGTTGCGCACTTCGATATAAGGCACGGTGTGGGCGCCGCAGTTGGAGCCCAGCAGCAGGCTGTCACACTGGGTGTGGTTGCGCGCACCTTCCGCCGTGGCGGCAATGCGCACCAGCCCGCGATAAGTGCCATTGCTGCGCCCGGCCGTGATGCCCTTTGACACGATGGTGGAACGGCTGCCCTTGCCAAGATGGATCATCTTGGTGCCGGTATCGGCCTGCTGGCAATTGTTGGTGACTGCAACCGAATAAAATTCGCCCACGCTGTTTTCGCCGCTGAGCACGCAGCTGGGATATTTCCAAGTGATGGCGCTGCCGGTTTCCACCTGCGTCCAGCTCACCTTGCTGTTCTTGCCCAGACAGTTGGCGCGTTTCGTCACGAAGTTATAGATGCCGCCCTTGCCATTGGCATCGCCGGGATACCAGTTTTGCACGGTGCTATATTTGATTTCGGCATCATCCAGCGCCACCAGTTCCACCACGGCGGCATGCAGCTGGTTTTCATCGCGCATCGGCGCCGTGCAGCCTTCCAGATAGGAGACATAGCTGCCCTTGTCGGCAATGATCAGCGTGCGTTCGAACTGCCCGGTGTTGGCGGCATTGATGCGGAAATAGGTGCTCAATTCCATCGGGCAGCGCACGCCTTCCGGGATATACACAAAGGTGCCATCGGAAAACACGGCGCAGTTCAGGCAGGCAAAATAATTGTCTGCCACCGGCACCACGCTGCCCAGCCACTTCTTCACCAGATCGGGATATTCCTTCACCGCCTCGCTGATCGAGCGGAAGATCACGCCGGCCTTTTCCAGCTCGGCCCGGAAGGTGGTGGCGACCGACACGCTGTCAAACACCGCATCCACCGCAATCCGCCGCGAGCCCTCGACGCCGGCCAGCATCTTCTGCTCCTCGATCGGGATGCCGAGCTTTTCATAGGTGCGGCGGATTTCGGGATCGAGCTCATCCAGCGACGCGATGGTCGGCTTGGCCTTGGGTGCGGCGTAGTAATAAGCGTCCTGATAGTCGATCGGATCGATGTTCAGCTTGGCCCAATCCGGGCTTTCCAGCGTCTGCCACTTGGCAAAGGCCTTCAGCCGCCAATCGAGCAGCCATTGCGGCTCCCCCTTCTTGGCAGAGATATAGCGCACCGTGTCTTCGGTCAGACCCTTGGGCGCCATTTCCGATTCGATATCGGTGGTGAAACCCCATTTGTAGGTTGCCAGATCCTCCACCGCCGCGCGCGCGGCAGCGTCCTGAACAGGGGCATCCTGCACGGGCGGCACAGCATCGGATGTGGTGATGGCATCAGTCATCACGTCGGCGGGCACGTCATCAGACATTGCGATCTTCCAAACAAGCGTCAATCGGCCAGAGCCACGAAGGCCTGGCCCGTTGGTGCCGCCACTGCCGCCGGCTGCACAAGATCGGCCAGCGACACAGCGGCAAGCGCCGCCCGCACGGCCCGGTTGATCGGCGGCCAATGGCCCCGGATGGCGCAATGGCCTTCCATCGCGCAATCCTGCACATCGCCGGACACACAGCTGGTCAGGGCAATCGGGCCATCCACCGCTTCCACGATCTCGGCCACGCTGATCGCGGCGGGTTCCCGGGTGATCGCAAAGCCACCGGCCGCACCGCGCGACGCCACCAACAGGCCGCCGCGCGCCAATGTGCCCATCAGCTTGGCCACGGTGGGCGCCGGAATCATCGTCAATTCCGCCACCCGCGCCGCCGAAAGCCGTGTGCCCGGCTCACGCGCCGCCGCCGCCATCACCACGACGGCATAATCGGCAAGGTTGGTGAGACGAATCAAATGCTGGCCCTGCTCTGCGCGCGATACTGGACAAATCTGGTCAGGTTATGGGCTATCGGACGAAACTCGTCAAGATTGACCGGATGCCGCAAGCGCCGGGCTTGCGCCAAAAAAAGAGGCCCGAGCATTGCTGCCCAGGCCCCCAGTTTCGAGAGGCACAGCCAAGGCCGCACCTCACGGGTCGCATGGATAGAATAGCCGTCTGTCGGCCCGCGTATTGTAGATTTCAGACACGGCGGGCTTGGAATCGCCGGGCGTGCCGCCTAACCGAAGCCATGAACAGCCCCGCCGTAACGGCCACTCCCAACCGCTGGGCTTTTCCGGCGATGATCACCGGTTCGGCCTGCCTGGCCTTTGGGCCCTGGCTTGTACGGCTGGCCGATGTCGCGCCGCTGGCATCGGCCTTCTGGCGGCAGGCGCTGGCGGTGCCGTTCCTGCTGCTGCTGGCCCTGCGCGCGCCGGCCGGGCAAGGGCTTGCCGCCTCCGGCCGCGGCGGGCTGGCGCTGGCCGGGGTGGCGGGGCTGGCCTTTGCCGCCGATCTGGCCGTCTGGCATCTGGGCATCATGCGCACCACGCTGGCCAATGCCACCCTGCTGGCCAACGCCGCGACCTTCCTGTTGCCGCTTTATGGTGTGGTGGCGCTGGGCCTGCGGCCGGGCCGCCTGCAATGGTGGGCGCTCGGGCTGGCGGCCGCCGGCATGGCACTGCTGCTGGGGCGCAGTGCCGAGCTGTCATCACGCCATTTTGCCGGCGACCTCCTGTGTCTGGCTGCCGCCCTGTTCTACACCATCTATCTGATCGCCATCGAACGGCTGCGCACGCGGCTGGACGCGATGCCGGCCCTGGCGCTGGCCACGCTGGTTTCGGCGCTGGTGCTGCTGCCGCTGGCGCTGTCCGGCCCCTTCTGGCCCCAGGATTGGACTCCGGTGCTGGCGCTGGCCCTGGGCAGCCAGGTCATCGGCCAGGGCCTGATCGTGTATGCCGTGCGCCATCTGCCGCCGCTGGTGGTTGGGCTGACTCTGCTGGTGCAGCCGGCGATCAGCGCCGCCATCGGCGCCATCCGCTTCGGCGAAGTACCCGGCCCGGCGGAACTGGCCGGCGCGGTGCTGGTGGTGGCCGCCCTGCTGATCACCCGGCTGCCGGGGGCGAAGGCCTGACGCTGCAACGAGAAAGGGCGGCAACACCCCAGGTGCGCCGCCCTTTTCCGGACCCTGAGTGAACAGAGCTTATTTCAGATAGGCCGAGATGAACTTGTTCATTTCAAACATCGAGCATTCGTCCTTGCCGAACAACAGCTTCAGCTTGTCGTCCGCCACGATCACGCGCTTGTCGGTCGGCTTTTGCAGATCATGCTTGCGGATATAATCCCACATCTTTGCCACAACCTGGCCGCGCGGCAGCGGGTCGGTGCCCACAATCGCCGCCAGCGGGCCTTGCGGCATCAGCGGCTTCATCAACGCGTCCATCTTCTTGCCCGCGGGCTTGGCTTCCTTGGCCATTCTTATCCCCTTCATTGGTTGGCGACCCCAGAGGGGCTTCCACATCAGTTTGACCCTGATGGCCGGGATAAAGCGGGCTTCCCCCCCGGAGTGCAAGCCCAAAAAGCGTGAATGCTGGCCGCAAGGGTTGGAAAAGCCGGCCATTGTGACAAAACTGCTACCATTTGTAGGCTCAAAACCGGCGCAGAAAGCGCAGTTGCCACCAGCGTGGGGCGTTCAGAACCGCAGCCCCGGCCACCGCGCCATCCACCATGGTCTGATCCAGGCAATTTTCGCACTCCAGGCTGACCAGCCAGCCGCCATCGGGAATCGCCAGTTGCACTGCCGCCGTCACCTGCCAGCCGGCCGGCGCGATGCCGGCCGATGTGCCCGCCACGCCGCCGGCCGCCACCGCCATGACGCTGCGCCAGCGTGCACCCAGGCGCGGCACGAGCGTCGCGCCGGCACCCACCAGCGGCTGATGCCAGGCGGCCGACAGGCTGGCGCTGGCATCAGGGGCAAACAACGGCCGCGCCGGGCCAGCAACCGGCGGCGCATCCTGCCAGCGCGCCCGTTGCAGGGCCAGGCTGCCGGCCAGTTCCAGCACCGCCAGCGGCCGCGCAGTGGCCCAGATGTCCAGCCCCCGGTTGCGCATCAGCGCATTGCCGGGGTTCACCGCGGCGGTGGGATCAATCCCCAGCAAGGGCGAGATCGGTGCCCGGGTCGCCGCGACGAAGGCCGCCGCATTCAGCCGCAGGTGCTGGCCGAACAGATCGGCCTTCACCCCGGCTTCATGATGCCAGCCGCGTTCCTGCGGCAGCGCGGCGAGATCGGCGCTGGTGCGGGCCAGCAGGTTCCAGCCGGCCAGCCGCGCAGTGTGGGCGCTGCGCACGAAGACCAGCGCCTCTCCCAACGCCAGCCCGGCGCTGGCATCGGCGGTGAGCAGTTGCGCCTGTTGACGCGCCGGGCCGGGACGCGTGAGGCACGGGGCGCAGGCGGTGCGGCGGTCGACCAGATCGAGCGTCACATCGGCATCGGTGAGGCGCACGCCGGCGGCCAGTTCCAGCCGGCCGCTGGCCTGCCATTGCGCCCGCGCCGCGACATGGCGGCCGGTCTGCTTCTGGCTGATGCGGCGATCGGCCAGCACCTGGCCGGCGAAACCGTCCGCCGCCAGCCGGGTTTCGCGTTCGGTGCCGATGCCGGCTTCCACCCCCAGCCGCAGCACATTGAAATCCAGCGCCAGTTCCAGCCGGTGTTGCTGGCCGGCCAGGTTCAGCCGTGCCACCTGGGCATTGCCGGCCAGATCCAGCCCCAACCGGCCGGTCTGGCGGGACAGGCTGTTGGCCAGCGCCAGGCTGAACCGGCCCTGCTCCCACGCCAGTTGGGAGCCATAAAGCTGCAGATCGGCGTGCTGGCCCAGCGGGATACGGGCCAGATCGGCGCTGACCGTTCCCCACAGGCCGGGCGCGCCATCGGCCAGCCGCCTGGTGGCCGGGCTGGCGATGAAACGGCCGTCGCAGCGCGTTGGCGCGGCCGGATCGCAGGCGCTGGCCGGCAGATTGCCGGCACGGCTGTGGTGATAACTGGCCGAAAGCCCCCAGCGCAGCCCCGGCACCAGATCCAGATCCAGTAGTGCCGAGCCGCCGGCACGCTGGCCGCGGTTCAAGCGTTCGCCGGTGCTGACATTGTTCAGCCAGCCCAGATCATGCTGCCACTGCCCGGCCAGCCCCAGCGATACACCCTTGGCCACCGGCACATCCAGCCGGCCCAGCAGGCGCCGGCTGCCAAAGGCCCCGGCGGCGAACTCGCCCGCGCCGGCCAGCACCTTGTCCGGCCGGCGCAGATCGATCTGCACCCGGCCGGCGGCAGCATCGCCGGGCCCTTCCAGCGCCAGCAGATCAACATCGCCCAGCGCCGGCACCAGCGGTGCCTGCCCCGGCAGCGCAATGCCGTTGATGGCAATCTGCGGCCGGGCGCGGCCATGATGGGTGATCAGCCCCAGCGTGCCATTGCCCGGCGCCGCCAGCACCAGCCAGCCCGGCGCGGCGCGCATGCCATCGGCCGGTGTCGCAGGCCCGGCGGCATCGCGCAGATCGGGATCAAGCCACCACAGCGATGCGGTGACGTCCTGCGCCGCGCGGTCGGCCTGCCAGCCGCTCAGCCGGGGCTGCGCGCCCACACTCCAGACATTTTGAATGGCCAGCGGGGTTTCCGCGGCCGCCGGGGAGGCCAGCAGGGAGGCCGCCAGCAGGCAATGGACCCGCCGCACCATGGCGGGGATCAGCGCGGGCCGTCGCGACCGTCGGGCTGGCCGCCCAGCGGGCCACCGCCGGCGCCCACCGCGCCGACATTGCCGAACAGGGTTTCGAAAAAGCCTTCGGATTTGCCCAGGGTTGGCGTCTTGTCGCCCACCGGGCTGATGCGGGCGATCTTCTCCATGCCGCGCCGTTCCACCTTGGCCACATTGCCTTCGCCATCAAAGCTGATGATCAGCACCTGCTGTTCCAGCGTCTTGGGCGAGACAAAGGCATATTGGCCGGTCAGGCGGCTGACATAATACCAGCTGCCATTGTCGAACTGGGCCGCAAAGGTTGGCCGCCCCAGGGTGCGCGACACCGATTCGCGATTGTCCACACCGGGCAGGATGGAGGTGAACAGGGTTTCATCGATCAGATAACCCTGATTGGCCTTGATGCGCGAACAGCCGGCCGTGGCCAGAGCCACGCCGATCATCAAGCCAAGGGTAACACTGCGCTTCATCAATCTGGCTCCGGCCTGAACAGCCCTCAAATGGGCTTGATCCTGCCCCCGGTTGCGGGTGCCGCTGGCCGCCCCGCCTGCGACAATCCCGTTCTCGTTGTCATTATGTCAGGCGGGACGAATATGCTAGCTCTTGCCGCATGTCGATCCTTGCCAGCCTGAAGCGCCTGGTTGCCGGCTCTCAGCCGACACCCGTCGATCTGCTCTATGCCGCCGTGGTTGCCGAAGCCCGGCGGCCCGATTGGTATGTGGATGGCGGCGTGCCCGACACGCTGGATGGCCGGTTTGACATGGTGGCGCTGATCCTGTCGCTGCTGCTGCTGCGGCTGGAAGAAGTGACCGGCGGCAATGTCCGCCATCCGGCGGCACAACTGTCGGCCGATCTCACCGATCGCTTCATTGCCGATATGGAAGGCAATCTGCGCGAGGATGGCATCAGTGATCAGGCGGTGCCGCGCCATCTGGGCCATATGGTGGCGGCGCTGGGCGGCCGCATGGGGGCCTATCGCATGGCACGGGGCGATGCGGCGGCCATGGCCGAAGCCCTCAATCGCAATCTCTATCGCGGCGCTGATGTGCCGGTGGCGGCCACGGCCCATGTGGTGGACGCAACGCGCCGCCTGTCAGGCCGGCTGGCGGCAACCAGCTTTGCCCGGCTGAGCACCGGAATCATGGAGCCGGCCAATTGAGCCCGCCGCTGCCGGAATTCAGCCACGTCCTGCGCGCCCATGAAATCGGCGGCACGGTCAAGCGCGTGGCACTGGCCGCCGATGATGGTGAACGCGCGGCGCTGGCCACCCGTTTCGGCCTGCTGACGCTCGACCGGTTGACCGCCACGCTCGACGTGAAGCGCGAGGCGGCGTGGATCAAGGTGAGCGGCGAGATCAGGGGCCAGGGCGCCCAGGCCTGTGTGGCCAGCGGCGATCCGGTGCCATTTTCGGTGCGGGAGCCGCTGTCCCTCAAACTGGGCGAAGCGCCGGCTGCCGGTGAGCTGGAGCTGGCCAGCGAGGATCTCGATGTGGAGCCGCTGGATGGAGACATTGTCGATCTGGGCGAAATCACCGCCCAGGCGCTGGCACTTGCGCTTGATCCCTATCCGCGCCGGCCGGGCAGCGTGCCCGGCCTGTTGAGCGAGGAAGAAGCCATCGCGGCGCGCAGCCCGTTTGCGGTGCTGAAAAAGGGCTGACGCCTCAGAACGGCATGTCGTCGTCAAGATCGTCGTCGAACGCGCCGGGGCGTTTGGCCGGAGACGGCGCGCCGCCGCCAGCGGGCGCGCCATAACCGCCACCGCCGTCATCCCCGCGGCCACCGCCGCCACCCATGCCGCCACCGCCGCCGCTGTCGCGGCCACCAAGCAGGGTCATTTCACCCTTGAATGGGCCAACCACGATTTCGGTGGTGTAGCGATCAGCACCGTTCTGATCCTGCCATTTGCGGGTGGTGAGCGCGCCTTCGATATAGACCTCGCTGCCCTTGCGCAGATATTGCGTCGCGACCTTGCCGATATTCTCGTTGCGGATGACGATGTTGTGCCACTCGGTCTTTTCCTTGCGCTCGCCGGTCTGCTTGTCGCGCCAGGTTTCCGATGTGGCCATGGTGAATTGCACCACGCTGCCACCATTGGCGAAGGACTTTGATTCCGGGTCCTTGCCCAGCCGCCCGACCAAAATCACCTTGTTCACGCCCGCCATCACGCTCTCCTTGTCTTGGCCGTAACCCTAGCGCCGCGCTGGCGGCGAAGCAATGTGGTGGCCGCTTGCCCCCTTGCATTGCCTGTGGATTTCGCGGCAATCAGCAGGCGAACAGGCAAGGCTTTGGGGGCTTGATGTCGGATCAGATCGAAGCGGCAGGGGCCCTGGTCACGGCCGGTATGGCTGCCAATGCGCTGGATCGTCCCGCCGCCGGCACAGGCGGCCATGGCAGCAGCTGCGCCAATTGCGGTGCGGCGCTCACCGGGCCGTTCTGTGGCCAGTGCGGCCAGCGCGCCCATCTGCACCGCACGATTGGCGAGGTGTTCCACGAATTCCTGCACGGCATCACGCACTTTGACGGCAAGGCCTGGACCACATTGCCGATGCTGGTCTTCCGGCCCGGCCGGCTGACCCGCAGCTATATCGAAGGTCATCGTGCCCGCTACATCGCACCTGTCCCGCTGTTCCTGCTGGTGGTGTTCCTGATGTTTTTCGTGCTGTCGTTCGCCAGCTTCAACGACAATGTCGCCGATATCCAGCTTGACGATCAGCAGGTTGCCCGCGGCAAGCAGGAGATGAGCAAGGCACTGGCCGATATCGATGGCGAAATCGCCGCCGCAAAGGCGCAGAACGATGAAGCCGAGGTCAAGCGGCTCACTGCAGCCCGCAGCATGGTTGGTGTGTTGAACCGGCAGGCGGGCGCCAAAGCGGGTGAGGCCAGCATTGTCGAACGCTTGTCCGAAGAGATCGCTGCTGCCAACGAACGCGGCGATGTCAAGATCAACTTCGGCCTGCCCTGGCTGGATGCCAAGGCCAAGAAGGCGCTCTCCAACCCCAAGCTGATGCTCTATAAATTGCAGAGCAAGGCCTATAAGCTCAGCTTCCTGCTGGTGCCGCTGTCGCTGCCCTGGCTGTGGCTGGCCTTTGTGTGGCGGCGCGGGGTCGGCATGTATGATCATGCCATTTTCACCCTCTATTCCATCAGTTTCATGAGCCTGATGTTCATCACGGCCAGCCTGCTGCTGTCGGCCAATATCGTCTCCCAATATGTCTGGGT
>JAIXQY010000171.1 GCA_027485485.1 Sphingomonadales bacterium | reverse complement strand
GACCAGGGTGATCATGGTCAACCGCTTCAGC
Organism: Sphingomonadales bacterium; assembly: GCA_027485485.1. Taxonomy (GTDB): domain Bacteria; phylum Pseudomonadota; class Alphaproteobacteria; order Sphingomonadales; family Sphingomonadaceae; genus Sandarakinorhabdus. The sequence goes on along the minus strand of JAIXQY010000171.1, from coordinate 28,415 downwards.
CCCACCCGCCCGGCGATCAGGCCGAAGATGGCGCCGCCGGTCGCACCGCCGACATTGGCCCAGGTGAGCACTCCGGCCGCGGCGCTGGGCGCAAAGCCCAGATCCACCACAATCTTGGGCACCCATTTCAGGATGAAAAGGAAGCTGGTGATGTGCGCAAAATAGGCGAAGGTGATCAGCAAGGTGGTGCCGATCAGCTGCGGGCTGAAGATATCGGCCACCGATCGCCGGCTTTGCCCCTCCGGCACGGCTGACAGCTGCGCCGCCGCGCCATGCCCCAGCTTTGCGAGCGCACGGTTCACCCGGTCAAGCGCGCCCGGCCGGCGCTGGCGATCAAGGAAGGCCGGTGTTTCCGGCACCAGGAACCACACCAGCGGAATGAACGCGGCCGTTGCCCAGGCGCCAAACTGGAACACGTCGCGCCAGCCACCGGCAACCAGCAGATGCTGCACCGCCAGCCCGCCCAACACGCCGCCGATGGGATAGCCGATGACCATCAGCGACATCGCGAAGCTGCGATGGCGGACGCTGGAAAACTCGGCCGCAGCCGCATTGATCGCCGCCAGCAGCCCGCCGATGCCCAGCCCGGTCAGCAATCGCCACGCCAGCAACGCTTCAACGTAGCCCGCCTGCCCGGCGCCATGCATGCCCAGGGTCATGGCCGAAAGGCAGCCCAGGATGGTCGGGCGGCGTCCGATACGGTCTGCCACCCCGCCCAGCACCAGCGAGCCCACCGCCATGCCCAGCAATTCCATCGACAGTACCCACCCCAGGGTGGCGGGGTCAATGGCCCAGTCGCGCGCGATGCCGGGCGAGGCAAAGCTGATCGACAGCACATCAAAGCCATCCAGAGCATTCAGCCCGACCGTCACCGCCACGGCGATCCACTGCCGCACGGGCATCGGTCCATGGTCGATGATGGCCTTGGGATCAGTCATGCCTTGCACCTGCGCCTGAGCGTCCGATCGTACCCTGGTCTGGACGATGTCTATTCATGGATCCGGGTCAGCATCTCGATCAGCTGATCAATCTCTTTCTGGGTGAAGCGGGCCTTCAGCCAGGCTTCATGCTCCTGGATGGCCGACTTGGCCTGCACCAGCGCCGCCCGGCCGGCATCGGTGAGATTGAGGGTCTGCTTGCGACCGTCACTGCTGGACTTGCCGCGCACCAGATAGCCGCGCGCCTGCAGGCGGTTGACGATCGCCATCGTGGTGGCGCGATCCATGCGCATGCGCTTGGCCAGATCGGTCTGCGCGATATCCGGGTTGTCATCGATCAGCCACAACAGCGCACTCTGCTTCTGCGTCAGGTCGATATGCTCGAAGGTCTCGGTGAAATGGCGGTAGACCGCGCCATAGGCCAGCCGGATATGGAAACCCACGATGTTGCGGAGCTCCCCGATATCCTCGTCGCCATCGACACGCGGTGTCGTTGCAACCAGCACTTCCTTGAACTTCTTCATCACGCCTCCCACCGCGTGATCGTTAGTGTGGCCAACGATCAAAGTCGAGCGGCGGGCCGGCGTGGGCATGTGCATCCTGCCCGGCTTCCGGTTTGGCTGGCTGCCGGACATGGGCGGTCAGGCGCAGCCGAGCAGGATAGCGAGGAGCTGGGCGGGTTGATCCGACATCACGTCATGGCCCGCATCGGCTTCGTGGAGTTCCCAGGCCGGATCGGCCGCGACAGAATCGCGAAAGCGCGCGAACGGCGTGGGCTGCCAGGACCGGGCAAACACATAGATGCGGCGCGCGACCTGCACCTCCTCGCCAGTGAAACGCACCGCTTCGAGCAAGGTGAGCAAGGGCTGGTCTGTCATCAGCGGGGCGGCCAGGCCGGGCAACGGCGCCACCGCGCCGGGGCTGTGCTTCTGGCTGGCGATATAATGGTCATGCTCCCAAGCGCTGGTGAGGTCCCAGAGCGACTGGCCATCATCCGGCACAAAGGCATCGACATAGACCAATGCATCGATGCGGCTGCCCAATCGCGTGGCCACGCCGGTGATCACCATGCCGCCCCAGGAATGGCCGACCAGCACGAAACGGTCGATACCGGCGACAGTAATCTGGGCAATCACATCATCGACATGGGTGGTCAGCGTGATGCCGGGATGGAATTCGCCACTGCGCGCCCCCAGCCCGGTGAGATCGGCGACCAGCACCCGGTGCCCTGCCGCCAGCAGATCAGCGGCCAGCCGTTCGAACACCCAGCCGCCACACCAGGCGCCATGGACAAGGACATAATCGGTCATGCTGAAGCCCCGTGCTCTTTCTCGTAATCGGCAATCCAGTCCAGCGTTTGCGCCAGGCCGCCGAAGGGATAGAAATGCAGCCTTGTCTTGCCGTGCCGTTGGTCCAGCCGGGATGCAAAGGCATCGACCAGCCGGTCCGGCCCGGCCGTGCCGATCAGCCGGGTGAGCGAAATGCCATATTTGCTCATCACGCTGGCCGAGGCGCCAACGCCGCAACGGGCGGCATAGCGCAGTAGGGTCTTGATCCCGGCCGGGCCGGGGATGCCGATGCGCACCGGCACATCGATGCCACGCGCCCGCAGATCGACCAGCCAGCCAAGCAAGGCATCCGGATCAAAGCCGAACTGGGTGACGATCAGCGCCGCCATGCAGCGCCGCTCGATCTCATCCACCTTGGCCTGCAGCACATCCCAGCATTGCTGGCGGCTCATCACCGGATGCCCTTCCGGGTGGCCGCCAATACCGATCGCCCGGATGCCGGCCCGCTCAAACGCCCCCGTGGCGATCAGCGCCATGGTATCGGCATAGGGCCCCTGCGGTTCGGGCGGATCGCCTGCAACGATGAAGCAGCGCCGCACGCCGGCCTGGCTGACGACGGCGTGCAGATAGTCTTCGAAGGCATCTTCCGACACAATCCGGCGCGCGGAAAAATGCGGCATGGGCTCGAAGCCCAGTTCGCGCACTGCCACCGCCGCGGCAATCCGCGCAGCCGGGTCTTCACCCGGCAGGAAGGTGATCGCCACCGGGGTTGAGGGCGGCATGCCGGGGGCAGCCGCGCGCAAGCCATCGATATCCCTGGCAGTGATCTCCAGCGAAAAGCCTTCGGTGACCGTGGCCGGGGCCCGGTCCCAATTGGGATGCAGAAGATGTGGCGTCACGCGTGGGCTTTCCTTGACAGACAGACTGGCCGCAGCCGGACACGTCAGCGCTGGGTGCGCCAGCCTTCGGCATAGGTTTCGCGTGCCACCCGGCTGTAGGGCACCGGGCTGACAATGGCGCGCACCTCGATCTGCTTGTGGCGCTCGACCGTGGTCTTGGCGGTGCCGCCGCCCTCCTCGCCCCAGACAACGCGCAGCTCGGTGCCGACCGGAATTTCCGGATCGATCGTCGCCAGGCTCAGCGCCTGCTTCTCGTTGTAGCTGTAGCCGGTGAACATCGACAGGCCGACCGTCTTGCCGGCTGCATCCACCACCCGGTCATAGTTGGAGGAGGCATAGTTGGCGAGCGGGGTATCGAAGAACTTGTATTGATCGCCATCCGGATCGAACAGCGACGCCATGATCTTCGCCATGTCCTGCGGGTTCCAGGCCAGCGTCACCTTGGTGCGCTGCTGCGCCGGGTCGATCTGCTGCAGCGCGTCGCCGCCATGGAACTCATGGTCGAACCGCACGAACGGGCCATAGCCCAGCTCCCACGGGTTCAGATAATAATCCTCGATATTGTCAGAGACAAAGCTGCCGCCGATCGAACCGGTGGCCTCATAGCTGTCAGCGCCCAGCCATTCGCGATAGGGCTTGAGCTTGGCGCCTGTGTAGATCGCGGGCAGCGGCGACGGGATCCAGCCCGATTCCAGCGTGTTCGACGGATAGGCCCGGCTGCCACAGGGCACGATGCCAAAATCCCGGCCCGCCTCCAGGATCGCGGCGCGGACATGCTCCTGCTCGTCATAGGGGCCCCAGATTTCCAGCCCCGGCGCGCCCGACATGCCGTGGCGCAGCGTGCGCACCGTCTTGCCGGCGATGTTCATCGTCGCCATGTTGAAGAACTTGAGCTGTTCCAGCCGGCCGCCGTGCAGCTTTTCGATGATGGCCCAGGCATTCGGCCCCTGGATCTGGAAGCGCCACACCGATCGGGTGACCGGGCGGCCCATCGGCCGCATCGGCGACCGGTCATCCAGCTCAACATCGACATCATAGCCACCGGTGGCGGCGTGGAAACGCAACCAGTTCGCTGCCGGCGCGCGGCCGACGTAGCAGAACTCCTCCTGCTCCTGCCAGAAGATGATCCCGTCGCCGATCACATGGCCATAAGGGGTGGTCGGCACATATTGCTTGGCCTTGTTGACTGACCAGCCCTTGGGGCTGTTGATCATGGTTTCGGTCAACAGCTTCAGCGCATCGCGGCCACGGATATAAAGGTTGACCATGTGGTGTGACTGATCGAACAGCGCCGCGCTGTGCTGCCAGGCCCATTGTTCGTCGCGCCAGTTGTGGAACTCGGGTGCGACAACCGGGTAGACATAGGCGCCCAGCTGCGAATTGCGCAGCATTTGCACCGGGTTGCCGGCACCGGCGAGCAATTGTTCCAGCGTGTTGGCGGCCATACTGATGATCTCCCCTGTTCCGATTTTTGTATGCAATGCATAACGATTTTTGTACGCGGAACAAACAAGAAATTGGGAGAAGCCGGAAATGGCCGCGAACCGTCATGTCCTGAAACTGTCGTGCGATGATCGCCCCGGGCTCGTGGCCAGCGTGACCCGGATCCTGGCGGACAATGGCGGCAACATCCACGAATCGCAGCAGTTCAACGATGCGGAAAGCCGCCGCTTCTTCATGCGGGTGGTGTTCACCCTGGCCGACGGTGCCAGCGCTGAACCGCTGCGCACGGCCTTTGCCGGCTTTGCCGACGCCAATGCGCTGGACTGGACGATGCGCAGCACGGACCAGCGCCGCAAGGTGATGCTGATGGTATCAAAATTCGATCATTGCCTGGGCGATCTTCTCTATCGCCAGCGGATCGGCGAGCTGCCGATGGAGGTGGTGGGTATCATCTGCAACCATCCGCGCGACGCCCTGAAGATCACGCTGGTGGGCGATGTGCCCTTTCATCACCTGCCGATCACGCCCGACACCAAGCCACAGCAGGAAGCACAGGTGAAGGCGCTGGTGACCGCAAGCGGCGCCGAACTGGTGGTGCTGGCGCGCTATATGCAGGTCTTGTCGGATGATCTGGCGGCGTTCCTGTCAGGGCGCTGCATCAATATCCATCACAGCTTCCTGCCCGGCTTCAAGGGTGCCAAGCCCTATCACCAGGCGCACAAGCGAGGCGTGAAGATGATCGGCGCGACCGGACATTATGTGACGGCCGATCTGGATGAAGGGCCGATCATCCACCAGGATGTCGAGGCGATCAGCCATGCCGACAGCCCCGATGATCTGGTGCGCAAGGGCCGCGACATCGAACGCCGGGTGCTGGCGCGGGCGGTGCATTATCATCTGGAGGACCGCGTGCTGCTGAACGGCAGCAAGACGGTGGTGTTCAAGGACTGACGCGCCGGGCGGCCGCAATGAGGGCCTCTGCCACTGCCTGCGGGCGCGACAGATAGGGCGAGTGGTCGGCATCGAGGGTGACCACATCGGCCCCCGGCACAATCGCCTGCATGCGGCGCTGGCTGGCGATCGGGATGGTGCGATCCTCGGTGCATTCGATATAGGTGCGCGGCTTGGCGCCAAAGCGTTCGGGCGTCAGCCGCAGCGGCGTGGTGCGCGGCCCGCCCGGTTCGGCCACCAGCCGCGCCATGGCAGCGGCGACCTGATCGGGCGGTGACAAATGGGCAAACACCGGTGCGGCGTTGCTGCCATCGACAATCGAGCCGGCCCCGCCAAACACCGGGCTGATCAGCGCATCAAAGGGCGGATTGGGGCCCTCCAGCTGCTTGAACTGGGCGCGCGACATGCCATCGGGCAACATCATCGCACACAGATAGACGAGCGCATCCATGGCATCAGGGGCCAGTTCCGCCGTCTGGCTCACCACCAGGCCGCCGCGGCTGTGCCCGACCAGGATGACCGGCTGATGCTGCGCGCAGCGGCACAGGCCGGCGGCAAACTCGGCCCAGCCGGCCAGGGTGACGGCGGCCAGCGCGGCGCCATCGCCGCCCATGCCCGGCAGATCGGGCGCCAGCACCTCGTGCCCATCGGCCTCGAGCAGGGCGCGCACGGCATCAAAGCACCAGCCACCGTGCCACGAGCCATGGATGAGAACAAAGCTGGCCATGGATCAGCCCCGCGTCAGGCGGTTGCGCGCCGGCTGGGTGCGCTCAGCCATGGCGCTTGTCCGCCGGCAGCAGGCCCAGCAGGCGGGCGGCATTGTCTTTCAATATGCCCGGCATCACCTCGTCCTTGAAGCCGACCAGCTTGGCGGCCTCGATCCATTTGTCGGGATGGATCAGCGGGAAGTCTGACCCGAACAGCATCTTGCCGCGCAACTGGCCGTTGGCATATTGCACGATCTGCGGGGCGAAATACTTCGGCGACCAGCCCGACAGATCGATGAACACGTTGGGCTTGTGCAGCGCCATCGACAGGCTTTCATCCACCCACGGCCATGACGGATGCGCCAGGATGATCTTCATGTCGGGAAAATCCACCGCGACATCGTCGATCAGCATCGGCTGGCCCCATTTCAGCCGCACGCCGCCGCCGCCGCGCATGCCGGTGCCCATGCCCGAATGGCCGGTGTGGAAGATGGCCGGCAGCTGATATTCGGCAATCACTTCATAGATCGGATAGGCCACGCGGTCGGCCGGGTGGATATCCTGCATGATGCCGTGGAACTTGAAGCCCCTGACGCCGAAATTCTCGATCAGATCGCGGGCTTCGCGGGCGCCCAGCTTGCCCTTGCGCGGATCGATGGAGGCAAAGGGGATGCAGATATCATCGTTGCGCGCGGCGATTTCGGCGATTTCATAGTTGGAAACGCGCTTGGCCCCGATGCCGCTCTCGCAATCGACGGTGAACATGCAGAAGGCGATCTGCTGTTCGCGGAAAATCTCGATGATCTCCGGCATCTTCGGCCGTTCGCGCGGTGCCTTGAAATAGGCGCTGGCGGCATCGAAGAATTTGCCCATCACCGGGTCTTCGGGATCGTGGCACGACACTTCGGCGTGAACATGAACGTCGATCGCACGGATCTTGGCGAGATCAATCGGCACCGCTGCACTCCTGCCCTGGCAAGTTCATCGGGCTCAGGCGGGGCTGGACAGGGGCGAGCCGCAACCGGCCCGCCCCGCCATCCCGGCCGGATCAGAGCTGAATGATGACCGACTTGGTTTCGAGATAGGCCTCGATCCCGGCGCGGCCCTGTTCGCGGCCGATCCCCGATTCCTTGTACCCGCCAAAGGGCAGCGCGGTATCGATCACCGCATGGCAATTGCCCCACACCGTGCCGGATTTGATCTTGGCGGCCAGCTTGTGCATCGTCGCGATGTCGCGGGTCCACACGCCGGCACCCAGGCCGAAGCAGGTGTCGTTGGCGGCCTTGGCGACTTCGTCAAGATCGTCAAAACGCTGCGCGACCACCACCGGGCCAAAGATCTCCTCGCGGACCACGCTCATCTGGGGGTTCACGTTGACCAGCACGGTCGGGTTCACATAATAGCCATCGGCCGTGGGCGCATCGCCGCCCATCGCCACGCTGGCGCCATCGCGCTTGCCGGCTTCGATATAGCCCATCACCCGGTCAAACTGTTCCTGTGATACCAGCGGCCCGGCATGGGCGTTGACATCCAGCGAGGGGCGCGGCGCCCAGAACGGCGCGGTGGCGGCCACACCTTCGATCACCTCATCGAAGATCGAACGGTGCGCGAACAGCCGCGATCCGGCGACACAGACCTGGCCCGAATTGAAGAAGATCGCGCCGGCAGCACCGGGTGCCACCTCGGCCACGTTGACATCGGGCATGATCACCACCGGCGACTTGCCGCCCAGTTCCAGCGTCACATGCTTGAGCGTGGCAGTGGCGTTGCGGTTGATCAGCTTGCCGATCTCGGTCGAACCGGTGAAGGCGACCTTGTCGACATCGGGATGCTTGACCATGCGGTCACCCGCGGTGTGGCCATTGCCGGTGATGATGTTGACGACGCCGGCCGGGAAGCCGGCTTCGGCCACCAGGTCGGCCAGGCGCAGCGCGGTCAGCGGGGTCTGTTCGGCCGGCTTGAGCACCAGCGTGCAGCCCGCCGCCAGCGCCGGGGCGATCTTGAGGCAGGCCATCAGCAGCGGGAAGTTCCACGGCACGATCTGCGCACACACGCCTACCGGTTCGCGCAGCGTATAGCCGAACACCGCACCCTGTGGCATCGTGTAGGGCTGGATCACTTCGCCGTTCAGCTTGGACGCCCAGCCCGCCATGAAGCGCAGCTGGCTGATGGCGCCGGGGATATCGACCGCAGCCGCCATGCCCTTGGGCTTGCCATTGTCGATCGCCTCGATCTCGGCAAATTCATCGGCATGGGCTTCGAGCAGATCGGCAAAGCGGTGGATGATGCGCTCGCGGGCATTCGGTGCCAGGCCGGTCCAGCGGCCATCGTCGAACGCCGCGCGGGCGGCAGCGACCGCCCGGTCGACATCACGGTCCGAGGCATCGGCGATGCGGGTGATCTCGCGGCCGATCGAGGGATCTTCCACGCCGATCGTCGCGCCGTGCGAGGATTCGACCCATTCATTGTTGATGAACAGGCGCGGACCACGCGCCAGGAATGCCTTCACGGCCGCGGAATATTCGCCTTGGCGATAATCGATGGGGGTCATGTCATTCATTGCGTTATCCTCCCTGATGCCTGAACGGGCTGTCTTTGTTTTGCACGACTCAACAACTGGTCGTGTGTGTTGCTTACAAATTATCCACGCGTCAAGAGCAAAGCCTGCTGCCCCGGATGGTCCATGGCCTGACAATTCGAACCAGCTTATGGGGCTGTCAGGCTTCCGATTGTCGCGGCGGCATGGGGCCGCCTAAGCGAAGGTCATGACCAGACGCTTCAGCCTCGCCGGCACGGGCCGCAGGAACGGCTGGGCGGGCCGCAGCCCTGCCGTGCACTTGAAGGAGACAGTCCAGTGAGCGACCCGGCACCCCGCCAGCCCATCCACGATTATCTGGCCGAGCTGGAGGATATTCCCGGCACGCGCATCTTCACGGCCGCGCGGGCGCGCAAGGGATATTGGATCAACCAGTTCGCGATGAGCCTGATGAAGGCCGACAACCGGGCTCGCTTCAAGGCCGACGAGCGCGCCTATCTCGACGAATGGACGATTTCCGAGCCGGCCAAGCAGGCCGTGCTGGCCCGCGATTACAACGCGCTGCTCGATCTGGGCGGCAATGTCTATTTCCTGTCCAAGCTGTTTTCCACCGATGGCCTGCCCTTTGCCGAGGCGGTCAGCACCATGACCGACATGAGCTGGCCCGAGTATCGCCAGATGATGCTCGACGGCGGCCGCTCGCCCCAGGGCAACCGTTCGATCAAGGGAGGCTATTGAGATGGCCCGCATCACCGCCGGCATCGGCTCCAGCCACGTGCCGCTGCTCGGCGTTGCCGTTGACCAGGGCAAGTCGCGCGACGATTATTTCGGCCCGATCTTTGCCGGTTATGACTGGACCAAGCAGTGGGTGGCCGAAGCCAAGCCCGATGTCGTCATCCTGGTCTATAATGATCACGCCTCGGCGTTTGACGCCAATATCATCCCCACGTTCGCGATCGGCTGCGGCGAGCGGTACAAGCCTGCCGACGAAGGCTGGGGCCCGCGCAAGGTGCCTGATGTCGAAGGCCATGCCGATCTGGCCTGGCACATCGCCCAGAGCCTGATCCTCGACGATTTCGACATGACCATCATCAACGAAATGGATGTCGATCACGGGCTGACCGTGCCCTTGTCGATGATGTTCGGCCAACCCGTGGCATGGCCTTGCAAGGTGGTGCCGCTGGCGGTGAACGTCGTCACCTATCCGGTGCCGTCAGGCAATCGCTGCTGGGCGCTGGGCGAAGCGATCGCGCGTGCGGTGGCCAGCTTTCCCGAAGATCTCAACGTGCAGATCTGGGGCACCGGCGGGATGAGCCACCAGCTGCAGGGCCCGCGCGCCGGCCTGCTCAACCGCGAATGGGACAACCGCTTCCTCGATCTGCTCGAAGCCGACGATGACGCCGTGCGCCACATCCCGCACATCGAATATCTGCGCGAAACCGGCAGCGAAGGCATCGAGATGGTGATGTGGCTGATCATGCGCGGCGCGCTGGGCAAGGCGGTCAAGCGCCTGCATCGCCATTATCACATCCCGTGCAGCAACACGGCCATCGGCCATATCGTGCTGGAGCCTGCCCCATGACGGACGCGCGCCACCCCGGCCAGCGGCAATTCTGATGCAGGTTCAGGTTGCCATCATCGGCGCCGGCCCGGCCGGCCTGTTGCTGGGCCACAGTCTGCGGCAGGCCGGCATCAGCTGCATCGTGATCGAGCGCCAGACGCGCGCACGCGTGGAGGAACGCATCCGCGCCGGCGTGCTGGAACGCACCACCACCGATCTGATGGCGCGGCTGGGGCTGGATCAGCGGCTGAAGGCGGAAGGGCTGCTGCATCGCGGCCTCACGCTGGTGAATGATGGCCGTGTGATCAATGTCGAGATCACCCGCCACACCAACCGCCATGTCACCGTCTATGGCCAGACCGAGCTGACGCGCGACCTCATCAACGCCGCCGCAGAACGGGACCTGCCGATCGTCTGGGAGGCAAGCGAGGTCGCCCTGCACGAAGTGGACGGCGCCGCCCCGTCCGTGTCTTTCTGCCGGGCCGGTGCGGTGGAAACGGTCAGGGCCGAGATGATCGTGGGCTGCGACGGCTTTCACGGCGTGTCGCGCCAGGCCATCCCCGCGTCGCTTCGGCGCGAATTCGAGCGGGCCTATCCCTTCGGCTGGCTCGGCGTGCTGGCCGATGTGCCGCCCTGCCATCCCGAAGTGGTCTATGCCAGCCATCCGCGCGGTTTTGCGTTGGCCTCGATGCGCTCCCCCACCCGCAGCCGCTATTATGTGCAGGTCGCCCTTGACGAGAAGATCGAGGACTGGCCGGACGAGCGCTTCTGGGATGAACTCAAGCTGCGACTGGGGCCGGAACTGGCCGCCACGGTGGTGACCGGGCCATCAATTGAGAAATCCATCGCGCCGCTGCGCTCGTTCGTCACCGAGCCGATGCGCCATGGCAACCTGTTTCTGGCCGGGGATGCGGCGCATATCGTGCCGCCGACCGGGGCCAAGGGCCTCAACCTTGCAGCCTCTGACGTGACCTATCTGGCCGAGGCGCTGATCGGCTGGTTCAACCACGGCGACAGCGCCGGGATCAATGGCTATTCCGACCGGGCGCTCGACCGCATCTGGAAGACCGAGCGCTTCAGCTGGTATCTCACCCGGCTGATGCACCGCTTCCCCGAAGACGGCGCCTTCGAGCGGCGGATGCAGGATGCCGAGCTGGACTATATTGCCCGGTCGGAATTCGCCCAGGCCTCCATCGCTGAAAACTACGTCGGCCTGCCGCTCTGATCAGGCGCGCATGCTGGCCGGCCAGATGCCCTGCTTGCCGGGCGACAATATGCCGTTGGGATCAACCGCATCCTTGATCAGCTGGCTGAACCGGCGCTGGGCGTGGTTGTTGAAATCATATTGATCCGCAACCAGGTCCATGAAATCGAGGTGTGAGCGATATTCGCCATAGCCCATCTGCGCGGCGGTCTGCACCAGCTTGCGGCTGACGGCATAGGCTTGTTGGCCCTGTTCCACATCGGCCGTATCGAACACCACCAGCCCGACATGGATCATGCTGCGCTTCGACACGATGATCACGCCGCTGTAATCCAGCCCGGCGGCATTCACCTCGTTCCGCACCAGATTGCGGATGGCCGCGCCGTCGTGCCCGGTGATGGGCATGGCGCAGGAAAAGCCGACATGGCCGCCGCTTTCACCGCCATACCAGCGTGACATCTGATCCAGCGCGATGCTGGGAATGCCGGCCTGCACCCGTTCGTGCGGATTCTCGAAATCCGGCAGATCATGGCCATCATATTTGGCAAAGCTCAGCGTTGCCCCCGGGATGCTGCCCAGCGCGTCTTCAACAATCTGGCGCTGGCGGGCCACCACCTGTTCATCACCATAAAGCGCAAACCGCATCACCCAGGCGCCCAGCATCGGCTGGCGGGCGATTTCGTCGATGATCGCCTGCGGCATCGGGCCGGCGCCGTTGTACCAGGCATCGCGCTGGGTGAAGGCCGACATGGCGCACACGGCATTGATGATCATCGGCTGGTTGGCGATGGTGCCGTCCATCATCAGCGGGCGCAGGCGTTCGAGCAGGACTTCGAGATCGCTGTCGTTCTGCAGTTGCAGCCAGCCGGGCATGTAACATTGCGGGGCGGGCATCAGCCAGACGCCCATCTTGGTGACGACGCCATAGTTTGACTGCATGAACAGGCCGTCAAAGCTGGGGCCGCAGCCGCGCTTGTACACCTGCCAGGCCCGCGAATTGCTCATGCCGCCCATGCCGGTGCGCAGCACATCGCCATTGGCCAGCACCACTTCCATGCCGCACTGTGAGGCCACATGATCGCCATAGGGCGTGTAGCCCATGCCGTGATCCAGCGTGTTGCCGACAATGCTGCCCCAGCCCAGATCAGGCACCGACATCCACAGATGCGGCGCATGGGCGCGCAGATGATCGTGAAGATCAAAGAAGCGCACGCCCGGTTCCACCAGGGCGGTGGCCGACACCGGATCAACCTCGAGCACGCGGTTCATGCGGCGCATCGACATCACGAGGGAGCCGGACACCCGCGGCGATGCCCCGCCATAGCCGTTGTTGCGGCCCTGGCCGCTGGTCCAGATCGGGGTCTTGTGCTCATTGGCGATGCGCAGCACCGCCTGCACCTCCTCCACGCTGGCAGGCATCAGCACCACGCCGGGTTCATACCAATCCTGCCCGGCCGGTGCGAAGGGATCGCGGAAGGCCGCGCGTGACGGGGTGTCTTCAATCACCCCCCCGGCGCCAAGCGCGGCGCGAAACTGGTTGATGATCCTGTCATAGTGCGGGCCAACCAAAGCGTCATGCCGCGCCAAAACCTGTCCGTGCATCGCCATCTCCCCAGCGCCCGGCCTGAAGCGCCGGATTCACGTGGCAAGACTAATGCGCGGCGTGGCCGGTGGCATTGTCTGGGCGTGCAGGGAAACTGGGTCAGCTGTGCAATGCTTGCCGCCAGCGGGCGGGCGGCTGGCCAAAGCGCTGGGCAAAACGGCGCGAGAAATGGCCGGGATCGGCAAAGCCGCAGCGATAGCCGATTTCCTGCACCGGCACGCCGATGCTGCGCGCATCCCCCAGCATGTCGCGCGCCCGCTCCAGGCGCGCCTTCAGCAGCAATTGGCCAAAGCTGCTGCCGGCGCGGGCACAGGCCATGAACAGGCTGCGCCGCGACAGCCCCATCATGGCTGCCGCCTGATCCGCATCGAACATCGGATCATGCGCGTTGTCCTGCAGCGCTTGCAGCAATCGCACCAGGCGCCGGTCGTGCCGTTGTTCGCCGGAGGCGGTTTCGCCCACCGCCAGGGCCACCAGACCGGCAATCTGATCGGCGATCAGGCCATCGGGCACCAGACGGGCGCCGGCATCCTCGCGCTCCAGCTGTTCCGTGACAGACGCCAATGCCCTGCCCCACCCCGTCGAGCCATCGATATGGAGGCCGGCCAGCGCATGGGGTTGTGGCAGCCAGCGCGTCAGCCAATCATGGTTGAACGATATCGCCACACTCCGGCTGGCGGACGCGTCAAACCGATAAGGCTGGCGGCGATCAAGCAAGACCGCCTCCCCCGCACGCACGCGCCCGCGGCGGCCAGCCTGTTCATATTCCAATGTGCCGGCCCGCAAGGCGACCAGATCCAGCGCCGATTGGCCATTGTCGCGCGCGATCAGCCGTTGATGGCGGATCACCCGCTGCGGGCCGGCCACGAGCCGGGTTGCCTGAACCGGGCCGAGACGATGCTGCAGAAGCTCTGCCTCGAAGGCCGGATCGGTCGATGAAATGTCCAGCACGAACATCTGGCTGCAAAAGGCTTCGCGCCATTGAGCGAGGCCAAGGACCGCGCCGCGGGCTGGTCCAGCGGGGGGTGGAGTCAGCATGGCCATGGCGCGGGCGTCATCGGCGCCAGATCAGGACGGGGGAAAATCGAGGCTGCCCCGGCGTTCGGCAAAACGCCAGCCGGCATCAGTCTTGATGCACAGATCGGCATAGCTGCCCACCAGGGGCGGCTGACCGGCGGCCGTGAACAGCAGGATCTGGCTGCTCACCCGCGCCGTCGCGGCATCGAGCAAGGTGACCCGGATGTTGGCGCAGACATGGCGCGTTGTGCGCGGCGGCCGGGCGCGAAATGCCGCCAGGATCGCATCGCGTCCCTCGATGAACAGATCGGGCGCGGTCGGGCGGCTCATGCGGCCATCGGCAACATAGAAACCCGCCACCGCGTCCCAATCGCCAGCATCGTTGCAAGCCGCATAATCCAGCACCAGGCGCTCGCATGCCCGCTCTGCGCACAGCGCCGCAAACGCATCGGTTTCCATCGCCTGCTCCGGCCCGGTTGACGGTGGCACCACTCAAGCCGTCTTGGTGCGCCAACTGTCGGCATAGGCGGTGCGGGCCACGTCCGAATAGGGCGCGGGTGAGACGATCGCCTTGATCGCGACCTGGCGGTGCGGTTCGACCGTGGGCTTGGAGGTGCCGCCGTCCGGCTCGCCCCAGATCAGTTCAACCTCCGTGCCGGGCACCGCGAAGGCTTCATCCACCATGGCCAGGGTGAGCATGCGGCCTTCGTTGGCCGAATAGCCGATCCAGGTGGAAAGGCCGACCAGCTTGCCGTTCGATTCCACCCGATCAAACGGGTGCATGGCATAGACCGCACTGGGAAATTCCATGAACTTGGCACGCAGGCCATCCTTCTCGAACTGGCTGAAGATGGCATCGGTGACCGACGCGCTGTCGAGCGCCAGGGTCACCTTCTTGCGGTGCGGTCCGGCCGCCTTGGCCTCCAGCGCGGCGCGCCCGATGAAATCATGATCGAACTTGATGAAGGGGCCATAGCCCAGATCCCACGGCGTCAGATAATAGCCTTCGACGCTGTCGGGCACATGGCTGCCACCGATCGAGCAGTTGCTTTCATAATGACGGCTGGTCAGCCACTCGCGATAGGGTTTCATCGCTTCGCCGGTGTAAACCGCCGGCAACGGCGACGGGATCCAGCCGGATTCCAGCGTGTTTGACGAATAGGTGCGTCCGCCCACCAGCAGCATGCCATGGGCCTTGCCGGCGGCGACCAGCGCCGCGTGCACCGCATCACGATCTTCCCACGGCCCCATCAGCTCATAGCCGGGCTGGCCGGCCATGCCGTGGCGCAGCGCATGCACCTGCTTGCCGGCGATTTCCATCCGGCACATGTGGAAGAATTTGAGATCGGGCGCCGGAGCGCCGGTGGCATCGGTGATCACCGCGGCGGCATTGGGCCCCTGGATCTGATAGCGATAATGCCGGCGGTTTTCCGGATCCGGCCGAACAGCGGTGCGTTCGTCATAGGTGAGTGTGACATCATGCGTGCCGGTTTCGGCATGGAACATCACCCAGTTCAGCGTCGGCGCCCGGCCCACCATGTTGAAGCGGTTTTCCGCCAGATAGAACAGGATGACGTCGCCGATGACATAGCCATCATGACTGACCGGCACGAACTGCTTGGCGCGGTCTGGCACGAAGCCCTTGAAGCTGTTGATGCCAAGCCCGTTCAGAAAGGCGAAGGCATCCGGCCCTTCGACCATCAGCTCGGCCATGTGATAGGACTGGTTGAACAGTACGCAGGTCTGCGCCCAGGCCCGCTGTTCGCTGCGCCAGTTGGAAAATTCTGCCGGCACGCCGGGATAGACATTGGGGCCGACCTGCTGGTTGCGCAGCATCGCGACAATGTCGCTGACCGCGCCAAGCCTAGCTTCGAGCGATTCCTGCTGCGTCACGACATGTTCCTCCCCGTTGCCCTTGGGCGTGCCACGCCCAGACCCTGATGTCCGGCGAAGACCGTATGGTGCACATACAATGTCAGTCAATCCAATTTGTATGTTCAACCTACAAGATAGAGAGGTGGGGCTGATCACCGGCAGGCCGCCAGAGCGCCCGGCGTGTGACATGATGTCACGATAATGTCATTCGGGCCGGAAGCATCATGGCCAGACCGGCAAAGATCACGCGATTCCAGCATGTTCCAAACGCACAGACCAGCCGGCCGCATCCCGCTTGAAATGATATGCTGCACATACTATTTTGCGCGTGGGGCAGCAGGTCAGCGCGTGAAAAGCAAGAGGCCGGCGCAGAAGGGGACCGGGGATGATCGAACAATTTTCCACCCGTGGCCGGGCCAACGCTGAGGGCATTGAATATTGGAATCAGCTGCTCGGCGCAACCTATGACGGACTCGTCGTCAACCCGACCCAGAGCCTGTTCAAGGCGCAAATGTCGCGCTGGCAGCTGGGCAGCATGACGATGATCTGGCCGCAATCCAGCGCCGCCGTGGTGGCCCGCCGCAATTCGAGCGTTTCAAGCTGCCGTGACCGTTCGGTGGTTGTCCATGTGGTACAGGACGGCAAGTGCAGCCTCACCCAGCGCGGGCGGGTCGCGCATCTTGAACCCGGTGACATGGTGGTGTGTTCGGGCGAGGAATTTTACCAGTTCAATGTCGAAACCAACCACCAGCTGCTGGTGGTTGAAATGGACCGGACTCCGGTGGAAAACCGCGTGCCCGATCTGGACGACATGATCGCCCGCAACATATCGGGGCGGCTGGCGGCGACCCGGCTGCTGCGCAATTTCATGCTCTCGCTGTGGCGCGAAGGTGCGGCCAATTTCGATCAATCGCTCGGCGAATCCTATGCGGCCGTGCTGGTCGACATGCTGGCAACCGGGCTGCAGCAACGCGAAGCAGGCGCCGGCCAAGCGGGCAATCCCCTGCTGCAGCGGATGAAGGGTGTGGTTGCGGCCCATCTTGCCGATCCTGATCTGACGCCCAGCCAATTGGCGGCCGAACTGGGCGTATCGCTGCGCACGCTGCAATCGGCCGTGGCGCAGGCCGGCACGACGCCGGGCAGCTACATCATGCAGAGCCGGCTGGAGCTTGCCGCGCAGCGCCTGCTGATGGAGACTCACCTGAGCGTCACCACCATCGCCTTCACCTCGGGCTTCACCGACAGCGCCTATTTCGCGCGCCGCTTCCACGAGCGTTTTGGCCTGTCCCCCAGCCAGTACCGGCAGCGCCACTGATCGGCCCGGCCGGCCGCCAGCGCAGGAATGTTGCCCTTGCGCGATTGTCCAAATCTTTTGCGCGTTCGTCAAAGACCGTGAGTGCCAGCGCCTCTAATCCCGATCCGCTAAGTCAGTGCAAGCTGGCGGCGGAGACTTGGGAGGACGAGACATGAAGCAGCTTATGTTGCGCGGCACCGCAGTGGCCGTGATCACCGTGGCACTTGGGGCCTTCAACCCCGTGCATGCACAGGCCCAGCCGGCGGCAGCCGCGGCCGCAGTCGAAGATGAAGGCGGCGTGGCCGAAATCATCGTGACGGCCCAGAAGCGCGACCAGCGCCTGCAGGATGTGCCGATTGCCATCACGGCCTTTGGCGCCGAAGCCTTGCAGTCGCGCGGATTGGCCGATCTCTCGGCGCTCAGTGGGCTTGCGCCCAACGTCAACCTTGATGGCGGCACACCGTTCTCGGGATCGTCTGCGGTGTTGTCCGCCACCATCCGCGGGATCGGTTCGGATGACTTTGCGTTCAACATCGATCCGGGCGTTGGCATCTATCTCGACGGCGTCTTTCTGGCCCGCACGGTCGGTGCCAACCAGGACCTGCTCGACGTGGAGCGCATCGAAGTGCTCAAAGGGCCGCAAGGCACCTTGTTCGGCCGCAACACGATTGGCGGCGCGATCTCGATCGTCACCCGCAATCCCGGCAAGGAGCTGAAGCTGAAAGGCGATCTGACGACCGGCAGCTTCAACCTGCTGCGCGCTCGCCTGTCGCTTGACGTGCCGATCGCCGAAGGACTGACTTCGTCCATCACTGCCGGTGTGACCAACCGCACCGGCTTCCAGCGCCGCTTGCGCTATGAAGGCACGGCCGCCGAACAGCGGGCGATCGCCAATTCGGACAGTTTCCAGAATTTCAGCCACGCTGATTATTCCAATGCCAGCCGGCAGAGCCCGGATGACAATATCAGCCTGCGCGGCAAGCTGCGGTGGGACAATGGTGGCAGCTTCCGCGTTACGGCGACCGGCGATTACACCCGCCAGCTTTCCGCCGGGCAAAACAACTCGCTGCTGGCCGTGTCGTTCCCGCCGGGCCCGTTTGCGCCGACCAACCCGCTGCCGGGCACCGGCATCAACCCGATAGCGCCCAACGGCGGCGTGCTGTTTGGCGGCCTCTATAATTTCTGCATCGGCAGCACGCCGGATCAGATCGCCGCGCGCGGTGCCACCGCGATCTGCGGCGCACGCGGCACCAGCGTCAATCCCGGCGGCCTGCTGGCACCGCTGGCCGGGGTGAATGTTGACAACAACCCGAACAACAACCGCTTGCCGTGGGATGGCCGCTTCATCACCGGCGATCCGGACACCACCTATGCCACCGGCCCGACGGTCAACGATCTCAAGGCCTTCGGCTTTGGCGCCAACGCCGAACTCGACGTGGCCGACAAGCTGACGCTGCGCTCGATCACCGCATACCGCCGGACCAACTGGACGGCCGGGTCGGACCTTGACGGCTCGCCCCTGTCGATCCTGGAACTCACCTTCTCGCAGAACCAGGAACAGATCAGCCAGGAACTGCAACTGCTGGGCAATGATCTGTTCGACGGCAAGCTGAACTTCGTGCTGGGCGCCTTCTATTTCAACGAGAAGGGCAATCTGCGCGATCACGTGGTGTTCAACGAAGGCCTGCTGCAGGTTGACGGGCCCAACGATTTCGACACCAGCAACTTTGCCTTCTTTGGCCAGTTCGATCTGCGGGTGAACGACTGGCTGGCCTTCACCGTTGGCGGTCGTTACACCAACGAGACCAAGCGGTTCGAAGGCGGCCAGCAGGACCTGAACGGCGGCAACTACAAGCTGTTCGGCTGTGCTGACGGCAATGGCACCATTGCCCCGTTCGGGAACTTCCCGCTGGCCCCGCCGGTGGCCGCGGGCGGCCCGCCCTGCTTTGCCGCCCTGTCCTTCCCGGATCCAACCAATCCGGTGCGGGTGTTCGTGCCGGGCGTCAACCGCCAGAAGTTCGACAATTTCGCGCCCAAGCTTGGCGTCCAGCTGTTCCCGGCCGATGATATCATGGTCTATGGCAGCTATTCGGAAGGCTACAAGACCGGCGGCTGGACAACGCGTCTGACCAACCCGCAGGGCAATGTCGCGCCGAGCTTTGACGAGGAAATCGCCAAGACCTTTGAAGTCGGCATCAAGTCGACGCTGTGGGACCGCAAGCTGCAGCTGAACATCGCGGCCTTCACCACCAACTATGGCAATGTCCAGCTCAACCAGCAGGTCGGCACTTCGCCCACGATCGACAATGCCGGCACGGCGCGGATCAACGGCATCGAGATCGAAGCCGTGCTGGCGCCGACCGATGGCCTGACGGTCAATGCCGCAGTTGGCTATCTGGATGCTTCCTTCACGGAACTGTCTGCCAGCGTGCGGGCGCCGGGCGTTGCCGGGGCGATCCCAGGGGTGCGACTGGGCGCCGTGGTCGGTGGGCAACTGCCCAAGACCGCCACCTGGTCGGTGAACATCAGCCCGCGTTACGAGGCGAAGCTGGGCAACGGCGGTGCACTCGTCTTCATGGCGGACTGGAGCTATCGCAGCGAGGTGTTCAATGATCTCGCCCGCTATATCCAGCTGCGGCGTCCGCCGGTGAACATGGTCAACGCCAACATCACCTATCGTGAGCCGGACGAGCGCTGGTATCTGTCGGCCGGGGCCACCAACATCCTGGATCAACGCTTCCTCGTGTCAGCCGGCCCGAACGAAGCGGCAGGCGTGTTGTTCGGCAGCTTCAACCGACCGCGCGAGTGGTTCGCCCGCATCGGCTTCAACTTCTGATCGTCGCGGGACTGCAACGGCATCACGCCAACCATCAGGGTGGCGCGATGCCGTTGACCGGTCCTGCCATCAACAAGGGACAAGGACATGCCTGTAGCTGCCATGGCTGCGGTTCAGCGTCTTGCCGGCGCTGCCCCCGAAATCGAACCCGTGACCCTGGAAGACCCGCGCGAAAATGAAGTGCGGGTGGCCATCCGTGCCGTCGGCGTGTGCCATACCGACATGGTGATGCGCGATGGCCTGCTGCCGGTGCCGCAGCCGGTGGTGCTGGGCCATGAAGGCGCCGGCGTGATCGAAGCCGTTGGCAGCGCCGTCACCGGCCTTGCGGTGGGCGACCATGTCGTGCTCAGCTTTGCCCACTGCGGCGAGTGCGTGTCCTGCCATGAACATGCCCCGGCCTATTGCCACAGCTGGGTTCCGCTGAACTTCTTTGGCGCCCGGCTGGACGGCAGCACCGCGCTGACGGACAGCAAGGGCGAGCCGATCCACAGCCATGTCTTTGGCCAGTCGAGCTTTGCCACCCACGCGATTGTTCCGGCCAGCAATGCGGTGAAGGTCGATCCGTCGCTGCCGCTGGAGTATCTGGGGCCGCTGGGTTGCGGCATCCAGACCGGGGCCGGTGCCGTGCTCAAGGGGCTGCGCGTGCGGCCGGGCAGCAGCGTTGCGGTGATCGGTGCCGGCGCGGTGGGGCTTTCGGCGGTGATGGCCGCGGTGATCGCCGGCGCGACAACCATCGTGGCGCTCGACATCAACAGCGCCCGGGTTGCCCTTTCCCGGACGGTGGGGGCAACCCATGCCTTTGACGCCGCCGCAGCCGACATGATGGGCCATGCCGCCGCCGCCGGGTGCCCGGCTGGCTTTGACTATATCATCGATACCACCGGCATCGTCGACGTTTGCAACGCGGCGATCCCCGCCCTTGCACCGCGCGGCGAGCTGGCGCTGGTGGGTGCCTATCCGCCAGGCCAGAACATCGCGATCGATGCGATCTTCGCCATGAGCGGCGGCCGGGTGGTGCGCGGCATCGTTGAAGGCAGCGCCGATCCGGCGACCTTCATTCCTGAGCTGATCGGCCATTATCAGGCCGGCCGCTTCCCGTTTGACCGGTTGATCGAGATGTTCGCTTTTGCCGACATTGCCGCTGCCATCGAGGCCGGCGAAAGCGGCCGGGTGATCAAACCGGTCGTGCGCATGCCATGAAATGTTTATTGGATTGAACCGACTGGCCCCGCCACGATCCCCGAACCAAGGACCATGACATGACCACCGAACGTGCCGAAGAAGATACTGTTGCCTTTTCCGTTGCTGACGGGATCGCCTGGGTGAAGTTCAACCGCCCGGAAAAGCGCAACTGCATGAGCCCGAAGCTCAACCGGCAGATGAAGAAGGTGCTGGAAGAACTGGAGTTCCGGGATGATGTGAAGGTGCTGGTGCTCACCGGCGAAGGCGAGGCCTGGTCAGCCGGCATGGATCTGCAGGAATATTTCCGCGAGAACGAAGCCAAGGGCCTTGGCGCCGTGCGCAAGGCCCAGCGCGAATCCTATGGCTGGTTCGAGCGGCTGCGCTGGTATGAAAAGCCGACCATTGCCATGATCAACGGCTGGTGCTTCGGCGGCGGTTATGGCCCGCTGTTCGGCTGTGACATCGCCATTGCCTCGGAAGACGCGCAGTTCGGCCTGTCGGAAATCAACTGGGGCATCCTGCCGGGTGGCGGCGCGTCCAAGGTGGCGCAGGAGCTGATGCCCTTCCGCAAGGCCATGTATCATGCGATGATGGGTGAGAACCTGACCGGTAAGCAGGCCGAGGAGCAGGGCCTGATCACGGAAGCCGTGCCGGCCGACCGGCTGCTCGCCCGCGTCACCGAAATCGCCGACGCGCTGAAGAAGAAGGATGGCCATGCCCTGCGCGCCACCAAGTGGACGATGCGCCGAATGGTCGACATGACCTATGACAATGGCCTGGAGTATCAGATCCGGGCGCAGGAGGCGCTGCACAGCTTTGGCGGTGCCGAGGCCCGCCGCGAAGCAACCCGGCAGTTTCTGGACGAGAAATCCTTCAAGCCGGGCCTTGGCACGTTTGACACCAGCAAGATCAAACCATGATCCACTGCAATCCGGTCGCGACATCGGCCCGGTCCAACCCGGATGGCCTGGCGCTGGTCGATCTCGAAACCGCGCGGTCATGGAGTTATGCCGCGCTCGACCGCGCGATTGACCGGCTGGCGGCGTGGCTGGTGTCGCAGCAGGGCGAGGCCAGCGGGCAGCGCGTGGCCACGCTGGCGCGCAATTGTGCCGAAATGCTGATCCTGCAGCTGGCGTGCGTGCGCGCCGGCTGCATCTTCGTGCCGTTCAACTGGCGCCTCGCTGCCGCCGAAATCGAAGCGCTGGCGGGCGATGCGGCGCCGGCACTGTTGTTTCATGACGCGGAATTCCCGGCCCCCGCAGCAGCGGCAAGGGCCTTGCCGATTGCCGACATGCTCGGCCTGGGCACACCCGCAACCGCTCCACCCGCCACGGCTCGACGGGCTTTTTCGGCCCCGGCCACCTTGCTCTACACCTCGGGCACCAGTGGGCGGCCCAAGGGCGTGATGCTGTCGGAACAGAATATCTTCTGGGGCTGCACCAACTTTATCCACGGCAGTGACGTGACCATGCACAGCGTGTTCCTGTGCGACATGCCGCTGTTCCACACCGCCGGCCTGTGTGCTGCCACCCGTGTGCCGATCCTGGCCGGCGGGACTGTGCTGATCTCGCGCGGGTTCGATCCGCACAAGACGCTGGAACGGCTGACCGATCCGGCGCTGGGTGTGACCCATTATTTCTCCGTGCCCCAGATGGCGGCCACACTGTGGAACCAGCCGGGCTTCGATCCGGAACGGCTGCGCGGTCTGGTCGGCTGGGCAATCGGCGGTGCGCCCAACCCCAAGGCCCAGACCGAGCGCTTCGTGGCGGCCGGCATCCGCATCACCGAAGGCTTTGGCATGACGGAAACCGGATCAAATTTCGGCATGCCCACCCATGATCTTGGGCTGCTGCTCAGCAAGTCGGGCAGTTGCGGGCTGCCCTTCCTCACCGTTGAAGCCCGGATCGTCGATGATGACGGCAATGCGGTGCCGTGCGGCGAGCGCGGGGAGCTGTGGGTGCGCGGACCTTCGGTGACGTCTGGATACTGGAACCAGCCTGACATCACCACCAAGGCCTTCCACGACGGCTGGTTCATGACCGGCGATGCCGCCATGCAAGACAGCGACGGGTACTTTTATATCGTTGACCGCAAGAAGGACATGTACATCTCCGGCGGCGAAAATGTCTATCCGGCCGAGGTGGAAGCGGTGATCGCCGAACTGGCCGAGGTGGGCGAATGCGCGGTTGTCGGCGTGCCGGATGAACGCTGGGGCGAAGTGGGCCGGGCCTATGTGATCCCGGTGCCGGGCCGCGCCATCGATGCCGACATGATCCTGCGCCACTGTGAGCAACGCCTGGCGCGGTTCAAGCTGCCCAAGACCGCCGTGGTCACGGCCAGCATCCCGCGCACCGCTTCGGGCAAGGTCCAGAAGCATCTGCTGCGGCAGCAGGCCATCGCCGAGATCACGCCGGCAAAGGCGTGAACGCCAACCGCGCCCAAGGGCCGGTTCAAGCGCGTTCGGTGTCGATTTCCCGATAGGTCGCCGCCGGATAGCGCTCCCCGGCCACACTTCCGGCGAACAGCGCCCCGGCCCGTTCCAACAGGCCTGGCGCCAAGGTGGCCGCTGCCAGATTGCCTGCCATGTGCGCAAGGCTGGTGGTGCCGGGCAGCGCATGGACATGGTTGCCGCGCGACAGCACCCAGGCCAGGCACAGGCTGGCGGCGTTCACGCCGGCTTCGGCGGCGAGCACGACGAGCTGCGCGGCCAGTGCCGCATTGCTGGCCAGCGCCTCGCCCTGAAAGCGCGGCATGCCGGCCCGGATGTCGCCGGGCTGGAAACTGGTGGCCGCGGTGATGGCGCCCGACAACAGGCCACGGCCCATCGGGCTGAAGGCGACCAGGGCGGCGCCAATCCGGGCGGTTTCGGCCAGCACGCCGATCTCCACCTCGCGGCTCCACAGCGAGTATTCGCTCTGCACCGCCGCGATCGGGTGAACGGCGTGGGCCGCGCGGATGGTGGCCGCCGACACTTCGGACAGGCCAATGGCGCCCAGCTTGCCCGCCTCGACCAGCCGGGCCATCGCGCCCACACTGTCTTCAATGGGCACGGCAAAATCACGCCGGTGCAGATAGAGCAGATCCACCCGATCAGTGCGCAACCGCTTGAGCGAGGCCTCCACCGTGGCGGTGATGGTTTCGGGCCGGCCATCGATCACCCGCTTGCCGTCCACGCCGGCCATGCCGCATTTGGTGGCGAGGAAAATCTGCTGCCGCTTCCCGGCCAGGGCGTCGCCAAGCAACTCCTCATTGGCGCCAAAGCCATAAAGTGCGGCCGTATCCAGGTGGTCATAACCGGCATCGATCGCCGCATGCAGCAACCGCACCGCCTCGGCCCGCTCCGGCGGCCGGCCATAGGCATGGGACAGATTCATGCAGCCCAGGCCAACAGGCTGCACCATCCGGCCGGCAAGCGACCGCATTGTCATGCCAGTTGCAGATCCAGCGCGTGCAGGGTGCGATAGCAGGGCAGCACCTGGGCCACGCTGGCATTGGGCTCCCGGCCTTCGCGGATGGCGGCGATGAACTCGCGATCCTGCAATTCGATGCCGTTCATCGAGACATCCACGGCCGACACGTCAATGCGCTCATCCCGGCCGGTGAACAGATCATCATAGCGGGCGATATAGGTGCCGGTGGTGCCGATGTAGCGGAAGAAGGTGCCAAGCGGGCCATCATTGTTGAAGCTCAATGACAGGGTGCAAATGGCACCGCCAGCCGATTTCAGCTGGATCGACATGTCCATGGCGATGCCGAGTTCCGGGTGCAGCGGCCCGGCCAGCACATTGGCCGCCACCACCGGCTCGCCGGTCTGATAGGCGAACAGATCCACCGTATGAGCGGCATGGTGCCAGAGCAGATGATCGGTCCAGCTGCGCGCTTCTCCCTTGGCGTTCATGTTCTGGCGGCGGAAGAAATAGGTCTGCACGTCCATCTGCTGGATGGCAAAATCACCGGCGGCGATGCGCTGGCGCACCCATTGATGGCTTGGGTTGAACCGCCGGGTGTGGCCCACCATGCAGACAAGGCCGGTTTGTGCCTGCAGGGCAGCAACCGCTTCGGCGTCCGCCAGGCTGTCAGCCAATGGAATTTCCACCTGGACATGCTTGCCCGCGGCCATGCAGGCCAAGGCCTGCTCGGCATGCATCTGCGTTGGCGTGCACAGGATGACGGCATCGACATCATCGCGCGCCAGTGTCTCGGCGAGATCGGTGCAAGCATGGCCGATGCCATATTTTGCGGCAATGGCCTCAGTCGGCTCAAGCCGGCGCCCCACCAGCGAGGTGACGGTCACGCCGTCGATCAGCTTCAGGGCATCAAGATGCTTTTCGCCAAAGGCGCCGGCACCGGCCAGGGCAATGCGGAGAGGCGTGGTCATGGGGTGGACTCCAGACGGAATGGGCCAGCCGCGATGCTGGCCTGATTGCAGGGGGCTGGGCCGGTCATGGCGGACCTTCCTTGCCGGCCGCGATGGCGCGGGCGATGATCTGGCGGGCGCGCACGCCACCCTGATCGATGCTGTAGGCGCGCAGTTTCAGATCGGGATTGGCGCGCATGCTGGCCTGCTGCTGTTCCAGAACGGCGCGGTCCTCGGCGAACACGCCGCCTTGCTGGCGCTTCAGCCGGGCAGTGAAGCCAACATCGTGAATGTCGAAGTTGCGGGCCATGCCCCAGAAATAATGATGGCTCTCTTCGGTTTCGGGGGTCATGAAATCCACCACCATGCCGCGCACGCCCTGATCATGGCTGTCCAGCGTGGCCCCGGCCGCCACCGGCGCCACGCCCACATCGATCATCACCGCCGATGGCAGCACGAACTGGCAGATCTGCCAGCGATCAACCGGCCCGTCATGGCGCAGCGCGTCGCGCCAGAATGGCGGCGGCGTGATGTCAGGCATCCAGCGCGACAGGAACACCCGGTCACCATCCACGCGGCAGGTCAAGGGTGCCTCCATGATTTCCGGCTGGCCGATCGATCCGGAATGGACATGGGTTTCGTGGGTGAGGTCCATCAGATTGTCGATCATGAGCCGATAATCGCAGGCGATGGCATAATGATCGCCATCAAACACCCAATCGGGATGCGAGCAGGGCCACAGATCCGGGATCAGTGCCGGATCGGCGCGTTCGCGTTCCCCGATCCACACCCAGACAAAGCGGTGGCGCTCGTGGGTGATGAAGGTTTCAACACAGATGGACCGGTTCACCGGATCATTGGCCAGCGGCATTTCCTCGGCCACGCCATCGGGGCCAAGCTTGAGCCCGTGATATTTGCAGCGGATGGAATCGCCCTCGCGAATGCCCAGCGACAAGGGCAGCAAGCGGTGCGGGCAGGCATCGCGCATGGCCACGATCCTGCGGTCAAGCCGGCGATAGAACAGCATCGGCACGCCGCAGATGGTGCGGGACAGCGGCGCCGTGTCCACTTCCGTGTCCCACGCCGCCACATACCAGGTGTTGGTCAGCCAGCTTGTCACAAATTCCTCTCCTTCAGCCGCGCATCAAGGCGCGGGAACACCCGCCGGGCATTGAACTCGAAAATCGCCGCCCGCTGCGCCGCGCTGATCGGCAGGGCATCGACATAGCGTTTGGTGTCATCGAAATAATGGCCAGTGGTGGGATCAATCCCGCGCACCGCACCCACCATCTCGCTGCCGAACAGGATATTCTTGGTGTCGATCACCTCGGCGAGCAGGTTCACCCCCGGCTGGTGATAGACGCAGGTATCAAA
The DNA here is from genome assembly GCA_027485485.1 of Sphingomonadales bacterium. Taxonomy (GTDB): domain Bacteria; phylum Pseudomonadota; class Alphaproteobacteria; order Sphingomonadales; family Sphingomonadaceae; genus Sandarakinorhabdus. Next base: position 1,349 of record JAIXQY010000171.1, on the reverse strand, counting down.
GAAAACATTGTCCATCAGATGCGTGTCGAGTGCCGGTTTCTTCAACATGTCGGCCAGCCCGCGATAGCGGCCCCAGTGATAGGGCACTGCGCCGCCGCCGTGCGGAATGATGAAGCGCAAGCCGGGAAAGCGGCTGAACAGATCGCCTTCCAGCAATTGCATGAAGGCGATGGTGTCGGCGGCGATATAATAGGCGCCGGTGGCATGCATCGCCGGGTTGCAGCTGCCCGAGACATGGATCATCGCCGGCACGTCCAGTTCGCACATCACCTCGTAAAGCGGGAACCAGAAGGGATCGGTGAGCGGCGGGTGCTTGAAATGGCCGCCGCCGGGATCCGGATTGAGGTTGCAGCCGATGAAACCCAGCTGCTCCACACAGCGGCGCAGTTCGGCAATGGAGGATGACAGATCGGCTTCCGGTGATTGCGGCAGCATGCACACGCCCACAAACGTGTCGGGATACAGGCCCACCACCCGGGCAATGAGATCATTGCAGGCCCGCGCCCAGGGCACCGCCACGGATTGATCGCCCACATGCGGCGCCATGGCGCTGGCGCGCGGCGAGAAGATCGTCATGTCGGCACCGCGCTCGCGGATCAGGCGCAGTTGATTCTTCTCGATCGTCTCGCTTATCTCGTCATCGCTGATGTCCGGATAGGGCGGTGCCGGCTGGCCGGCCTTGAACGCAGCCTTCTGCGCATCCCGCCAGGCATCATGGGCCGCGGGCAGCACGGTATAGTGGCCATGGCAATCGATGATCAGCGGTGCGCGGTTCATGCGGCATCCTTCTGGCTGGAATTGTCGCGGCGCAGCGCGGCATCAACGGCGGCCATGCGGGCATCGGCATCCAGCGCGGCGGGCAACCGCATCCGGCCCAGCTGCTGCTGCCAGCCCAGTGTGGCGCCGGCCATGGCTGCGGGCACGCCCAGAGCCGCAAGCGTGGCGGCCACTTCGGCCATTTCCTCGGCCCGGCGCTCGCCATGGCTGGTCATGCGTTCCAGGCGATAGGCGATGTCGACCGGCCAGCCGGGGCCGAGCGAGGCCAACACCTGATCCAGAACACCAGCGCGGCGGGCGGCGATGGCGCATTCGGCCGCCAGCGCCTCCATGCCCTTGACCATGACTGACCGGATCATCTTGACGCTGCTGGCGGCTCCCACCGGGCCATCGAGCACATGCACAGCAGCAAAGCCCAGCCCGGCCAGCACTGCCGCAGCGGCTTGGGCATCAGCGCCCGACACCAGCAGGGGCACGGCCCGCCGGGCCGGGTGGACGGGCGCCATGATGGCCAGATCGACATAATGGCCACCGGCAGCCGCGATGGCAGCCGCCGCCGCGCGCTTGGTGTC
>JAIXQY010000103.1 GCA_027485485.1 Sphingomonadales bacterium | reverse complement strand
GGTGTGGCTGACCACCGATGACGGCGCCGATGCCAAACCCGGCGGCCGGGTGCTGCGCGTGACGCCCTAGGGTCAGTTCCAGGTGCCGGCCGCTGCAGTGTTTTCCAACAGGTCAAAGAGCGCTTCATCATAGCCCACTGAGTGGGTTGTAGGACAGCGCACCGATCAAATCATTCAGAACGAAGCATTTTCCGGCCGTCGTGGGTGCCGGGAGGGGTGATCCTGATGGATTCGGCCTTTATCCTGCCTGACAAAAAGCCCGGATCTTCCCGTGCCTTGGCCAGGCTGGTGGCCAGAAATCCGGCATCGGTGGCCAAAATGGCCATGGCGGTGGGCCCAGGGCCGGTCGCGGTGGCCGCCTGAGTGCCCCCTCAATGGGCGGTCCAGCCGCCGTCGATCACCAGCTCTGCGCCGGTCATGTACCGGCTGGCGTCGCTGGCCAGGAAGACCACGCCGGCGGCGATATCCTCGGGCCGGCCGGGATAGCCCACCGGGGCGCCGGCGCCGATCAGGTTGACATCCAGGGCATTGGCACCGGGCGGCACCGCATCGGGCACCGATGACGCCAGCGCGCCCGAGGTGTCGAGCTTTTGCCAGATCGGCGTGTCGATGATGCCGGGGTGGACGCTGTTGCAGCGGATGCCATCCTTCATGGCGGCGCATTCCATCGCCACTGCCTTGCTGAGCAGCCGCACCGCGCCCTTGCTGGCGCAATAGGCCGACATGCCGGCCGAACCGCCCAGCCCGGCCACCGACGAGATGTTGATGATCGAACCGCCAACATGGCCATCGGGCCGCGCTGTCCGCATCGCCGGCAGCGCGTGCTTGATGCCGAGGAAACAACTGGTGACATTGATGTCCATCTGCCGGTTCCACTGCTCCAGCGTCACCTCGGTGATCAGGCCGGATGTGCCGATCCCGGCATTGTTCACCAGGATGTCGAGCCGGCCATAAAGGTCCATCACGCGCTTCACCAGTTCGGCCCAGCGCGCTTCCTCCACCACATCCTGGCCGCGAAAATTCGCCTGGCCGCCGGCGGCTTCGATCATCGCCACCGTCTCGCGGCCACCGGGGGCATCGATATCGGTGGCAAACACGATCGCGCCTTCCGCTGCCAGCGCGATGGCCGATGCGCGGCCGATGCCGCTGGCAGCGCCGGTCACAAACGCCACCCGTCCGCTCAATGCACCCATGATCCTGCACTCCCCTTGTTGTGATGTGGCCCAAGCCTGACAGGGCCGGCGGGGCAGCGCCAGCCCGCCATTTTCGCCAGCCGCCCTACGCAATCAACCGGAGCCAGCAATTGCGCCAGATCAAGGTGATGTCGTGCGCTTGCCCCCAACAACAGCGCCATCACGGCAACAGGAAGCAATGACATGAAGACGGAACTGAAATTCGCGGCAGCGATGCTGGCCATGGCGATGGCGGCCACCCCGGCGCTGGCCGAACAGGGCGATGTGCTGATCCGCTTGCGGGCGATCACCGTGCAGCCGCAGGAGAAGGTGGGCCCGGTGCTGCCGACCTTCCCAACCAGCGGCGGCCGCATCACCAACGCCTATGCCCCGGAAATCGATTTCACCTATATGCTGACCAACAATATCGGCATCGAACTGATCGCAGCGACCACCAAGCATTGCATCGAGGGTGGCGGTTCGCTGGCCGCCGTTGGCCGCCTGGCCTGCACCTGGGTGCTGCCGCCCACCCTCACGCTGCAATATCATTTCGCGCCGCAGGGCAAGATCCATCCCTATGTGGGTGCCGGCGTGAACTGGACGATGTTCTACAACGAAAAGGCGTCGAACCAGCTCAACACGGCGATCGGCGCGACCAATGTGAACCTGTCCAACAGCTGGGGCTATGCCGTGCAGGCCGGGGTGGATTTCGACCTGAACGACAGGATGTTCATCAACCTCGACGTCAAATATGTCGACATGGACAGCACGGCCCGGCTGACCACAGGCGCCGCGGTCAACAGACTTCGGGCCAATATCGATCCGTTGATCGTGGGCGTTGGCGTCGGCTGGCGGTTCTGAAGCTGCGCTCCCCGATGCCGGCCCTCTCCCGAAACGCCGGCATCACTTCCCACCGGCCCGGTCCTGCGTTCGCAGGGCCGGGCCGGCTGGTGGTTCAGATCAGGCCGGAAATGCCGCCCCAGATGCCGGCGCCCAGCATGATCAGCGTGGGGAAGAAGGTGAGGCCAAAGCCGGGGCCGCGCTTGGCCGGATCGGCATAATAGGCGCGGGCATAGAGGAGGCGACCGAGGGACCAGACGGCGGTGAGGCCGGCGGTGACCAGATCGCCGATCACCGGCGCCGCCACGATCACGGCGGGCACCAGCAGCGCCAGTTGTTCCAGCGTGTTGATGTGCACGCGGTTGCGCTTGTCAAACTCCGGATGGCCGCCGGGTTGCGGGGCGGGCACGCCATATTTGGCGCGCGCGCCGCCCACCACGACGCCCAGGCCGAAATAGACGATCAGCGCCGCGATCAGCGCCAATGTGGTGAGTGGATAAGCCGTCAGCAT
>JAIXQY010000100.1 GCA_027485485.1 Sphingomonadales bacterium | reverse complement strand
TGTTTGAGAACCGTTGGCTGGAAAAGCTGACGATGATCTCGGCGCCTGCCTTCATTGCCTTTTGGGCGGTGGGATTGCCGCTTATTGCCTTTGTGGCGTGGGGCACAGCCGATGTTGCATATGCGTTGCTGCTGATCGCAGTTGGCGTGACGCTGTGGACGCTTACCGAATATGCCTTGCACCGCTTTGTGTTCCACTGGCGGCCGGCATCGTCCATGTTGGCGGATCTGGTGTTCATCATCCACGGCAATCACCATGCGGTGCCGAATGATCCGCTGCGCAATCTGATGCCGCCAATTGTCAGCCTGCCGATCGGTGGCGTCATCTGGCTGGTCATGCTGGCAGTGGCGGGCCCTGCCGGCAGCTGGATGTTCTTTGGCTTCATGGCCGGCTATGTCGCTTATGATCTGGTGCATTTTGCCTGCCACCAATGGCCGATGAAGGGCAGGCTGGCCCGCCTGCTGAAAACCCACCACATGCACCACCATCACCGCCACGAAGCCGGCAATTTTGCCATCACCGGCATGCTGTGGGACCGGTTGTTCCGCACCCGCCTGGCGTCCACGCTGTCGGGCCGCTAATCGCCCACCAGATCCGCCAGCCGGTGCAACACCACGGCCTGCGGCGCTGCGACCCGCGCAGCCGCAATCCCATACCCCCAGGCCACCAGCGCCAGCGGCGTGCCCGCTGCCTCCGCCGTGTGCACATCCACCACCGAATCGCCAACATACAGGCACGCCCGCGGATCAGCCCCCATCTGCGCCAATGCCAGCCGGGCGCCATCAGGGGCGGGCTTGCGCGGCAGATCGGGGCGGGATCCGACAATGGCGGTGAAATGGCCAGCAAGCCCAAGATCGGCCAGGATTTTTTCGCACAGTGCCTGCGGCTTGTTCGAACAGATGCCCAGGCCGACGCCTTGGCCGGCCAGCCGGGCCAGTGCGCTGGCAACGCCGGGAAAGGCCAGATCGGGCGGTGTGGCGGCCACGGCATGGCGGGCGCGGAACTCGGCCAGTTCGGCTTCGGCGTTGCGGCAATGCGGGCCCATCACCGCCCGGATCATCGCGGCTCCACCCACCGCATCCATGGCACGGGCCACCGCCGGATCTGCCCGATGATCAATCCCGCGATCGGCCAGCATGGCATCGATGATGGCGCAGGTGATGCGAACGCTATCAACCAACGTGCCATCAAGATCGAACAGGATATGGCGAAGGCTTTGCCCCGGCAGTTGCGTTGTCTGCATGCAGGCCTGCCTGTTCGCAGCTTGCGATGCTGTCAAGAATTGACCGAGCTGGCCAGCATGGTTAACGCAAATTCCGTCGCGGGCAGCCAATAAGGATAAATGACCATGCTGCGCACAAGCACAGACCTGCTGCAAACCATTGGTCGCGATGTGATTGCGCTGGAAGCCGAAGCGCTGACCCGGCTCGGCCAGATGATCAACGGTGCCTTTGCCGCCGCCGTGATGCGCATTTTGGAATGTCGGCAGCGGGTTGTGGTCTCGGGCATGGGCAAATCCGGCCATATCGCCCGCAAGGTGGCCGCCACTTTGGCCGCCACCGGCACGCCGGCGCATTTCGTGCACGCGGCCGAGGCCGCACATGGCGATGCCGGCATGGTGATGCCGGGCGATCTGTTGCTGATCTTTTCCAACAGCGGCGACACGGTGGAACTGCAACCCTTGTATGCCCATGCCAAGCGGGTGGGCGTGGGCATCATCGGCGTGTCGCGCAATCCGGATTCGCTGTTGCTGCGCAAGGCCGATGTGAGCCTGCAACTGCCGCCGATGCCGGAAGCCTGCACCGCCAGCATGGCACCCACCACGTCATCCACCATGATGCTGGCACTGGGTGATGCGCTGGCCGTGGCAGCGATGCGGGCGCGCGGGCTTTCGGGTGATGATATCCGCGCCTTGCATCCCGGCGGCGAGATCGGGCGCAAATCGCGGCTGGTGGTTGATGTGATGCACGGGTTGAACCGGCTGCCGCTGGTGCCGGCTGATGCTGCCATGGCCAAGGTGGTGCAAGTGATGACCGAAAAGCGCCTGGGCATGACCGGCGTTGTCGATCCGGCCGGCGATCTGGCGGGCGTGATCACCGATGGCGATCTGCGCCGCCATATGGACGAAATGGCCGAAAGCTCGGCCGAAGCGGTTATGACCCCGGCGCCCAAGGTGATCGAACAGACCGCTTCGCTTGATGATGCGCTGGAAATGATGCGTGCCCATCGCATCACCGTGCTGTTTGTGGTGGCTGATGCCGGATCGCGCCGCCCGATCGGCGCGGTGCAGATTTATGACATCGCCGCTTCGCCGCCCTGGGGGCAGTGATCGATGCGCATCGCGTTGGTGATCCCGGCCCGACTTGCGTCAACCCGCTTTCCGGCCAAGCCGCTGGCACCGCTGGTTGGGGCCGATGGGCAGGCGCGGCCCGCGATAGCCTATAGCTGGGCTGCCGGCCAGGCGGCAGCTGTGGCCCTGTCTGCCACCGTGGAATGCGTGATCGCCACCGATGATGATCGCATTGCCGATGTTTGCACGGCGCTGGGCATGACCGTGGTGATGACGCCGGAAAGCTGCATCAACGGCACCGAACGCTGCGCTGCCGCCCTGCCGGGTCTGGCTGCGATGCCCGATATTGTGGTGAACCTGCAGGGGGATGCCCCGCTCACCCCGGCGGCAATGGTGGCCGATGTGGTTGGCCTGCTGGCCGCCCGGCCTGATCTGGCCATGGCAACGGCGGTGGTGCCCGCCACGCCGTCTGTGCTCGCCCATCTGCAGGCCGATGCCGCCGCCGGCCGGGTGGGCGGCACCACGGCCGTGTGTGGCCGCGATGGCCGTGCGCTCTATTTCTCCAAGAGCATCATCCCGCATATTTCGCCCGGCACCACGCCGATCGAGCCGGTGCTGCTGCATATCGGGCTTTATGCCTATCGACCGGCAGCGCTGGCGGCCTATGTGGCGGCCGGGCCGGCGCCGCTGGAGTTGCAGGAGGGGCTTGAGCAATTGCGCTTTCTGGATGCAGGCCTGAAGGTGGGTGCAGCCCGTTGCGCCGCACCGGCGTGGGACATGATCGAACTCAACAATCCCACCGATGTGCCCCTGATCGAGGCCGAACTGGCCCGCCGGGCCCTTGCCGAAAGCCGCTGATGCTGCCGCAATTCACCCGCGCGCCCGGAGCGCCGCCCTTCCTGATCGCCGGCCCCTGCGTGATCGAAAGCGAGGCGCTGTGCCTTGCCATCGCCACACGTCTGCAGGCGATGGGAGAGGAACTGGGGCTGCCGGTGATCTTCAAGGCCAGTTTTGACAAGGCCAACCGCACCAGCGTCAACGGCTTTCGCGGCCATGGGCTGGAGGAAGGCCTGCGCGTGCTGGAAACGGTGCGGCGCGAAACCGGCCTGCCCGTGCTCACCGATGTGCACCTGCCCGATCAGGTGAAGCCTGTGGCCGAGGTGGTGGACATGCTGCAAACGCCGGCCTTCCTGGCCCGGCAGACCGATCTGATAACGGCGGCCGCCGCCAGTGGCCGGCCGGTGAACATCAAGAAGGCCCAGTTCATGGCCCCGGCCGACATGCAGGCCGTGCTGGGCAAGGCGCGTGCCGCCGCCAGCTGCGCCGGCGTGAGCGAAGCCAATATTCTGCTGTGCGAACGTGGCAGCAGCTTTGGCTACAACAATCTGGTGGTCGATATGCGTGGCCTGGTGATCATGCGCGAGATGGGCTGCCCGGTGGTGTTTGATGCCACCCACAGCGTGCAACTGCCCGGCGGTGGCGGAGACCGGTCTCTGGGTCAGCGCCAATATGTGGCGCCGCTGGCGCGCGCTGCCATGGCAGTGGGTATCGATGGCTTGTTCATGGAAACCCACCCCGATCCCGACAATGCCCTTTCCGACGGGCCCAACATGGTGCCGCTGGACGCGCTGCCCGGCCTGATGCGCCAGTTGATCGCCATCGCCGCGCTGGGTTGATGGCGCCAATCCTGGCCATTCCGCCGTTTCCGGGCGCGCGCCCGCCGGCCTTTGCCGTGCCTGGCAGCAGCGCCGGCGATGATGCGCCCGCGCTGCTGGCAGCGCTGGCGCGGCACCGGGTGGGCGGCTGCTACTGGGGCCGGCAGATCAGCGGCCCAGCCGTGCTTGATGCTGCCAACTGGCCCACCGATTCCGATCCGTGGCCGTTGCTGGACGCGGCAACCGAGGTGCGGCTGCCCGCCGATGATCCGCGCACGCTGCTTGCACTGGCTGCCAGAAAACCGCTCACACTGGTGGATGGCACCGCGGTTGATGCAGACGCGTTGGTGCAGCGGCATCTGGCCGGTTGGCACTGGCATGATCCGTTCAGCGGCCAGGCCATCACCGCCCTGCAAGCCATTGAACTATGTGGATTCTGGCGACAACTGATCGACGCGAATCGCGGCATCAAGGCAGCGCTGGGCTTTGCCTATTGGAAGCGGCCCAGCGTGGCACCACTGTTGTGGAATGGCGGGGAGAGCCCGTTCCGGCGCGGCGTGCCTTCACTGGCCGCAGCTGATCAGGTGGCGATATGGCGATCCCGCCTCTCGGCTGCACAAACCAGGGCACTGATCGGCCGGCCGGTGCTGGAAGTCGAAGATGGCTTCATCCGCTCCGCCGGTCTGGGCGCCGATTGCGTGCCACCGTTGTCGATCATCGTGGATGCCCACGGGGTGCACTTCGATCCATCCCGGCCCAGCGGGCTGGAAATGATCCTGCAGGCCGGTGATTTCCCGCCCGCGCTGGTTGCCCGCGCCGCCGCCCTGCGAGTGGCTATCGTGGCCGCCGGCTTGTCCAAATATGAACGGGGGGAAGCGGCGCCTTTGCCCCGCCCCGGCGGGGAGCGCCGCCATGTGCTGGTGCCCGGCCAGGTGGAAGATGACCGCGCGGTCACCAGCGGCGGGGCGCTGTCCTCCAACCTTGAACTCTTGCGCCGCGCCCGCGCCGCAGCCGGGCCAGAGGCGTTCGTGATCTACAAGCCGCATCCCGACGTGCTGGCCGGTCACCGCAAGGGCCGCATCGCCGACGCCGACATGGCAGGCCTGGCCGACAGGATCGAAACCACCGCACCCATGGCTGATCTGATCACCATGGCGGATGAACTGCACGTCAACAGTTCGCTGGCGGGGTTTGAAGCCTTGCTGCGCGAAAAGCCCGTCACGGTGCACGGCGTGCCCTTTTACGCCGGCTGGGGCCTCACCACCGATCGCGGCCCGGTGCCTGCCCGCCGCACCGCCCGGCGCAGCCTGGACGAGCTGGTGGCTGCCGCTTATCTGCTCTACCCGCGCTATCTCGATCCAGAAACCGGGCTGCCCTGCCCGGCCGAAGTGCTGGTGCAACGGCTCACAGCAGGCCCGCCATCGCTTGATCCTGCCGCCAGCGCCGTCGTCGCCGTTCGACGCGGCACCGGCCGCTTACGCCGTCTGCTCGGCCGCGGCTGATTCCGCGTCAGAAAACGCCGGCGTTCTGCAAGGCCACCAGCGGGAAGAACAGCTGGCTGACGATCTGCACCAGCTTGGATGGCTGATTGGCCGCCGCATTGCCAACATAGAGCACATCCTTGTCGCTCATGACAAAGCGTTGGGCGAGAAGATAGCTGCTCGCTCGCATCATGTTGAAATGATAGACGATTGGCTTTTCCTCCCCGTTCGGCCCCTTGGTGATGCGGAACACGAAGATGGCACGGGGATCGCCGGCGTTGGGGTTGGAACCACCGGCCAACGCCACCGCTTCGGCCAGAGTTACCTGTGGGCCAGGAAACACCACCTGATCGGCCTTGCCGGCGGCACCCATCACCGAGAAGCTGCGTGGCGCCCGCACCAATGAAATACGGTCGGCCGGCAGAATGCGGACATCCAGCGCCGGGTCACTCATGACATCGCTCAGGCGCAGCTCGCCGTTCGCATCGCCGCGCTGCACCCGCACCAGCATATCCTTGATCTCGCCGCGATTGCCCCCGGCCAGCGCGATCACATCCGAAAGCGATTCCCGGTTGGTGGGCAACACCACACGGCCGGGCCGGTTCACATCGCCGCCGATGATCACCGAATTGGTGAGCCCTTCGCGGATCGAAACCAGCACCTGCGGATTTTGCGACTTGCCGCGCAGGGCCTGGCGGATCAGCCGTTCCACCTCGTTGGTGGTGCGGCCTTTCACGGCCACTTCGCCCACATAGGGCACGTTGATCGTGCCTTCATCGCTCACCCGCGCTGGCGGAAGGCGTTCGGCCTTGGCTGCAGAGTCGAAATTGGCTTCGCCGGCGGCAACGGCCGGTGCCGAACGGCCGAACAGCGCAATTCCCGATTCATAGACGGAGATGTCCAATATGTCGCCAGCGCCCACCAGTTCAGTGGGCGGCGGCACCTTGGCATCGGCCGCAAACATTGGCGGCGCAACGCCGGCCTTGGGCAGATCGGCCACAGTTGAAACTTCAACCAGCCCGATGCCGAGATGGCTGGTATCGGCCTTGATCTGGGAACGGATTTCTCCACCAGTCGGCCCGCTGGCGGGAATGGCGGCACACCCGGCAAGGATGATCGGCACAGCCATCATTGCGGCATGCCCGGTCTTGCGCAGGGACAGCGAAAACACACGGGGCAAAATCACTGGCAATATATCCTCAGCCTCGAACCGGCATGTGCCGCCTCTATCGTTCCTGCCATGACGGCGCAACCCGAACAGCGGCAAGCTGGATCAGACAGTTCGTCTGAACAGTTGCTTGACCAGCGAGGAAAGCCGCCGCCTTTTGCGCCCGGCGGTTGGTTTCGGGAGGCCGGCTTGCGGCGGCAATGCCCGTCCCAGATACTGATTTGGGCGCAATTTCCCGTCGCTGATCGCACGGATGGTACGCAACTGGAGTTGGCCGGTTGCCTCATCGGAAAAGGCCGGCGTGTAATAGATGCAATCATCGAAATAATAATGCGTCACCTGCGACCAGCGCGTGAGCCGCGGATCGTGTTGCACGCTGCCGCCATGCAGCAGATTGGCGCACCAGATCAGCGCCTGCCCCTTGCGGGCCAGAAACACCTCCTGCTCGGCACCATGGGCCTGGCACATTGCGCTCCAGGCCGGTTCGAACGGATCCTGCGCCGAGCCCAGATCGCTGCCAAAGCCGCGCCGTCCGATCATCGCGTTGGTCACCACCGGCCAGCGGTGCGATCCGGGGTAATAGAACAACGGGCCGGCATCGGCGCTGATATCCTCCATCGCCAGCCACACGCCGCACATGAAGCGTTCGGGCAGGCTGGAAAAATGCACCGAATCCGAATGGGCATGTTGTTGCGTGCCAACCGGAAAGTTCAGTGTTTGAAACGGAAAGGCCGGGCGACCATAGAGCTTGCCGAGCAAGGCAATCACCTGTGGATTGGCGGCAATGGCCCGCACATCCGCATCCTGCTGCCAGGCATCCTGGACGCGGGTTTCGCCGCCGGACTTGTTGCTGGCCGGATCAGCAAAATCCACGCCAAAGCGTGGGCCAAGCCGGCTTTGAATGGCGCTGATCCGTGCATCCAGATCGGCATCAGGAAAATCAAACACCGCAAAACCCTTGTGATGAAGATCATGGGCAATACGCGCTTCTTCGGCATCAAAGCCGCATGAGCTGGCCAGTGCCGGGAACAATGGCGATTCGATCAACGGAACGCCGGGCAATGGATTGTGCATAACAATATTCCTATCTGCGCATCGCATCAGCCGCACGGTCGGCCAGCAATTGCAGCGCCCGCCCCGCGCCGCCCTTTCCGTTCCAAAGCTGCTTCAACACTCTGCCCAAGTCGTGCCGGATTGTGCTGCGGTCGTCCAGCGTGCGGTAAAGATCCCAGAAACTCTCAACACCCAACAGGCGAGGCATATGCCAGACCCCGTGATAGCCAAAGCTGGCCGCTGGATCGCCCGCCCGTTCCGATGAAAAACGATTGGCCAACGCTCGGTTGGCAAAGCGGAGCCCCTGTTGTTCCAGCCAGCGGCGATGCGTGCGGGCGATCGCCACATCCTCGGGATGGCTCGCCGCGAAATCGGGCGACTGGCACGCCTGCAACAGCCGCAGGCTGCGCAGCGAAAAGCCGCCATTGCCAACGTCATGACCATCGCTGAACTGCGGCCAACTGGCGCCGATATAGTCATGTTCAAGGAAAGCCGGATCCCAGCGCCGGGCATCGAGCACATGGCCATCCCATTGCACGACAAGGCAATGCGATGTTTCTATATAATGGCCGAGATGCCCGAGCAGAAAGCCCGAATAGGCCTGCGCCGAAGCCAGACGCTGGATCGGGACGATCCGGATACCGGGATGATCGGGCCGCACTTGGGCGTCCGTGAACAACAGGCAGGCGGCAAAGTCGACCTGGGCCAGACTGGCCTCAAGCGCATGAAGCGTGGCCAGCACATTCACCGAGGTTGCCGCGCACAGGGTCACATCGGGCAACGCCAAGCGCTTTGTTGCTGCGGGAATCACCATCGTCATAGCGCCACGGCAAATTGTTCGGATGCGCGGCTGAGATCGGGATGATGGAAGGGATCAACAAGCTGATCGGTGTGCCAGATCCGTTGCAGAGCTGCCAGCTCGCCAGCAAATCGCGCCGCGCCCACCGGATCGCGATCGTCGCCACGTGACACCGATTCATGGTGGATCAAAACGGCACGCGGTTCATAGAAGGACTGCCAGCCGCGCCGGTTCAGCTTCAGGCACAGATCGACATCGTTGAACGCCACCGCGAAATTGGCTTCGTCCAGCCCGCCAACTGCCAGAAAGCGATCCCGCGCCACCACCAGGCAGGCACCGGTAACGGCGGTTGTGAATTGCGGCAGAGCATGCCGACGGAAATAGCCCTCCGCGGCCGGATTGATGAAGCGATGGGCATGGCCAGCGGCATTGCCAACACCGATGACCACCCCGGCATGCTGGATGCGGCCATCGGGATAAAGCAGTTGTGCGCCCACCGCCCCCACATCGTCGCGCAGTGCCTGGGTGGCCATGATGGCCAGCCAATCCGGTGCCATCACCTCGATGTCATTGTTGAGCAGGCACAACAGCTGCCCGCGCGCCTCAGACACCGCCCGATTGTTGATGGCGGAATAGTTGAAGGGGCCGGGATGGCGCAACACCCGCACTCCCGCCCGCTCCTGATTGGCCAGATAGGCAAGGGTTGCAGGATCATCGCTGTCATTATCGACGATAATCACCTCGATATCGGGGTAATCGGTCGCCGCCACGCCTTCCAGACACATCCGCAGCAGATCCAACCCGTTGCGGGTGGGAATGATGATGCTGATCGACGGCAGGTTGGCGGCGCAGGCCAGAGGCGGTGCAGACCTAGGCGTTTCCGGCCGCACCGCACGGTGGTGGAGCATTGCCCGGACATGGTGAGCGCGCGCCCGCTCTCCAACTGCCCGAGCGACAAGGCGGGCTGCCCAATCGGCGTGGCCGGCAACAGTCATCAGCGCTTCCGGGGTGGCCCGAACGATGCAGGCCCCGGTCAGATAGTCGAAATGACGATAGAGCTCGCTGTTCCAGTCCGGCTTGAAATGCGGAACGATGCGGCGCTGCTTTCGGTCCAGCAGATCATCGTCGGCATAAAGCACGGCGGCATCGATATGGGCCATGGCAGCGCGATAGGCGGCCGCCGCCCCAGGGGCAAGGCGATCGCCGGCCGGCATGGGCAACAGCCAGGGCGAATTCTGCCAGCCGATCGCTTGTGCGGCATGTGCAAGGCCGCCCGGCCCGTGATCGGCAACGACGATGGCATCCAAACCCTCTGCCGCCAGACTGTCCAGCGTGGCGGCCAGCGCCTCTGGCGCGCCGATGGAGACGAGGGCGATGATTGGCGGAAAGCCAGGCAGACCTGGCTGCTTTTCAATGCGTTCCTGCCGCAGCGCCCACAACTCATAGGCACGGGGAGACCTGCTGAGCAGTGGCGCAAACTGCCCGCGTGCCCGCACCCTTTTGCGCAGCAGCCACCACATGGCGGCTTCGAGATAGGCGCGCGGATCGGCACGGAATCCATCGAAGTGAATTGCGGCCAACAGCTGGGCGTTGCCAATCCGTCGGGCGACGCTGGATGACCGGTTTGAAGGCATGCTTCCAATCCCTTAGCGGGTTCAGCGCGTCCCCGGAAGGCTGGTTGGCCGAAAACACGCGCCCGCCGCACACATTGTGGACAATCGCGCCGTGAATGCGATAGTGCTGGTCGCATGCAGCCCCCTGTTCGCAAAACCAAAAAGAGCCAAACAACGCCCGCTGAGGCCAGGACACAGGGCCTGCTGGTGCTGGGCATGCATCGCAGCGGCACCAGTGCCGTTACGCGTGTCTTGAACCTTTTGGGCTGCGCGCTGCCAGACGATTTGATCGGGCCCAGCGAAAGCAACGAAACCGGCCATTGGGAATCAGTGGCGGCAATGCAACTGAACGACGCCATTCTGGCCTCTGCCGGTTCAAATTGGGCGGATTGGGGGGCAATCAATGATGATTGGCACCAATCGGGCCTGAAAGCCGAAATGCTGGGCCGGATCAGCCAGGTGATTCAGGATCACGCCGCGCTGGGGCCGCTGTTCGCATTGAAGGACCCGCGCACCTGCCGTGTTGCCGATCTGTGGCTGGCCGGCATGGCCGAAGCCAAGGTGGAAGCGCGCGTTCTGCTGATGCTGCGCAACCCGGCAGAAGTCTGCGCTTCGCTGGAAGAGCGCGACCTGATGGCACCCGGCTATGGCCAGTTGCTGTGGCTGCGCCATGTGCTGGATGCGGAATTCTACTCGCGCGGCGTCCAACGGGTGGTGTGCCACTACGATCATCTGATGCGCAATTGGCAAGGCGAAGTGGACCGCATCAAGACTGGCCTGGGCATTGCCCTGCCCCGCAACACGCCGGCCGTGCATGCCGAGATCGACCAATATCTGAAGGGTGATTATCGCCATCACGAACGCTCTGCCGATGCCGTGCTTGGCGATCTTGGCCAATCGGCCTGGCTGCGCCGCACCTTTGCCATCATGATGGCATGGAGCCAGCAGGGCGAGAACCAGGCCGACCACGCCGAGCTCGACCGGATCAGGCATGAGCTTGGCCAGGCCTATGCAATTTTTGCCCGCCTGCTGCTGCGCACCGATGTATCCGGCGCGTTCGACACGGGCAGCCATTTGAAGCGGGAATTGCGGGAACAATTGGCCGCCGCAAGGCAGGCCGCAGAAGCTGCACAGCAGGCAGTGCAGGACACCGAGGCACGGCAAACGGCCATCACCAACCGCGAGGCCGAGCTGCAGGCCCGCCTCGAGGCCAGCCACGCCCAGACCGAGCAACTGCAAACCGAAATCAACGCTCTCCGCGGCGAAATGGATCGGACAGCGCATATTGCCGCCGAAGCCAATGCCCTGCGTGCCCGCGAGGCTGAACTGGCGGCCCAGCTGGATGGCGAATCGGTGCGGGTGCAGCAAATGCACGCCGAGATCGATGCACTCCGGGGCGAAGCGGAGCGGGCTGCGCAGCTTGCTGCCGAGGCCGACGCACTGCGCGCTCATCAGGAGCAGCTCGCTCAGGATGTTGCACAGCTGGACGCGGCGCTTCAGGCCGCCAGGACGACGGTTGAGCAGGAGCGGCAGCAGCGGCTTGCGGCCGATCGCACCCTGGCCACGCAAATCGGCAGATTGCACGATCAGGAGGTGCGCAACGCCGAACTTGCCGGCCGCGCTGCGACGGCAGAAAGCGCACTCGTGCAACGGCAGGAGGAACTGTCCCAGTTGTGGGGCCAGTTGCTGGTCTCTGAAAAGGCAGTCGCCGTGGCCGAGACCCAGGCAGCACAAGAACGCGAACGGCGGCAGGATGGAGAGCGCCGGCTGGCGGCATCGGAAGCCGGTGCTGCTGAACTGAGGGCACAACTGGACGCACTTCGCGCCGCGCCGGCACCTGTTCCGGATCATCTGATTGGCGAAATTGCCCAGCTCACCCGCCTGCTGCAGGAACAGGAGGCGGCGACCCGAGCTGCCGTGCAAGCATTGTCGGGTGCCGAGGCGGCGCTGGCCGCCCGGAGCAACGAGACCGCACAGCTCACCCGCCTGCTGCAGGAGCAGGAAGCGGCAACCCATGCCGCCATGCACGCACTGTCGGGTGCCGAAGCGGCGCTGGCCGCCCGGAGCAACGAGACTGCACAGCTCACCCGCCTGCTGCAGGAGCAGCAGGCGCTGTCCCTCGGCGCAACGGCCGCAAAGGACGCCGCAGAGCGTGCTTTGGCCCGCCAGGCAGAAGAAAGCAGCCAGTTGCAGGCCCGACTGCAGCAACAGGAATCAGCCGCTCGTGCCGCCGAGGCAATGCGGGTTCAATCCGAACAAAAGCTCGATGCGCGCTTTGCCGAGATCGCCAAGCTCACATCCATGCTGGCCGATGCAAGCACCCAATCGGCAGCGTCCGGGATCAACGCGGAATGGCTGCGGAGCATGATGCAAATCGCTGCCAGCTTCCCAAGATGGTGGGCACTGATGCCGCAGGATTGGCGACGCAAACGTGAACACGCCCGTTACCGCAGCAGCGGACTGTTTGATGCGGCACGTTACCTGGAAGCCTATCCGGATGTGGCCGATAACGGCATGGACCCGATCCGGCACTATATATTGCACGGCATGTTGGAAGGACGAGATCGTCCGAAATGACAGCTATAGGCACCTGAAAGACGTAGCCAATTCGAGATCGAACAAGTAACTGGATCAATCGATATCTACAGGAGCCATTCGTGTCAAAGATCAGCACAGCCCCGATCGAAATTGCCAATCGCGCCGATCAAAATCGATCCTTTGGGCTCACCGCCATGCGCGGCTGGATGGAATGTCCTGGCTTGGTCCCAACGCGTATCGTGGTGAAAGCTGGCGACCAAAGTGCCCACTTCAACGCTGCCGACTGCTGCATAAAGCTGGCTGACGATACATATTTTGTGATTTTCAATGTGGTGACCCATCTGTTTCCCGATGGCTTGCTGATCGTAAACGTGTCGGTGGAGTTCACGAATGGTGAACAATGCTGCTTCCCGGAGCGATTCGTTGCCGTGAACAACAGTTCCGCGCTTGCAAAGGCGGTGACAGAGGACCTGAAGGCGCATGGAACGCCGCCGATCATCGCCCGTCATGTCGACAGCAGTCATTTTCCGTACGAAGGCGGGAAGACCAAGGCGTGGTTCGATATTGAAGCAACATCTCCCGTGCCACTCGACTTTACACCGTCGCCGGACATGGAAACAGCCCATCGGCACCTTGAACATTGGGGTTTCTGCATTCTGCCTGAACGTCTGCCCGGCGAGCTTATCCACGAGTTCAAAGGCGCTGTCAGCGAAGCGATCAAGTCGGGCGAACTCTCTTATCAGGAGGGTACAAGCCAGCGCATTCTGAACGCCCACCGCCTGGCGGCCGGCCGGAAGATCTGGCTGTACCCGCCCGTCATGCAGTTCCTGAAGGCACATTTCCGCGACCAGCCCTGCGCCTGCCAGACCCTGACCTATGTCAACGGCTCCGAACAAAATGCGCACCAGGACACAATCCACCTGACTCCCTACCCTGCCGGGTTCATGGCGGGGGTTTGGGTTGCACTCGAGGACGTCCAGCCAAACTCCGGCGAACTCTTTGTGTACCCGGGCAGTCACAAGACCCCGCGCCTGAGGGCCCGTCAACTTGGACTGGAAAAGGTCGACGAGGACTACTCGAGCTACAAGAAATTTGATGACGAAGTTCACCGCATGATGGTGGAAGGCGGCTATGAACGCCATACATATATGGCCAAGGCAGGCCAGATTTTGGTATGGCATGAAAATCTTGTGCACGGCGGCAGTGTCCGATTAGACAAGGATAAGACCCGGTTTTCGGTCGTCAGCCATTATTTCGCCAGGGGCTCGGTTGCCTATTACGACAGCCGTGGTGAGGCAGCTTCGCTTGAAGAGCTGCCCAACGTCGCATGACGCGGGTGCTGATCACCGGAGTCAGCCGCGGCATCGGTGAAGGGTTGCTGCGACAATATTTGGCGCGTGGCCATCACGTTCATGCCATGGGCCGGTCCTGTCCGGACTGGGCCGTGGCTTATGGTAGCGCCCTGCGCTTCATTCCTTGCGACATGGCCGACCCAATCGCCTTGGAAGCCGCATGCGATGCCGTGGCTGAACCGCTGGACAGCATTATCGTTTCGGCGGCCGATTTTGGCGCTGATGCCTATCTGCTCGAACAAATCGACCCTGCAGCCTTTGCCCGCACCTTCCAGATCAACTGCATCAGCCCGGCCATGCTCGCCAGCAAGTTGAAACCGAAGCTCGAGCTCGGCGAGGGCCGGAAAATTGTTTTCATGAGCACCGGCAACGCCTCCCTCTCTGGCAACACGCAAGGCGCCATGCTGGCATATCGAACCAGCAAGTCGGCATTGAACCAGCTGATGCGCAATATTGCTGCTGAATGGGGGGCAAGCGGCTTCACAGCCGTCGCGCTCAATCCCGGTTGGGTGCGAACGGCGATGGGCGGCGAGAATGCGCCGTTAACCGTCGAGGAAGCGTCCGCAGCTATTTATGGCTTCTGCCAGTTCACGCTCTCGCCAGCTCTGAATGGCCGCTTCTGCAACACCGATGGTTCGGAACTACCCTGGTAAATTCAGGACTGGGCGCGGGCGTATTGGTCCTGGTAGCGCACGATATCGTCCTCACCCAGATAGGCGCCGGTCTGCACCTCGATCAGCATGATCGGTGCGTCGCCTTCGTTCTCAAGCCGATGGCGGCTGCGGGCCGGGATATAGATGGACTGGTTTGCCTGAAGTTGGCGCCGTTCTTCATCCACCGTCACCGTTGCGGTTCCAGCGACGATCACCCAATGCTCTGCGCGGTGCTCGTGGCTTTGCAGCGACATGGAGGCGCCGGGCTGCACCAGGATGCGTTTCACCTGAAAATGATCGCCATGGGCGATGCGTTCGAACCAACCCCAGGGCCGCAATTCGCGCGTGCTCACCGCGGCTTGGGCAACGCTGTCCTGTCTCAACCGGGCCACCACTTCGCCCACCCGCGGGCTGAGCGCGCGCGGCGCGACCAGAACGGCATCGCCGGTGGCCACGACCAGCATGTCGTGCAGGCCAAAGCCCACGACGTGCAGATCACTTGATTCGGACCGCAGCAGGCTGCCGGAACAGTCGATTGCCGTCACGGCGCCTGCGCACACGGTGCCGGTGGCATCTTTCGCGGATTCCATCCAAACACGCGCCCAATCGCCCAGATCCACCCAGCCAGCGCCATAGGGCATCACCGCCAGATTGCTGGCCTTTTCCATGATGGCATAATCCACCGAGATGCCCGGTGTGCGCGCCCAGGCGCTGTGATCAAAGCGGGTGAAGCCCAGATCATCTTCTGGCCGGGCGTGCGCAGCCTCCACGGCGGCAAGGATATCCGGGGCGTGGGTGCGGAAAGCAGCAATGATGCTGGCCACCGAAAACAGGAAGATCCCGGCATTCCACAAGTAGCGGCCGGTGGCGAGCATGGCGGTGGCCGTGGCTAGATCGGGCTTTTCCACGAACCGCAGGAGCGGCTGCGGGCGGGTCGCCATACGGGCGTTGGTATCGGCCAATTCCAGATAGCCAAATCCGGTATCCGGCCTCGCCGGATCGATGCCGAAAGTGACAAGCGTGCCGGCCCGGGCTTCATCACAGGCCGCCGCCACGGCAGCGCGAAAGGCAGCGGGATCGCCGATCATTTGATCCGATGGCAGCACCAGCATCAGCGCAGCAGGATCGCGGGCCCGCAGATGCAACGCCGCCAGCAGCACGGCAGGCGCGGTGTTGCGCGCTTCCGGTTCAATCAGGATGGCGGAGGCGCTCTGGTCGATGCTTTCAAGCTGTTCCTTCACAATGAAGCGAAACGCCTCACCGGTGAGGATCAGCGGCGGCTGCGCAAAGTCTGTATCGGCGGCAAGCTGAACGGCCTTCTGGAACAATGTCTCCTCGCCCAGCAGTGGCACGAACTGTTTGGGCAGGCTTTGCCGTGACGCCGGCCAAAGCCGCGTACCCGAACCGCCGCACAATATGACGGGTGTGATCAACGCGTTTTCCACTCGATTCGACCTGTCCAGCCCTTGCATCACCAAACGGCGCGATGGAAAGCGGCGTGGGATCCATCTGCAATGCGCCACAACGCGGGTTTGATGCTCCTGCCCCATCGGCTTGGCAAGGCCCGTGCCAGTTACACCGGGACGCCGTTCACAAGACGGGGCGATTTGCCACTCGACCAATCGTCATGAATCTTGCCTATAGGCTTTAAAATGCTTAAGGCACTTCGCAAATACTATACGGCTATGGGATCAATCACTTGTCAAATCAGATGCTTGCTGCCGATCTTTCTGCAGCTGATACTGCGGCATTCCGGGCCAGCAATGCGTTTGACGAACGCTGGTATCTGCGTGAATACCCCGATGTTGCGCTGACGGGCATTGACCCAGTCTTGCATTTTCTGTGGATCGGACGGCGTCTTGGCCGCCGACCGAATGCCAATGGTGAGACTGGCGGACAGGCTGGCAGCGCAGCGGCGAACTCAGAGACAGTCGCCAACGGGCCGCCACTGGCCGAACCTGCTTCCGGTGGCGTTCAGCCTGTCGAGCATGAAGAGGGATCCGATGTGGGACTGATCGACAAAGCACGCAAGGCTTTCTCCGCCGCCACCGGCAGCCGCTCAGATCCAACATATGATCTGGTGGCGAAGCATTTTGATATCGACTTCTATCTGGCGGCCTATCCCGATGTCGCGGCAGCAGGGGTGGATCCCATCCGGCATTATCTTGACAATGGCTGGCGCGAAAATCGCGACCCAAGCATATCGTTTTCAACGCGTTTCTATGTTGAGAACAACCTCGACGTGGTGGCTGCGGGCGTGAACCCCTTCTATCACTTCATCGCTGCAGGACAGGCAGAGGGCCGGCTTGGCAAGCACCAGCTGGGATACAAGTGGGATATCCTCGCCGGCCTGAAGACGGTGGCCGAACAGATCAGCGAGATGAAGTCGCATCGAACGCCGGCCCGATTGTCGGCTTCTGGATCGTTGGTTGTTGCCTTGCAGCAGGTGGCACGGGCACACGAGCGGGTCGTCCTGTCCTTCTCGCACGATGACTTCACCCAGCATGTCGGCGGTGTCCAGCTGCTGCTCCGTCGCGAACTCGGTCTGCTCAAGGCCAAGGGCGATGCGCAAATTCATCTGTTCCCGGTCCACCCACTTCCGTTTCTCGACACCTCAGGCGACGATGTCAGCCTGGGCGTCCTTATTGATGGCAAATTCGTCGGCAATTATGCAGCCCGTGATGTGATGCATTGTTTGCGAGATGCTGCCTTTGGCGCAGCGCAGGTGACATTTGTCGTGCACAGCCTGCTCGGCCACAATATGGATCAATCCATCGATCTGATCGCGGCCACGGGCGCATCAAGCGGCTGTGTCTGGCTGCATGATTATTCGCCTATCTACAATAACTTCAAGTTGCTGCGCAATGATGTGGGATATGGCGGCTTCCCTCGGCGGGGAACGCTGGCGCGCGAGCTGTGCGAATTTGCCAGGGCCGATTTCGATCACGAAGCCGAGTTCGCCAAACTGTTCGCACGCTTCAAGACCAGGCTTATTTCCCCTTCGCAGGCCGCCTTGGCCATCTTCAGGCAGGCAAGCCTCATCCAGCCTGCTTCAACACATGTTGTTGAACATGTGCAGTTGGAAAGGATCACGGCCGCTGCACCCGTTGCTGCGACACAGGGCAGGCCCTTGCGCGTCGGTTTCCTGGGTTACCCGGTCGCGCACAAAGGCTGGCCGGTGTTCGAGGAACTGGTTCTGAAATTTGCGGATGATCCCCGATATGAGTTTCATCATCTGGGCAAAGGACGTCGCGGCGGGTTGAAGCTCCAATATGCCGAAGTTTCAGCGAGTAGCAGTGATATGGACGCCATGCGCGCCACTGTTGAGGCCGTGGAACTGGATGTTGCCCTGATGTGGTCGATCTGGCCCGAAACATTCTGTCTGACCGCCTATGAGGCATTGGCGGGCGGCGCTGCACTTGTTACCAACCCAAGTGCGGGCAACGTGGTGAGTGTGACGGAAGCAAGCGGCATTGGTGCAGTATTGAACGACGAGGCTGCACTGATCGATGCCTTTGAAAGCGGCAGCCTCCTGCGTCTCTCACGAGCCGCGCGGGGCGCGTCACTTCACAACATCCGGTATAGCGCCCTCAGCCTTGAAGTCATGGATTGAACATGCGCGTCCTCTGCTTTTCCAGCTTCACGTTCAGCTATCTCAATCGCGCGCGGGTGCTGTTTGCCAGCCTTCGGCGCCACCACCCCGACTGGCACCTGGTTGCCCTGATGACGGACCGGATCCCGGCTGGCGCGAGCTTTGATGTGCGCGATGAACCGTTTGATGAAGTGGTTTGGCAGGACGAACTCGGTATCGACAATGTCGATGGCTGGCTGTTCCAGCATGACATCGTGGAAGTGTGCACAGCCGTCAAAGGGCCGTTCATTGCGCAGGCGACAAAGCGCGATTTCGACGCTGTCATCTATCTGGATCCGGACACCTGCCTGTTCAATCCGCTGACGCCGATCCTGGAGAAACTCGAAACGTCCGACATTGTCCTCACGCCACATCTTCTGGAACCAGAAGAGGCCCGAATGGCGATTGTGGACAATGAAATTTGTCCGCTGTGGGCCGGGATTTACAATCTTGGCTTTGTTGCCATCAGGACGACGGGCGAAGGGGCAAAATTTGCCAACTGGTGGTCGAAACGGCTGCTCGAATTCTGCCACGATGACCCTGCCAAGGGCCTGTTTGTTGACCAGAAATGGTGTGATCATGTGCCGGTGTTTTTCGACAAGGTGCATATCCTGAAGGACCCGGGGTACAACACCGCCAGCTGGAACGTGAACCAGCGCCGCATCACGATCGACGGCGACGGCAATGTGCGCGCCAACGAGGCCCTGTTGCGCTTCTGGCATTTCACCAAGCTTGGCCCCTTGGGTGACACCATGACACGCCGCTATGCACGGGATCAGATCGTGGTTTACGAATTGTGGCGTTGGTACCGGGAACAGGTCGCCAAAGCCACGTCCCCGTCAATCCCTGACCGTTATTGGGCTTTTGGCAAATTTGCTAATGGTGAGACCATCCAGCGATCCCACCGCCTGCTTTATCGGGATCGCAAGGACCTTCAAGCCCATTTCCGTGATCCCTTCAGTGCAGATTTTGCTGCCTGGCTGAAGTCGGAAGGCCACAGCTGAGAGAGTATGTGCATCTGAAGGTTGCAACTGATTGGGTCTCATGGTGATCAAGAAAAAACCGCAGGTTTCAGTTGTGGTTGTTGTCCACAACATGCAGCGCGAAGCAAGTCGAACCCTGTACTCGCTGTCAGCCGATTATCAGCAGGATATCGATCCCGATGACTATGAGGTCATCGTCGTGGATAATGGATCAAATCCTCCATTTGACACGTCGGTCTTTGACGATCTCCGCGGCAATTTCAGGGTCATTCGGCTATATCCGGCCCCTCCCTCACCTGCCCATGCCATCAATGTTGGGCTGGCATCGGCACGCGGGGATATCATTGGCGTCATGATTGATGGCGCGCGCATCGTCACTCCGGGGCTGCTGCACTATGCGCGATCCGGCGTCCGGATGTTCCCCGGTGCCGTCGTAGCGACATTGGGCTGGTATCTCGGTTATGATCAACAACGCTGGGGCATCGAATGCGGTTACGACAAGGACCGCGAAGACGCCATGCTTGAAGCGATCGACTGGAAGAACGACGGCTATCGCCTGTTTGAAATATCTGCCGGTGATGAGACGACCGTTGACGGATGGTTCGGTGTCATTTGCGAGAGCAATGCTCTGTTTCTCAGCCGGGAGAACTGGACGCTGATGAACGGCGTCGATGAGGGGTTTGATTATCCTGGCGGCGGCTTTGTCAATCTCGACCTCATCATCAGGGCGTTTGAACTTCCACAAGCCCGTTTGGTCGTGCTGCTGGGAGAAGGCACGTTCCACCAGTTGCACGGCGGCATTGCCACAAATGCCAGTCATGACAAGATTGCCGACAAGGTCGCGCTGTGGCGTGCACAGTATGAGCAACTCAGAGGCCGGGAATGGGTGCCGTCCGGGCTGCCAAAGCGCGTGTTTGTGGGGCAAATGCCAACACAGGCGCTCAGGCATTTTGCCCGTTCGATCATGCAACCCTCAGGCTTCCCGCCATTCGGCGAGGATTTTGATCGGCAGTTGTGGACGTCCGCCGGCATGCCGGAACCAACTGACCCGGTTTGTCGGCAGCTCCTGGAGTTGATCCGAACGGAATTGCGCGCAGAACATTTTGCGGCCGCTGCCGCCGTTGCGCGCATCGCTCGTCGTGCGTATCCGGATGAATTCACGATCCTGCAGCTGTTGCAGACGGTTGCACCATGGCTGCGCGGTGCCGGCGACCCGGAAAGCCTTGGCCCGATCCGGCGCACCTGGTACTTTCTGGCCGTCGGCCGGGCAAATGAGATCCTTGGACGTTTCGAGGAAGCCATCGCCGCCTATCGGTCTGCGCTGGTGGTGGACCCGGACGCGGCCGCTGCCTGTTTCGGGATTTGCAGGATCCAGATGCCCGGCGTGCAATACAAGCACTGGCTGAACATGCTGCAACAGAGATTGCGTCCGCATGTCTATCTCGAGATCGGCGTAGAAAATGGCCACACCATTGCGCTTGCCAGGGCGCCGACGAAGGCGATCGGCATTGATCCGGCGCCGGCGATTGAACGGCCTTTTCAGACAGAGACTCATATCTTTGCCGAAACCAGCGATGCCTTCTTTGCGCGGATCGGCAAACAATTGCCGCAGGGGCCGATCGATTTCGCCTTCATCGATGGCATGCACGAATTCACCCACGCCTTGCGCGATTTCATGAACGTCGAAGCGCATGCCACTCGCCAGACCGTGATCGCGATCCACGACACCATCCCGTTTGACGAGATCACCCAGCGTCCCGATCGCCAAAGGGCCTTCTATACCGGAGACGTCTGGAGAACGATGGCCGCGCTGCGTCGTTACCGCCCCGATCTGACGGTGATCACCATCCCGACGGCGCCGAGTGGACTGACGCTGGTGCTCAATCCCGATCCTGACAGCCGCGTCTTGTGGGATCATTATGACGAGATTACCGCCGCAATAAGCGCCATGACCTATGATGAGTTTGATCAGGATCGTCACACGCATCTGAACATCGCGCGCAACGATCCGGCGTTGCTTGATGACTATCTTGAGGTGCGTGAATCAACCCTGTGATGGCGCCAGGAAGCGGCGCGCCTGATCGCCCATGCGCCCGACATACAGCGGTGTAGGGCCGGCAATTGGAGAAAAGTTGGCACCGCGCAGGCGACGATATTCCACATCAAAGCTTTCCCAGGGATGTTCGACGAGCGGCACATTGGTTGCAACGCCGCCATGGAACTGGTGGAAAACACCTTCTCCAAGCACTCCAACCGGCACGATGCCGGGGATTTCCAGCACACGATTTCTGAAATCGTGATTCACCAGCCCCCCGCCCGGCGAGGCAAAACCAGGATCAAATCCGCCCATTTCAAGGAATGTCGAGCGCTTCATGCAAAACCAGCTGCATTCGGGCGGCACGCCGGCCAGAAAGCCGGGCTCACTTGACGGTGCGATCGTCGAAATCTCGAACAACCGATACCCATCATCCGGCCATGCAATGCTCTCCAGCAGCGCATCTTCAATAGCCTGATCATAGCCTTCAAGCATCGAGATATTCTGAATTTTCGGGCCAAGATGCCAGGACAGGGCAAACACGAACGGACTGGTGGCGAGCCGTGTCGCCAGAAGACTGGCGCTGATCAGGCCGGGGCTGGCCATGCGGGCGCCATCCACGATCACGGCGACATGCTCACCCTTGGCGATCTGCGCCCCCAGATTGATGGCGCCAACCGGTGAAACCGAATCCGTTTCAAGGAAGATGTGGGTCACGTGATCCCGGAACGGATCGATATCGGCCGGCTGCAACGGCTGGCTGGACCCATTGTCGATCGCAATCACTTGATATTTGATGCCGCCCAGCCCCTGCTGCAGCTCCCGACTGAGCGAACGCAGCGTCCGCACCGCCTCCCGGCGCATGTTGTGCAATATGACGATGATGCTCAAATCCACCGGCAGCCTCCTCCACCCGTCTGCTTCGCCTAGCAGGCAAAGGTGATGGCTCCAATGGATCATGGCTGGCTTGCTGGGAAGACCAGGTGGCATACGAACAGGCTTGGTCCTGC
>JAIXQY010000083.1 GCA_027485485.1 Sphingomonadales bacterium | reverse complement strand
GTGTGGCGATCCAGGATCCTGATGCATTGGCAGAGGCCGCCGAAGACCTGGCCTGACGAGAGGATGGAACCGATGAAGACGATACTTGTCCATATTGAAGGCGATGAAGGCCAACCGGCACGGCTGGCGGCGGCCTATGATCTGGCGCGGGCGTGCCAGGGGCACCTCGTGTGCCTGTCGGTCATGCCTTATGCCGCCTATGCGCTTGGCGATCCGGCGATGGGGGCGTTTCCGGTAACGACCCTGATCGATGCCGTGGAAGCACGGCGCAAGGAGGAGCGGGTGGCGGTGGAAGCCCGCCTGCGTCAGGAAGGCGTGAGCTGGGAATGGCAGTCCGCTGATGGCGACAGCGGCGACCGGCTGGTGGAATATGCCAGGCTGGCCGATGTTGTGGTGATGAGCGCCGGGCCGTTCAGCCACGCCGGGGCCCTGAAACTGGGCCTGACCGGCGATGTGGCGGTGCGCTCGCCGGCGCCGGTGCTGGCGGTGCCTGAGGCGGCGATCGGCTTCCAGGTTTCGGGGCCGGCACTGCTGTGCTGGGATGGCGGGCAGGAAGCGGCGCGGGCGATGCGCATGGCGATGCCGCTGCTGCGCCTGGCCAGCGATGTGACCCTGCTGACCGTGGCCGAAAAGGACAGCCCGTTCGCGGCGCGCAGTGCGGCGGCCTTCCTGTCCCGCCACGGCATTGGCGTTGACGTGGTTGAACGCGACGGCGGCGGCGCCAGTGTGGAACAGGTGATCCGCAGCGTGGCCATGGAACGCGGCGCCGGCCTGATCGTGCAGGGTGCCTATGGCCACAGCCGCATGCGCCAGATGCTGTTTGGCGGGGTGACACGCGGCCTGCTGGCCGATGCGCCGGTGCCGATCCTGTTGGGCCATTGATCTGTATCAAAGCCGGGCCCGGCTGGATTGTGGCAGTTTTCTCCCAGCCCGGCCGTTTGCCGAAGAAGGAGAGAGGGCATGAAGTTCGAATTTCGGGAAGATGTGGGTTCAACTGCCATGCCGGTGCAGGCAGCACAACCTGAACAAGACGTAAGACGGCTTGAATTTGATATTCCAAACAAGGTGTTGGCTCAACTGATCGGCGCCGGGGCAGGCTACCTTGCCGCAATGTATATTGTTTTTCGGGATGGAGCCGGGCTTGGTTTGATCTTCGCCGTGTTTGGATTGGTGTTGGTGGCGTATTTTGGCCTGCCGTGGCTGATGCAACGGCAATCGGGCCGCAGGCCGAAGCAGGTGCCGCGTCGGGGGGCGTGGGGCATTGATACGGCCAGCGGTTATCTTTCAGGCCATGCGGCCTGGGCCCAGATCATGACCGTGCCGATCCTGATGCTGTTGTGGACTGTGGCCATCGCGTTCATTCGCTGACCATGGGCCGCAATGCGGCACGGCAGCGAAGTTGGTTGTTCTGCGGCCGTCCCCCCGTCTCCCACCCATCCTCCGGGGGGAAGGTCGGCAGAAACACCCAACGGGAAGCCGTCGTGCCGGGCAGGCACGGCGGCTTCCCTTTGTTTGGGGATCAGTTGATTTGCAGGTGACGCCGGCGGGCGGCCGCGCCCACCAGCCCAAAGCCGGCAATCAGCATTGCCCAGCTGGCCGGTTCGGGCACGCCGGGCAGCGGTGTATAGGCATTGGCATAATTCTGGCCGGATTGGCTGGCGACCGTGGCCCCGCTGAGCGGTTGCATGGCGGGATCGAAAAAATTGATCGATTGCCAGGTGAAGGTGTGGCCCAGATCGCAGTTGACGCTGTTGCTGCTGGTCGTGCTGTCGGACACATAGGCAAGGCAGCCCAGGCCGACCGTGAAGGTCCAGGGCTGGCTGGCGTCATAGGCAAAGGTCCAGCTGTGGGCACCAAACAGATTGGCCCCAGGTGTGGTGCCGCCGTCCACTGCGCCGCCATTGAGGGCAAACTCCTCATAACGGCTGGTCGTCAGATCCAGCGCGCCGGCTCCACTGTCCCAGCCAATATTGGTCAACACCTCATAGCGGGCATAGGACAGGCCATCGGCCGACTGCGCGCGCAGATTGATCGCAGCGCGCGAGTCCCCGAAGCTGCCGCTGCTGCCAAGGAAACCGGTGATCAGCCCGGACAGGCTGAAATTGACGGTGGCAAAGCCGATCGGATCAACGCTGGTGACGCTGAGCTTGTCGAGGAATGTGGCCTCGCTGCGGGACAGCATGGCCTGGCCAAAGGCATCGGCAGGGTAATTGTTGAAGGCGACGCTGGCCGAAACCTTCAATTGCCCATAATCGGCACTCGCCACATTGCTGAGCGCAAAGCCAGGGCCAGACTGGGACAGGCCGCCGGTGGTGGCACCGGCTGAATCAATGGCATAGCGCGCCAGATTGAAATCCGGATCGCTATACTGCCCCAGAACACCTGTCTGTTTGGTCGCAGCCGCAGCTGGTGCTGCCAACAAAATTGCAATTGCAAAATATGCGCGCATGTAGAGAACCCCCCGTTCTTTCGATGGTGCGACCTGTTATTTTGCCAAGAATTACGGTTGTCAGGCCGCCTTGGCAAGCCGCCACAATTTCTCCGGTGTGGCCGGCATTTCCACCTGTTGGCCGCCCAACGCATCGATGATGGCGTTCATCACCGATGGCATGGCGCCGATGGTGCCAGCCTCGCCACAACCCTTCACGCCCAGCGGGTTGGTGGGTGACGGGGTGTTCAGCGTTTCGAAGGTCACGGCCGGCGGCATCTGATCGGCGCGCGGGATGCCATAATCCATGAAGCTGCCGGTGAGCAACTGGCCGGCATCGTCATAAACGATGTTTTCCAGCACCGCCTGGCCCAGGCCTTGCGCTATGCCGCCATGGATCTGGCCTTCCACCAGCATCGGGTTCACCAGCACGCCGAAATCATCCACCAGGGCATAACGGGTGACGGCGATGACGCCGGTATCGGGATCCAGCTCCACCTCGGCGATGTGGCAGCCGTTGGGGAAGGTGGGGGCGGGCTTGTTTTCCTTGGTGGTGTACCGGCTGCGGCCATCCAGCGCGCCCGGATGGCGGCTGGCCAGTTCGGCCCAGCTGAGGGTGGCATTGCTGCTGCGCGCCTTGAACAGACCATCGGCATAATCGACATCGCTGCCCAGATCGGCGCTGGCCAGTTCGGCGCCACGGGCGATCATGTCGTCGGCGCATTGCAGCACGGCGCCGCCGCCAAAGGCCATGGAACGCGAACCGCCGGTGCCGCCGCCCACCTCCATGCGCGACGTGTCGCCCTGCACGATGCGGATCTGCTCCAGCGGCACGCCCAGCCGGGCGCTGAGCACCTGGCCGTAGGCGGTTTCATGGCCCTGGCCGTTGGATTGGGTGCCCACGGCCATTTCGATATGCCCGTCGGCTGCCACCTTAACATCGGCATGTTCTTCGGTGCCGCCACCGCCGGCAATTTCGACATAATAGGCCATGCCGCGGCCCAAAAGCTTGCCGCGGGTGGCCGCCGCTGCCTTGCGGGTGGCAAAACCATCCCAATCGGCGACCGTTTTGGCGCGTTCCAGCACGGCAGGGAAATTGCCGATGTCATAGGTGAGGCCCAGGCCATTTTCGTGCGGCAGCTCCGCCGGGGTGAGCAGGTTCTTGGCGCGGATTTCGTCCACGCCCATGCCCAGTTCCCGCGCCGCGGCTTCGATCAGCCGTTCCATGATATAGGCCGATTCCGGCCGGCCAGCGCCGCGATAGGCGTCCACTGGCGTGGTGTTGGTGACAACACCGTGCACCAGATTCTGGATCGCCGGGATGCGATAGACGCCGCCCATGATGCGCCCGCCGGCCATCGTCTGGATCGCCGGGCCGAACTGCGCCTGATAGGCGCCAAGATCGGACCAGGTTTCCACCTTCAGCGCGGTGATCTGGCCATTGGCGTCAAAGGCCAGCGCGGCTTCGCTTTCCATGGCGCGGCCGTGCGTGTCGGTCTGGAAGGCATCGCTGCGCTCCCCGGTCCATTTCACCGGGCGGCCCAGCGCGCGGGCGGCGTGCAGGCACAGCGCATATTCGGGATAGAGAAAGCTCTTCATGCCAAAGCCGCCGCCAACATCGTGGGTGATCACCCGCATCTTGTCTTCCGGCACCTTCAGGATCGCCTTGGCCAGTTCGCGCCGCATGGAGGCCACGCCCTGGCTGCCGGTGATCAGCGTGAAGCCTTCCGCCTCATCATAATCGCCCAGCGCGGCGCGCACTTCCATCGATGTGGGCGCGATGCGGTTCTGGATGATGCGCAGGCGGGTGACATGCGCGGCGCCGGCAATGGCGGTGGCCACGGCATCGGCATTGCCGACCTGCCAATCGAACAGGCTGTTGGATTTGGCCTGCGGCCACAACAGCTCGGCATCGGGCGCCAGCGCGGCGGCGATGCTGGCCACGGCGGGCAGTTCCTCATACTCCACCCAGATGGCCTCGGCCCCGGCGCGGGCGGCTTCGCGGGTTTCGGCCACCACAAAGGCCACGCCGTCGCCCACAAAGCG
>JAIXQY010000128.1 GCA_027485485.1 Sphingomonadales bacterium | reverse complement strand
CGGCTGACCAGCAACGGCCGCATCACGAACGGCGAGAGCTTGCCTCCATAAAGGATCATCGTCTTCCCTTTCCCTTAAATACCGAGCGCGGCGCGATAGGTTTCCAGCAACGCTTCGGCTTCCTGCCGGGCCGCCGTCTCCATCTTGCGCAGCCGCACAAGGGTTTTCATCGTCTTGATGTCGAACCCGGTTCCCTTGGCTTCGGCATAGACATCCTTGATGTCGTCCGCGATGCCCTTTTTTTCCTCTTCCAGCGTTTCGATGCGCTCAATGAACAGGCGCAATTGGCTGGCAGACACATTTTCTTCGCTCATGACCGTCCTGTGGTTAGTGGCCGTTGGTATAACCCAGCCGGTTACCGGACGGCGTCGTTCTTCGCCAGCGATTCGGCCATGCGGTCCAGCTGGTCCTGCGTGGCCGGCAGTTGGTGCAGTGCCTTCCACTCGGCCTGGCTCATGCCATAAACATGGGTACGGCCTTCGTCCTTCGAGACGGCCAGCCCCATCGCGGCGGCCTCCTCGTGCAGCCAGTCGCCCAGGCAGTTGCGGCAAAATCCGCCCCAGCCCATCAGATCGACATTCTGCACATCGCTGCGCTGGCGCAAATGGGTCGCCAGCCGGCGGAAGGCGGCGGCCTCCAGCCGTTCCCTTGTGGCCGGATCGGCAAACAGCTCGCTGGAAGCTTTTGGGGCGCTTGTCATTTTTGCGTCTCTCTTGTGTGGCAATCTGCCACAGGCCGGGCTAATCAGGTGGAAATCAACGTAGCGTTTCGAAGGGCGAACCCATGTCCCGTCATCTTGAACCCCGGGGCCGCCGGGTCAAGGTTCTTGCCACGCTGGGGCCAGCATCGGCCAGCGAAGAGATGATCACCCGGCTGCACGAAGCCGGGGCCGATGCCTTTCGCGTCAACATGAGCCATGGCAGCCACGAGAGCCAGGGCCGGCTGATCGCCGCGGTGCGGGCGGTGGAAGCCGCCAATGGCCGCCCCATCACGATATTGGCCGATCTTCAGGGGCCAAAATTGCGCGTGGGCCGCATTGCCGGTGGCAGTGCCGAGCTGACCAAGGGTGCCATGTTCCGGTTGGACCGGCATGACACGCCGGGCGATGCCACCCGCGCCGGCCTGCCGCACAAGGAGATTTTCGCCGCCCTCACCCCTGGCGCCCGGCTGCTGGTGGATGATGGCAAGATCGTGCTGCGCGCCACGGCGGTTTCGGCCGATGCCATAGACTGTATCGTCGAGGTGCCTGGAACCATAAAGGACAACAAGGGCGTGAACGTGCCCGATGTGGTGGTGCCGCTGCCGGCCCTTACGCCCAAGGATCGCGCCGATCTGGCCTTTGCGCTGGACCAGGGCGTCGATTGGGTGGCGCTCAGCTTTGTGCAGCGGCCCGAGGATGTGGCCGAAGCGCGCCGGCTGATCGGCGGCCGCGCCGCGTTGCTGGCCAAGATCGAAAAGCCGGCGGCGCTGGAACGGCTGGAGGAGATATTGGAGCAAGCCGATGCGGTGATGGTGGCGCGCGGCGATCTGGGCGTGGAATTGCCGCCACAGGCGGTGCCGCCGGCGCAAAAGCGCATCGTTGCCACCGCACGCGCCATGGGCAAGCCGGTGGTGGTGGCCACCCAGATGCTGGAATCGATGATCACCGCCCCCACCCCCACCAGGGCCGAAGTGTCAGACGTGGCGACCGCCATTTATGACGGGGCCGATGCGGTGATGCTTTCGGCTGAGAGCGCCGCCGGGCAGTTTCCGGTCGAATCGGTCGCCATGATGGATGCCATTGCCGGTGAGGTGGAAGCCGATCCGAGCTATTACAGCCGGGTGCATTTCACCGAAACCGCCACCGGCCGCTCCACCGCTGCCGCCATCACCGCGGCCGCGGCCGATATCAGCCGCACCATCGGGGCGCGCGCCATCGTGTGTTTCACCATTTCCGGCTCCACCGCTGGCCGGGCGGCGCGGGAACGGGCGGCGGTGCCGGTGCTGTGCCTCACGCCTTCGCTCACCACGGCGCGGCGCATGGGGCTGGTGTGGGGCGTGCATGCCGTTGTCACCCGCGATGTGGCCAGTTTCGAGGAAATGGTCGCCAAATCCAAGCGCATGGCCCTGCGCACCCACTTGGCGCGCGGCGGCGACCCGCTGGTGCTGATTGCCGGTGTGCCCTTCTCCACGCCGGGCACCACCAATGTGGTGCATGTGGTGCGGGTGACCGGGGACGAGTTGAAGAATTATTGAGGCAGCAGGCCCAGCGCCTGCAACTCGGCCGTCAGCGTTGGTGCATCACGGAACTGGTGCGCCACGAAGCCGTTGGCGGCCGCCGCCAGCACATTGTCTTTCCGGTCATCGATGAAGATGGCTTCCCCCGCTGCCAGGCCAAAGCGGCGCAGCGCGAGGTGGTAGATGGCGGGATCAGGCTTCACCAGCCGTTCGGCGCCCGAGACGATGATATCCTGGAACAGATCGAAGATCGGCGCGGTGGCGCGGAACGGCAGCCAGAATTCATGGGAAAAATTGGTGATGCCAAAGATCGGCACGCCGCGCGCTGCCAGCGCCTGCACCAGTTCGAGCATGCCGGGGATCGGCCCGGTGATGCTGTCGTTGAAGCGCGGGCCAAAGGCGCGGATCAGATCGGCCTCGTCCGGGAAGCGCGCAATGAGCGCTTCAGCATTGCTGGCGAAATCCACCCCGAGATCATGGGCGAAATGCCAATCGGTCGTCACCACCGTGCGGCAGAACCAGTCCAGCCGGTCTGGATCGGGGATCAGCGGGGCATAAAGCGCCTTGATGTCCCAATCATACAGGACATTGCCGACATCGAACACCACCGCCCGCACCATGGCAACACCTCACCAAAACAGCAAAACCCCCGCCGGATGGCAGGGGCCCGCGTGTCAACCAACCAGCCCAGGCGGGCCGGCCCGTCCGATATCAGCCCTGGCGGGCCTTGAACCGGCGGTTGGTCTTGTTGATCACATAGGTGCGGCCACGACGGCGCACGACCTGGCAATCGCGGTGGCGGCCCTTGAGGCTCTTGAGGCTGTTGCGGATCTTCATGATCAATCCCGGCAAGTGAATCGGTTGTCGAACGGAGGCCGGTCGCTAAGGGAGGCAGGGGGCTTTGTCAACTGATGCCGGGCGGTTGCAACCGGCCGATGGCCATGCCACCACGCCAGCAGACGATCCCGGAACCATGATCATGCGCCGCCCTGCCCTGTTTCTTGCCCTGCTGATGCTGCCGGCGGCGGTTGCGGCTGCCACATGGAAGATCGACGTCACCCGTTTCCACCTCCTCGCCCCGCCGGCGCCCGCGCTGGCAGGGGCCAGCATGGCGGTGGAACCGGCCGATCCGAACGCGCCGGCGTTGCAGTTCGGCGCTCTGGCAGCCGCGGCAGGTGCCGAGCTGGCTGGTGCCGGCTTCAAACCGGCAACCACTGGCCAACCGGCCGACTATGTCGCCCGCATCGCGCTGACGGGCAGCAGCGAGGAGGTGCGCAAGCGCGCACCCATCTCCATCGGCATTGGCGGCGGCCGGGGCGGCTGGAATGGCGGCGTGAGCGGCGGCGTTGCCTTTCCATTGGGCGGCGGCACGCGCACCGTCACCACCGCGCTGATCACCATCCAGATCCGCCGCGCCAGCGACAACAGCGCCGTGTGGGAAGGCCGCGCCAGCGCCATCGCCCCCACAACTGATCCGTT
>JAIXQY010000225.1 GCA_027485485.1 Sphingomonadales bacterium | reverse complement strand
TCCGGTCATTTGCGGGGACCATATGGCCTTCAGCGGCATGCCCGCTCCCGAGCAATCCCATCATGTCGCGAACTGATTTTACGGCATTTTTTCCCATGAACACAGCAGTACACTGCGTACGGTGTGCTCTACACTGTACCCAGCTTTGTTAGAGATCCCGGCTTTGCATCCCGCATAGCACCTTCCTGTCCCGCAAGACGCGTCCCGCTGGACGGCCTGTGCCAACCTCGTTGAGATCTGACCTTGGCATGGACCCATCAGGCGGTATGATGCTGGAAACAAAAGCTGAGTATCATCGGCGGTTTAGCCGGGAGTGCCGGTTGTGTTTTCTGTTCATGGGGGCTGATCTTGACGACGTCGTTTCAAACCAATCCTGTTTCGTTGAAAGATCTCATGCGCGAATGCCATGAAGGGAAATTGCAGCTTCCCGATTTTCAGCGCGGATGGGTTTGGGATCAGGACCGGATCATCGATCTGCTAGCCTCGATCTCTGAGGGCTTCCCGGTTGGCGCTTTAATGACATTGGACGCTTCGGGGGAGGTTTCTTTTGCAGTGCGGCCGGTAGAAGGCGCTCCTCCACCGACCAAGCCTCTCGAAGCTTACCTCCTCGACGGTCAGCAGCGAATGACGTCGCTGTATCAGTCCACCTTCTCGCCTGTGCCGGTAGCGACGCAGACGGCCAAGAAGCGGCCGATAAAGGTACATTTCTATTTTGACATCCGGGCCGCTCTCGATCCTGATGTGGCGCGTTCGGATGCCGTCATTGCTGTGCCGGAGGACCGGGTTATCCGGGAGAATTTTGGCCGCGACGTGAAGCTCGATCTGTCATGCGAAGAGCACGAATTTGAGGCGCTTCATTTTCCCATTGATCGGATCTTCGACGAAAATCGGTGGCAGATTTCAGCAGCCCAATGGATGGCGAAGGATCCCGTTGCTCGGCAGCAGAATTGGCAACTGATTAATCGCTTCGCCGAGGTGGTCGTGAACAACTTCACGTCCTACCAGGTACCCGTCATCAAGCTTGGCAAAGATACGTCTCGGGCTGCCGTGTGTCTGGTATTCGAGAAGGTCAACACTGGAGGCAAACCGCTCGACGCTTTCGAGTTGGTCACCGCCATGTATGCTTCGGAGGAGTTCCATCTCCGCGATGATTGGAAGGCCCGCCGCGAACGGTTGATCAACCAGAAGGTGCTCGCGAAGATTGAGCCCGTTGAGTTCCTGCAGGCCATCTCCCTGCTCCACACCAAGGAGCGTCGAGACGAAGCGATTGCAGCCGGATCGGAGCCGCCGGCGATCAGCGCCACGCGTAACAGCTTGCTGCAGGTGCCGCTGGCTGCTTACAAGAAGTGGGCGGACAAGGTTGAGGCCGGGTATGTGGCTGCAGCGAAGTTTCTCCATTCCCTGAAGATCTTCAACTCCCGCGACCTTCCCTACCAGACGCAGATGGTGCCCCTTGCCGCAATTCTGGCTGAGCTTGGCTCGGCCTGGGAAAACGACGCCGTGCGCCAGAAGCTGGCCAGGTGGTACTGGTGCGGCGTCTTCGGAGAGCTTTACGGATCGGCAGTGGAAAGCCGCTTCGCGCTCGACATTCGGGACTTCTCGCCCTGGATCAACGGCGGAACCGAACCGCAGACGGTCCAGCGCTCAAGCTTCGAAGAAAAGCGCCTTCGTACCCTTCGCTCGCGCTTGTCTGCTGCGTACAAGGGTGTCCATGCCTTGCTAATGAAGTCCGGGGCTGAGGATTTCAAATCCGGTCAGCCCTATGACCAGACCGTGTTTTTTGATGAGAATGTGGACATCCACCACATCTTCCCGGAAGCTTGGTGCAAGAACCAGAAGATCGAACCGGCAATCTACAACAGCATCGTCAACAAGACTCCGTTGGCATCCGCCACCAACCGGATGCTGGGCGGCGTTGCCCCATCGGCATATCTTGGCCGCTTGGCCAAGGGCAATGACACCAACCCGCCCATCGCGGCTGATCGTCTCTCTGCCATTCTGAAAAGCCACGAAATCGAAGAGACCTTGATCGCTGCCGACGACTTCGACGGGTTTATGGATCATCGCCGCGCCCGTTTGCTGGCACTGATCGAAACCGCAATGGGTAAAGAGGCTGTGCGCGAAAGCATACTCCCCATGGGCCTGGATGACGACTACTACGGGGAAGAGGAGCTGGAAGAGGCGGCGTGACGCCAAGCCCGACGCCCCCTTCACCATCCCACCATCAAGGCCACGCATGACCCCCCAGGAATTCCTCAACAAGTGGCGCCACGTCGAACTGAAGGAGCGCTCGGCCTCCCAGTCGCACTTCAATGATATCTGCCGGTTGCTCGACATCGAGGACCCGATCAGCGCCGACCCCAAGGGCGAATGGTTCACCTTCGAAAAGGGCGCTTCCAAGACCGGCGGCGGTGAAGGCTGGGCCGATGTGTGGCGCAAGGAATGCTTCGCCTGGGAATACAAGGGCAAGAAGAAGGACCTCGACCGCGCCTTCGCCCAGCTTCAGCAATATGCCATCGCGCTGGATAACCCGCCGCTGCTGATCGTCAGTGACATGGACCGGTTCCGGATCCACACCAACTGGACCAACACGGTACAAGAGGTGTGCGAGTTCGCCCTCGAAGACCTGCTCGACGGTGCGACCCGCGATCTGCTGCGTGCCTGCTTCCTCGATCCTGAGCGGCTAAAGCCCGCCAAGACCCGCCAGATGCTGACCGAAGAGGCGGCGGAAGAATTCTCGCAGCTGGCGCAGCGCCTCCGCGCACGCGGGCATGATCCCCATTCGGTCGCGCATTTCGTCAACCGGCTCGTGTTCTGCATGTTCGCCGAGGATGTCGGCCTGCTGCCCGATTACATGTTCACCGCCATGCTCAAGGCGAGCGCGCCCAAGCCTGGAACCTTTGCCACCAACGCAGCGATCCTGTTCGGGGCGATGAAATCGGGCGGGCTGGTGGGCTTCACCAAGGTCGAATGGTTCAACGGCGGGCTGTTCGACGATGACAGCGCCCTGCCGCTGGAACGCGCGGACATCGACAATCTGATCGCCGCCGCCGCGCTCGACTGGTCGGAGATTGACCCGTCGATCCTCGGCACGCTGTTCGAACGCGGGCTGGACCCGGACAAGCGCAGCCAGCTCGGCGCGCACTACACCGATCGCGACAAGATCATGCAGATCGTCGAGCCAGTCATAATCCGCCCCCTCCTCACCGAGTGGGAAGCGATCCGGGCCGAGATCGAGGATTTGATCGCCAACGCCCCGCAGCAGACGGCGGAAAAGCTGCTCAAGGGGGCCGAACGGACCAAGCGCGACCGTGCCTTTGCCAGGGCGCAGGAGCTGCTGCGCGGGTTTTTGGAGCGGCTGCGCAATTTCCGCGTCCTCGATCCCGCCTGCGGATCGGGCAATTTCCTCTACCTGTCGCTGCTCGCGCTCAAGGACATCGAGCACCGCGCCAATCTTGAGGCAGAGGCGCTGGGCTGCACACGCGAGTTTCCCGCAGTCGGGCCGGAGTGCGTGTTGGGGATCGAGCTCAACCCCTATGCCGCCGAGCTCGCGCGCGTGTCGGTGTGGATCGGCGAGATTCAGTGGATGCGCCGCAACGGGTTTGAGGCGGCGAAGAACCCGATCCTGCGCAGCCTCGGCAATATCGAGAACCGCGATGCCGTTTTAGTGTCGGATGGGCATGGAAACCCGGTGCTGGATGCTGAGCGCGTGCCACGGCGTGCCTCATGGCCTGACGCGGATGTGTTGGTTGGCAACCCGCCATTCCTTGGCAACAAGAAGATGATCGCCGAGTTGGGCGAGGCCTATACCATCGCCTTGCGTCGAGCGTGGCCGCAGGTGCCGGGTGGGGCGGATTTGGTCTGTTATTGGTTCGCTGGTGCATGGGACCGCATGGTCGCCGGTAAGCTACGACGCGCTGGCCTTGTCGCGACCAACTCCGTGCGGGGCGGCGCTAACCGTGAGGTGCTAAAGTCAATTGTCGATCAAGGTCGGATTTTTGAGGCATGGAGTGACGAGGAGTGGACTGTCGATGGTGCCGCTGTGCGGGTTTCGATGGTATGCTTTGATCTGTCCAATACCGGCCTCGCTGTTCTTGATGGCGCTCCGGTCGACCGGATATATTCGTCTCTAGTAGGCAATGTCGATGCAATCGATCTGACTTCAGCTCATAGGCTACCCGAAATGCAATCGCTTTGCTTTCAGGGAACGATAAAAGGCGGGAGCTTTGACATCGCTGGCGATCTGGCACGTAAATGGATTGAATTGCCGACAAATCCGAATGGTCTCCGGAATAGCGAAGTTGTCAAGCCGTGGACCAATGGCATGGATATCACGCGCCGCCCAAGCGACACTTGGGTTATAGACTTTGGCGTCAGTATGTCGGCGGCCGATGCTTCAGCCTTCGAAGTTCCTTTCGAACACGTCCGGAAGGAAGTGTTCCCGATCAGATCCCAAGTCAGGCGGCAAAATCACCGCGAGAATTGGTGGATTCATGGCGAGGCTCGACCGGGCATGAGGGCTAAGCTTAAGCCTCTTCATCGCTTCATTGGAACGCCTCGGGTTTCAAAATTCCGTCTTTTTGCATGGCTTGATCGAGCCAAATTACCGGACAGTGCAATTTACGCGATTGCCCGAGATGACGACACCACCTTCGGCATCCTGCATAGCAGCTTCCACGAACTCTGGTCGCTTCGGATGTGCACTTTCCTCGGTGTGGGCAATGACCCGCGCTATACTCCCTCGACTACCTTCGAGACGTTCCCCTTCCCCGAGGGCCTGACACCCGACATTCCCACCAGTGATTACGCCGCTGACCCTCGCGCTAAGGCCATCGCAGCGGCCGCCGAGCGGCTCAACACCCTGCGCGAAAACTGGCTCAACCCGCCCGATCTGGTCGAGCGCGTGCCGGAAGTCGTCCCCGGCTACCCCGACCGCATCCTGCCGAAGGACGAAGCCGCCGCGCAGCAACTCAAGAAGCGCACGCTCACCAACCTCTACAACGCCCGCCCCGCCTGGCTCGACCACGCCCACCGCGCGCTCGATGAGGCGGTTGCCGATGCCTATGGCTGGGGCGAAGACTACCGCGCCGGCACCCTGACCGACGACGAAATCCTCGCCCGCTTGTTCCGGCTCAACCAAAAACGAGCATCTGCATGAGCCGCCCACTCCAATCCAAGTCAGTCCTTGACCTCGACCTTATGGCCGAGCGTAACCGGCTAAACAAAGCAGAGCTGGAACTGATCAGGTCCGAGTTGATGTTTCGTTCAACGAACGCCGCCGCAAACCTTCGCGTGCGCGTTGACGCTTGGATCGACGGTATCGACGCTGCCAAGGCAGGGGATGCGTCCACAACGCACGCCGAAGGAGCAAAGAAGACGCGAGAGGCGCCCTCAGTTCCTCGTCATCCGCAGACCCAACAGTGGACATATGACGCCGTTGCCAAGTTACGCGCAAAGCTGATCGACCTTTCGCGCAAATCACCGCTGATCTCTTTTAAGCATACGTCGCGGAGCGCTAGCCAGCTGCGGTTCGTCGATGAAAGGCCCGACCTTCTGTTCGAACAGCTGTGTTCGGGCAGCATGGGGTTCGAACCTCTACCTGGCGAGGAGCAGACACCGGCAGACGAACGAACGCCAACTTTCGGAATCGCCTATGAACGCGCCCGCCTGACCGACGCAGAGTTTCTCGCAGCGACGGACAAGCTCGGCGATGCAGAGGGGGACATGCGGGCGTGGCAGGACGCAGAGCGCGGATTACGCGCCAGGGTCCGTCAGCAGCTTGGTCTGCCGAAGTTGGAATATGGCAAGAGCCTCGATGTTGTTGCGCTGGCACGAGCCCATGGCTTCGATCCGTCCTATGACCTCAAGATGAGTGATGATGGGGATGCCGCTACACATCACGTAGACGATCAGATCCGCGTTCTGCTGACCCGCAAGGAACTGGATCGGCGCTTGAAGTCCATCGACGACCGCGCCACCAGCCATTTGCGCGAAACTGGCCACCATACGCTCCATCTCGCCTTTGGCTTCGTACAGTGGTTCGAGGACGATGCCTCTGACGTCGTCTCGCATGCGCCACTGCTGCTGCTGCCCGTCAAGCTGGCTAAAGACGACGGCCGGGCGAAAAAGGACTACCGGCTCAACGTCTGGGAAGGCGGCCTAGAGGTTAACGTTGCGCTCATCGAGAAGGCGCGCGACCATTGGGGGCTACAGCTTCCGGCTCTCCGCGAAGATGAAACGCCGGAGTCCTACTTTATTCGAGTGAAAGCGGTGCTCGCTGAGGCGCGACGGCTGACCTTGCGGCCATACGTTACACTGTCGGTCCTGCCACCGATGATCTTATGGCGGGATCTCGATCCCGAAAAATGGCCGGATGGCGCGTTTGCTGCACATCGATTGCTTCCGGGGCTTGTCGGAGCGGCAGAAGTTGCCGGCGTCGATGGTGATGACACCATCATCGATATCGACGATCCGGAGCACGAGGCGCGCGTTCCCGCGCTCATCACCGATGCCGACGCGTCCCAGCACAAAGCCATCATGGACATGGCTGCGGGCCGTGACATGGCGATTGAAGGCCCGCCGGGTACGGGCAAGTCACAGACCATTACCAACATGATTGCGACCGCCCTTTCGCAGGGCAAGCGAGTGCTGTTCGTTGCCGAGAAGCAGGCCGCCCTTCGCGTCGTTTCAGACCGGCTTCGGGCCGCTGGCTTTGGTCCATTGCTACTAGAGCTTCATGGCGACAAGGCGAGCCGCAACGACGTTTATGGCGGTGTGCGAGAGCGCCTCGATGCCGAGCCACGGTTAGATGCCCGCGCTCTGGAGGAAAGACGCAGCGAACTGCGCCGGCACCGCGATCTGCTCCGGCGCTATCTCTCGCTAGTCCGCACCCCGCTCGGAAAAACGGGCATGACAGCCCATGCCTTGGCCTGGCGAGAAATTCGTCTGCGCAAACTGTTTGACCGGGACCAGATCAAGAAGCTTGAGTCACGATGGAAAGCGAAAGGGTTAGCCGAGCTTGATCCTTCTACGCTGAAGGAAAATCGCGATGAACTGGCGCAGTTCGGCAAGGCTCTTCTGGCCATGCAGCGAGGGAACGGGGGTGCTACTACCCGCTGGACGCAGGCAGATAAACTCAACGCGTTTGACCACAACGCGGCGCTTGAGGCGGCCGCCGCTGCAGGGGAAGCTGCCAGCAAAGTTGCGGAAGTCGTTGAGCAGCTGAGAGAGCTTGGCATCGATCTGCCAGCTCCGGATGATGATGAAATCGTCGAGGCTAGCGAACAACTATCGACGTTTGCCGTGTTCACCTGTCCTGATGAAACTGTTGTTGGAGCCGCACTTCATCATCGTTCGGCTTGCCTGAAACTTCTCTCTGCGCAAGCTGAGTGGAGAAAGCAACGCGACGCCATCGCAGGCGATGTGGAGCGCCCCGAAGCTCTCACCCAAGCAGCCGCGCAGGCACTGGCGGAAGCTTTGGCCGTCGATGATTGTCCCGAGACACTGGCAGATTCGCGGCACCTTCAAGCCCTTCAAGAGCGGCTTGGCGCATCGCTCGCCCGTGCCGGTCGGGACATTGAGCGCTTATGCGGTCAGTTGTCGGACGGAGCGAACACTCGTACCGTCAAGGCCCAGAACGTTGCTCTGATCTTCGCCAAGTTTGGGCAGGCTAGTGCGTCGATCAGTGCGCTCTTGTCAAACAGCCTTATTGAGACAGCGGCAGACGCCGTTATCGCCGCGACCTCACGTGAGGCGGAGGCCCTGAAAGCGGAGCGAAAGGCCGTCATCGCGCTGGTGCAGAGCGATGCGTTAAGCGCCGACCCGGCAGAATTGGAAGAGCTGGCCGACACGATCGAATCGACGGGGGCTGTGGCGCGGCTGTTCAGTGGCAAGTACAAAGCCGCATGGCGGCGCGCTGCCAGGCTGTGCACGGACTCCTCAGACCGCATTCAGGCAGCATCTCACCTGCGCCGGGCGGCTAGCTACAGCCGAGCGCAGCGGACATTCCTTCATGAAAGTAAAGCACAAGCGCTGTTCCCTGCGATCCTTTGGAATGGTCATGACAGTGATTTCGCTTCGTTGGCTGCAGCGCGAATTCTGATTGGTGAAGCTGCAACCCAACTCGCGACGCTAGATGAGGCAGGAGCGCTGCGGGCTTGGCTAGCCGCAGATGAGTCCGAACGTGGAACGCTGTCCGCGAGCTGTGATCGGCTCGCCCCCTTGCTCGCTGAGATGGCCGAAGCCGGTCTGGCTGAGGTGGCACTAGGTGATTTGGGAAATAGCTGCGCAGCAAGAACGGCCGAGTTGAGAAGGATTGCTGAAGCCAGCGCCGCAATCGGCCTAGGCGAGGCGGCCCATTACCGCCGTAGCACGGGCGACACGGTCGCAGAATCTGTGCAGCAACTTCATGCTGCCAAAGATGCCTTCGACTTGCTTCGCGAGCAGCCCATTTTCAGCTGGGTATCAGACGTCACCGAACCTCTCCAAGACCTGCAATCGAGCCTAGAAGAGATTGAAGC
The DNA here is from genome assembly GCA_027485485.1 of Sphingomonadales bacterium. Lineage (GTDB taxonomy): Bacteria > Pseudomonadota > Alphaproteobacteria > Sphingomonadales > Sphingomonadaceae > Sandarakinorhabdus. Next base: position 7,081 of record JAIXQY010000225.1, on the reverse strand, counting down.
TTTGCGTTCGATTAGTGGTCCGATCAACATTCTGAATGTGATTAGCGGCACCGCTACACCAGTCACGCTGCTATCAGCGGTGAAAGCGTGCGCAGCTGATCTGGAGAGTGTGGTCGAAAGCTGGGAAACCGCATCCGATCAACTCTGGGACGAGGCTGAACTCGACACAGCAGACCTGTGTGACGAAGCGACCTGGGAACAGGCCTCGAAATTTCTTGGCGAACTCAGTACTGACCGGCAGGGGATCAGCCTTGCCGCAGACCTGCTCAAGTACCGGGCAGCGGTTGCCGAGCGCGGACTCACGCCGTTCGCGGATGCTGCAACGGCAGAAGAAGTACCTGCCGAAAAGATCGACGACCTCTATGAACTGATCGCGGTCTCGGCCCTTTTGCGTTCTTTCCTCGGAGGCGACGGGCAGGAACTTGGTCGGCTCGGCAGCCTGTCGCTCGATGCTGCGAGGCTGTCGTTTAAAAAGGTCGACAAGGACCTGCATAAACTTGAGGCTGCTGCGATCGTGGCCCGGCGACTGGCCGACAAACCTCCGATCGGGGTCGGTTATGGACGGAAGGCCGACTTCACCGAGCTGCGCTTATTGGAGAACGAGGTTGGGCTCACGCGCCCACGAACACCTCTTCGAGATGTTGTGCACCGCGCGGGTCAAGCGTTGCAGGTATTGAAGCCGGTCTGGATGATGTCGCCGACCTCCATCGCTCAGTTCATTCGCCCCGGGTCGCTAAAATTCGACCTCCTAATTATCGACGAAGCCTCGCAGATGCGCCCTGAATTCTCGGTTAGCTGCATCATGCGAGCGGACCAGTTCGTTGTCGTGGGTGATGCCAATCAGCTGCCGCCGAGCGACCATTTTCAGGTTGCCAGCTTGGACGACGGCGATGACGACGGCGACGGTGTTGGAGTAAACGAAGGCACCGAGTCGATATTGGACCTTGCCAACCAGCGGTTCCGGACGAAGCCGCGCCTAAAGTGGCACTATCGCTCCCAGCACGAGAGCCTCATCCAGTTCTCGAACCGAGAATTTTACCATCGCGATCTCGTCGTGTTCCCTAGCCCGATGGCGAACGATGACGCGCTCTTGGGCGTCAAGTGCTTCTATGCGCCATCGTTCTTCCCTGACACTGCATACGATGCTTCGATTAACCAGCGCGAGGCGGAACTGGTGATCGAGCAAGCTTTCGGCTTGATGCAGACGCATCCCGAGCGGTCGATCGGGATTGTTGCGATGAATGCCAAACAGACCGAGCTGCTTCAGAATGAGTTCGACCGACTTATTGTAGAAGAGGAGGTCGTTCGCAAATATGTCGAGGCCTTTGCCGGTACGATCGATGAGTTTTTCATCAAGAACCTCGAAAACGTCCAAGGCGACGAGCGTGACATCATTCTGATCTCGACTGTATATGGCCCGGACAAGAATGGCGCTGTGCGGCAAAACTTCGGTCTCATGAACCGCGAGGTTGGTTGGCGCCGCCTGAACGTACTCGTGTCCCGTGCGAAGATGTCCTGCCGTCTGATTACATCTCTTCGCCCCGATGACGTTAAAGTGACGGATAAGTCGACCAAGGGCGTCATCGCATTCAAGAGCTATCTAACCTATGCTCATGGCGGCGCTCAGTACGACGACGCGTCTGGTGCCGAGACCGATAGTGATTTCGAGATATTCGTCGCCGATGCGTTGCGCGCGGGTGGCTACGACGTGGTGTATCAGGTCGGTGTCGAGAAATTCAGGATCGATCTGGGAGTCCGTCATGCGAGTTGCCCAGTCGGATTCATCGCTGGCATCGAGTGCGATGGAGCCCCATACCATTCAGGCCTGAGTGTCCGGGACCGAGACCATATCAGGCAGACAATCCTCGAAAACCTTGGTTGGAACATCTATCGGGTGTGGTCGACAGACTGGTTTGCTAATTCGGCGCGCGAAACGGCGAAGCTGCTAGCGTGGCTGGAACAGGTTCGCGACCGGATTGCTCGCGAGCTCGACGCACAGACCCAGCCTGTTGAGGTGCTGAAGCCAAAGCAGCGGAGCACGACTGCGCCGGTCCCGCCAATCGGCGATCAACCGATCGTCGACGCATCAGAAACCGTTGCTGCCCCCCGATTGGCCACTACCGAAACCCCTACGGGTCCGCGGGAACCAAGGGGTCGAGAACTCCGATCAATCGGAGATTTCCAGACCTATGAAGCGATCAGGGGCAAACTCTACGAGATTTGGAGAGGCGAGAAATTCCTCGGCGAAGTTGAGGTGGTGCGACGTGCCACTGCGGCACCGCGACTTTACGGCGATCGGGCGATAGCTGCGCAATCCGAGTTTGAAGGGCGCGTCGAAGCAACGGGCGACGTTTTCAGTTCCTTTGACTTGTACGCCGCCATGCGGGAGGTGGCGCGTCGCTCAGATCTCGAGTCGTAGATGGATTGAACGCGCCTCATCACTCAACTCAGTCAATCTTGAGCGCTTTTTCAGTGTTTGAAACAGTGCTCTCGATGCCAAGCCAAGAAGGCCGGATGCGGACGCTCTAACGGTCGCTGTGGCGGAATGGCGAAGCCGGACCTGTTGATCAGCGAGCGTATGCTCTCGGGGTCGTTCGCTTGCCGACTGACGAGGACCTCAAGGTCGTCATTCAATCCAATCAGGCCCCGATCGAACATCCAGTGGACGGTTCCTGAAAGGGCGATCCCATTGGTCACGATGTCCGGCCCGCCACGATCCACGGGCCGGATATGGGCGGCCTCGACCTCGGCGCGGCCGCCGCCATTGATCAGCTTCAAGCCGGTTACCGCGCAGCGGGCATCATAAGCCTCGACCACGCGGCGGCGGAACAGGCGGTCACGGACCAGTCGCGAACCGAGATTTGCCACACGGTCGCGCTGGATCTCGAACTGGAACATTGAACGTTCCTCGCGCAGAATATCGTCGGAAGTCTCGTCGATCCTCGGTAAGAAGCTGTTATCTTCTGCAAGGCCAAGGTCGATGATGCGGTTGAAGTCTTCGATGGATAGGGACCGAACCGCGGATTGGGCGCGCCCTGAAATCTTGCCCTGCTCGTTGAGAACACCGCGCTCGACCAGCCCAAGGGGACCGTTGAACGGGACCGGGTTGGGGAAGTCCAGGTAAGTGCCGGGTTCGATCAGGGCGAGATACATGTCCTTGGCGGTCGGGTCCGGCACGACATGGGCCACTTTGGCCACCGCGAAGTATCCGCGCGTGTCGCGGATCTTGCTAGGCTCGTAGTAGATGATCCAATCGTCAATGCAGGCGCTGACGCGGGTCAGGTATTGGCGTGGGAACTGATACTGCTCTGCCGGGCTATCGTCATAGATCGAGTCCGTCCGATGAACGAGGATACCCTTGGTCATGGCGCTCCCGCTCCCCCGTCAGCAGAATAGGCGCTTGCGCCGATTGTCGGTACGTCGTCCGTCGGCACTTCGGCGGCGTCGGGCAGGCCTTCCTTTTCGGCATGCGCCCTGACCTCGGTTGCCCGTTCCTCGATTTCCTTTGCGAAGACCGCCAGCATTGTCGAACCGGCTGGCATCGCTTCCACTTCTTCGACCGAAGCGGGCAGTTCGCGCAGCAACCTTGCCGTTACCTGCTCCACCCGCTGCACTGTCCCCCGCGCTGCCAGTCCTGCGGCTTCGGCCATGCGCCACCAGTGGCGGCCGTAGATGTGGCGGCCGCGGCGTTGGCCGCCGATGGCCTGGGCGTGGTTTTGGGTGATGTTGGTCCAGGCGAGGCCGGACATCAGGTCATAGAGCGGGGCAAGCTGCGGCGCACCCGGGCCGAGCAGGATCGAGTAGTTCTTGGCATGCGAGTCGACGTTGCCGATCGCGATATTGAAGATCACGGCGTCAAGCAGCCGGGTGATGTCGCGCGCGGTCATATGCTGGCGGACGAGGGCGAACATGTCGGCGATCGAAGGGCCGCGCGTGCCGGTGCCGTTGAACTCGTATTTGGCGGCGGGCGGACGGCCGAGGGCCTGGCAGAAATCCTCCTGGTGCAGGCGGCGGACATTGTTGCCGGTGCCCGTCCGGTCATAGCGCTCGACCAGCAGGTAGCTACGTTGCCCCGCTACGCCGGTGGTTACCGGCGCGACGTTGAGGCCGATGCGGCGGGCGAGAGCCATGCACAGCGCTTCATTCTGGACGCTGCCGGGCAGGCGTGGATTGTCGGGCTTGAGGATATGCGTCGACGGAGCGCCGTTGATCGGCACGGCGATCTGGCCATCGATGACCGCAACCGGCAGCTTTTCCTGTGCGCCGGCTAGGCTCATCGAGACGCCGTCTTCGCCCACCAGGAATGGCCGCGCGGGCAGTTCCTCGATGATCCGTTCCAGTGCACCGCCATCCGGGATCGGACGATAGCCGGGCTCGCCGCGCGGTTGCTGCGGCGCGATGCTGAGCGCGCCTGCCAGATCGTTGCCGGTCTGCGCAATCAGGCCGAGTGCGTCCTCCGGTGCCGCGCCGAGCGCCCGCGTCATGGCGCGTAGCGGTTCGCCCTCCGGCAGGAGGTTCATGAGCCAGGGAAGGACTTGGTCCCCCTCATAGGGCTCTGGCTGGATCGGCATGGCCAGCGAGATCGGGAAGCTGTCAGCGGATGAACTCCAGGCATCCGCATAGGCAAGGCGGGTTGCCCGCGCGTCAGCGCTGATCGTGGCGACCAGGCGGTCTTCGTAATGAACCGGAAGGTCCACCGTCAGGCCTGCGAAATGCCGGTTGCGCTGAGCCGCAGGCCGACTGCCTTGGCTGCGGCGAGTGCCTTGCCGAGCTGCGCGGTGGGCTTCCCCGCTTCCAGATCGACGATGAAGCGTTCGCCGCTATTGATGGCGAGCGCCAGCTCCCGCTGGGTAAGGCCAAGGGCCTTGCGGGCGGAGGCAACGGCTGCGCCGAATTGGGTTGCGTTGTCGATCATGTCATTCTTACTGAGCGGTAAGATTGCATATGTGCGGTTGTCCTTCAAGCGCCTTTCTTCCCGATCGGTAAGAATGCTCATCGCAATGCCATTCTGCAATGCGAATCTTACCGAACGGTAAGTTTGACAATGGTCGCATCGTTTATTCTCTGCTATCGGGGATCGGCAAGTGGGGCCCCATCCATGCCAACCGGCAGCGTTCAATGCGACGATGACGAAAAGCTAGCGACGGCGCGAGCCGCCGCCGCATTGGTCGCGCGTTGGGGCGTTCCAGACGCAATGGTCGCGCGGCTTATAGACGGCGATGGGCGGGCTGCGGCGCTGCTCGGCATCCATCGCGCATTGCGATGCATATTCGCTGACAGCGATAGGGCTTTGCGATGGATCGGTACGCCTAACGAGGCCTTTGATGGAGCCTGCGCGCTCGATCTCATACTGGCAGATGGCCTCGCGGGTATGCAGCGGGTCCAGGCCTACCTTGATGCGGAAATCGCTAGCTGAGCAGATTGGCGATGAGAACCTGAGCGGTGCAGCAGTATCAGTCAGGAACTGCTCACGAGGTACCGACCGGCTTGCGGAAGCTGCCTTGCAGGACCTTCGCGCCCGAACGTAGCTGGTCAAGATAATCCGCCCAGCTCTGCATCATCCTGATCCGTTCATCCCAGTGCTCGCCGCGTGCATAGGCGCGGCGGACGTCATCGGTCTCGGCATGGCCAAGCTGGCGCTCGATCGCGTCTGGGTTCCAGTGGCCTTGCTCGTTAAGCAGCGTGCTGGCCATGGCGCGGAAGCCGTGCGCGGTCATCGTGGTGCCGTCGAAACCCATCCGCCGCAGCGCAAGATTGATCGTGTTTTCACACATCGGTCGGTCGCGCTTTCCCTGGGCGGGGAAAAGGTAGCGACGGTTGCCGGTAGTCTCGCGCAGCTCTTCCAGAATGGCGAGGACCTGACAGCTGAGTGGCACACGGTGCGCGACGCGCATCTTGGTCTTGTCGGCGGCAATGGTCCAGATGTTGCGGGTGAAGTCGAACTCGCTCCATTCAGCCTGCCGCAGTTCGCCGGGGCGCACGAAGACATAAGGGGCAAGCCTCAGCGCAGCATGGGTAACCGGATAGCCTGAATAGGCATCGATCGCGCGAAGCAGGGTGCCCGCCTCCTTGGCCGTAGTGATGGCGGCGCGATGCGTCACCTTGGGCACGATCAGTGCGCCGCGCAGGTCTGCCGAAACGTCGCGGTCCGCGCGGCCGGTCGCAATGGCATAGCGGAACACCTGCCCGCAGGTGCTGCGCAGCCGCCGTGCGGTTTCATAGTGGCCGCGCTTCTCGACCGAACGCAGCACTGCAAGCAGTTCGGGAGCCTTGATTTCGCCGACCTTACGGTCTCCGATGAAGGGGTAAGCGAATTCCAGCAGCCATTTTAGCTTACCGAGCGTCACATCGGCACGGCCTTCGCGCTCAGCCTTGTCGAGCCATTCCTCTGCCACTGCCTTGAAGCTGTTCACGCTGGCGAGCGGACCGGTGATCTTGTCGATCTTGCGCTTGGCGGCGGGATTGATGCCCTCGGCGATCTGTTTCTTGATCTCCAGACGCTTGGCGCGTGCTTCGGCCAAGGTGATGATCGGGTACACCCCGAGTGCTGCAGTGGCCCGCTTTTCACCGAACCGGTAGTCCATCCGCCAGTATCGCTGACCCGCCGCTGTCACCAGCAGGTACAGCCCGCCACCATCGGAAAGCTTGTAGGGCTTGTCGCGCGGAGCCGCTTTTCGGACAGCCAGATCGGTCAGCATGGTGCCACCTCTGTCGGTTTTGATACCGTCAGATATACCGTAATGTACCGTCAATTTCAACGAATTCAGCCGGATGCCGGCGGACGCCGAAGCCGTGAAAAGTGTCTGATTTCATGGACTTTTCCGGACGTTTGCGGATGCATCCGGAAAGAAAAATGGTGCCCAGAAGAGGACTCGAACCTCCACGCCCTTGCGAGCGCCGCCACCTGAAGACGGTGCGTCTACCAATTCCGCCATCTGGGCACGGGGCCTTTGGTCATCGCTGCCGCAGGCCGGGTAGGCGCGGGCCATTAGCGAAGGGTTCGGGGGGCTGTCAATGCAAACCTCCCTTGCCCTGCGCATTTCGGCAGCCGCGCCGCGCACCGCGCACTTTCGCCCCCTTG
>JAIXQY010000158.1 GCA_027485485.1 Sphingomonadales bacterium | reverse complement strand
GCCAAAGGTGCCGGTGTGGCCCTGGCCCGACAGGATGCTGGCGGTGACGGCCATGCGGTGCCGGATGATGCGGTTCGCTGGCGCGTCATAAGGCCCGTAAATGTCGAACGCCTGCACGCAGATGGTGCGCGGATCATCGCCCAGCAACTGATCGGCCCGGCTGATATAGTGCGGCGGATAGAAGGTATCGGCATCCCAATAGGCAATCTTGGTGCAGCCATGGTCGGCGGCGATCTCGGTGCCGCGGCGCAGCGCGAATGTGTGGCCCTGCGCCGTCTCCGTCACCAGGCAAGCGTGCGGATGGCCTTCGATCAGTCCCGCGACCAGTGCGTGGCTGCCATCGGTGGAGGCGTTGTCGACGCAGATCAGCAGGATGTCGTCGCGATCCTGCGCCAGCGCAGCGGCGATGGTGGGCGCGATGAAGCGCTCCTCGTTATAGAAGGCGATGATGATGGCCCATGTCGGGCGCCAGCCGGCAATCATGCACCAGCCATAGGGAAGTGGCGGTTGACCGGCAAGCGGTGGCGGCCCACGCTGGCCGATGATGCTGGAGGCGGATGATTATGCGCGGCTGCTGGTGCCGCTGGCGATCGGCCTGCTGATCGGGCTGGAACGCGGCTGGCAACAGCGCCAGGCCGCGCCGGGCAGCCGGGTGGCGGGCCTGCGCACCTTTGGCCTGTTCGGGTTGATCGGCGGGCTGGCGGGCTTTGCCAGTGGTGTGGCGGGCGGCTGGGCGGTGGCGGCGGTGTTGTTGCTGGCCGGCGCGGCTCTGGTGGTGATCGGCTATCGCCGCGACCGTTCGCCCAGCGCCACCACCGAAGCCGCTGCGCTGGTGACATTGGGGCTGGGCTGGCTGGCCGGGCAGGGCCTGCCGGTGCCGGCGCTGGCGCTGGCGGCGATGACGGCATTTCTGCTGTCGCAGCGGGCGCGGCTGCACCAGTTTGTCGCCGGGATGGGCGAAGCCGATCTGGCCGCATTGGTGCGCTTTGCCGTGATTGCCGGCGGGCTGTGGCCGGTGCTGCCCGATCGCGCCATGGGGCCGCTGGATGCCTGGAACCCGCGCGAATTGTGGCTGGTGGTGGTGCTGGTCTGCGCCATCGGCTTTGCCGGCTATGCCCTGTCGCGCCGGATGGGGCCGGGGCGCGGCCTGCTGGTGACGGCGGCGGTGGGCGCGATCTACAGTTCGACCGCGGTGACGGCAGCACTGGCGCAGCGGCTGCGCAGCGAGGTGGCGGCGCGGCCCCGGCTGGCGGCGGGCATTGCGCTGGCCTCGCTGGTGATGTTCGTGCGCGTCATGGCGCTGGTGGCCGTGCTGGTGCCGTTCGCGCTGCCGGGCTTTGTGCCGGTGGTGGCGCCGGGCATGCTGGCGTCGCTGGCCATGGTCTGGTGGTTGGGCCGCCGGGCCAGTGCCGCGTCGGCCAGCGCGGCACCAACCGGCAATCCGTTCGCGCTGCTGCCGGCCCTGGGCTTTGTCCTGCTGGTGGCGCTGGTGCAGCTGGCGGTGAAATATATGCAGCTGCGCTTTGGCGATGGCGGGGTGGCGCTCACGCTGGCGCTGGCCGGGGCGCTGGATGTGGATGCCGCCATCGTGGCGCTGCGCGGCGCGCCGGCCGATGCCATCTCGCCGATGCTGGCCGGGGCGATATTGGCGTTGCCGGTGCTGCTCAACACGCTGCTGAAACTGGGCGTGGTGCTGGTCACGGCCGGGCGGGCGGGCGGACAATCCGCCGGCGCGCTGGCGGCGGCGGCGCTGGCGATGCTGGCCGGCTATGGCTTGGTTGCCAGTCTGGCAGGGCTGGGGTAGCCATTGCGACGATGACCCGATCCGCCCCCCTGCTGCCGGTGCGCCCGGTGTATGTGCTCACCATCCTGACCGGCAGTTTCCTGCTGTTCCTGGTGCAACCGCTGATGGGCCGCATCGTGCTGCCGGTGCTGGGCGGATCGCCCAATGTCTGGAATGTCGCCATGCTGTTCTATCAGGGCGTGCTGCTGGCCGGCTATCTTTATGCCCACGCCTTGCAGCGCTGGCCGGTGCGGCAGCAGATGATCATCCATCTGGCGCTGTTCGGGGTTGCGGCCCTGCTGCTGCCGATCGGCATGGCGGCCTGGTATCCGGCGGCGGGTGATGCCGATCCCAGTCTGTGGCTGATCGGCCTGCTGGCCGCCTCCATCGGGCCGGTGTTCTTCGTGGTGTCGGCGCAATCGCCGTTGATGCAGGCCTGGTTTGCCCGCACTGGCGATGCCGATGCCGAAAACCCCTATTTTCTCTATGCGGCGTCCAACCTGGGCAGCTTTGCCGCGCTGATCGCCTATCCGCTGCTGGTCGAACCGCTGGCCGGCCTGCCGCTGCAGCGCTGGGGCTGGTCAGCCGGCTTTGTGCTGCTGGCGCTGCTGGTGCTGGCCAGTGGCCTGTTGGCGCGCGGCGGCGCGGGCGTCCCGGTGGCACCGGCCGCACCCTATCCCACCAGTTGGCGCGAACGGCTGCGCTGGACGGGCCTGGCGGCGGTGGCATCGGGGCTGCTCCTGTCAACCACCACGCACCTCACCACCGATCTGATGGCGATGCCATTGCTTTGGGTGGTGCCGCTGGCGATTTATCTGCTCAGCTTTGTCATCGGCTTTTCCGATGCCGGCCCGCGGGTGACGGCGCTGGCGGTGAAGGCCAGCCCGTGGCTGCTGCTGCTGGTGGGCGGGCCGCTGTTTCTGGCCAGCAAGGGGCCGGGCTGGGGCGTGGTGCTGGCGCTGGCCGGGCTGCTGCTGCTGCTGGTGATCACGCTGGCGCTGCACGGCACGCTGGCGGTTGAGCGGCCCCCGGCGGCGGGGCTGACCAGTTTCTATCTGTGGCTGTCGGTGGGCGGTGCGGTGGGCGGGCTGTTCTGCGCGCTGGTTGCGCCGGCACTGTTCAGCTGGACCTGGGAATATCCGATCCTGCTGCTGGCCGCTGCGCTGCTGCTGCCGGGCCAGGCCCTGTTCGGGCAGGGCCTCACCCCGCGCCGGGGCCTGCTGGCCCTGCTGCTGGGCGCGTTGACGACCATGGTCATCGTGCGCGGCGCCGATCCCTTTGCCGGCACGGGCGTGGCCGGGCCCGTGGCGCTGGGCACGATGCTGATCCTCACGCTGCTGGCCTTTGGCAACCGCTGGCGCTTTGCCGCCATGCTGGCGCTGGTGATGCTGGGGCTGGGCGGGCTGACGCGGCTGGCGGCGGTGGCAGCGGGCCAGCACACCCGCAGTTTCTTCGGCATCTATACCGTGCGCGATCGCGGCGATGGCGAATTCCGCCTGCTCACCCACGGCACCACTTTGCACGGGGTGCAGTCGCTGCGGCCCGGCCTGCGCCGTGAACCGATGACCTATTATGTGCGGGGCAGCGGTGTGGGCCAGGCGTTGGCGGCGGTGCCGGCGATGTTTGGTCCGGCTGCGCGCATCGGCGTGGTGGGCCTGGGGGCGGGCACGCTGGCCTGTTATGCCCGGCCGCAGGAACGCTGGACGATGTTCGAGATTGATCCGGCGGTGGTGGATATCGCCCGCCGTGATTTCACCTATCTCAAGGACTGCACGCCTGATCTGCGCATGGTGGTGGGCGATGCCCGGCTGACCCTGCAGCAGGAAGCCACCGGCAGCTTCGATCTGCTGGCCGTCGATGCCTTTTCGTCCGACAGCATCCCGCTGCACATGATGACCCGGGAGGCGCTGGCCATTTATGGCCGGGTGCTGCGCCGCGACGGCGTGCTGCTGATCCACATCACCAACCGTTTCCTCGATCTGGAACCGGTGGTGGCCGCACTGGCCGCCGATGGGGGCTGGCAGGTGCAGCAATTGACCTATCGCCCCGCCCAACCCGATGCGCCGCACATGATGCCGGCGCGATCCACCTGGGTGGCCCTGTCCCGCGATCCGGCCCGGCTGGCGGCGCTGGCGGCGGCCGATGCCGGCTGGCAGCCGGTGCGGGCCAACAGTGCGGCACCGGTGTGGACCGATGATTTCGCCAGCGTGCTGCCGGCGCTGCGCTGGCGGGGTGATTGAGCTATTGTCTGCCCGGGTGACTGCCATTAGGGAGAGGGCTCATGGCGCGCGCACCCTCTCATCCCGCACTGGCAGACGGTGCGCACCCGTTCCCGCATGCGCATCTCTTGGGCATTGCCGCGCTGAAACCCTGGGAAATCTGCTTCCTGCTGGATGAAGCCGAACAATGGGTGGAGATGAACCGCAGTGCCGTGAAGCATGTTGATCGGCTGGCCGGCCTCACCCAGATCAACGCCTTTTTCGAAAATTCCACCCGCACGCTGCTCAGCTTTGAAATCGCCGGCAAGCGGCTGGGCGCCGATGTGGTCAACCTCGGCGTGTCGGGATCGAGCCTGAAGAAGGGCGAGACGCTGCTCGACACCGCGCTCACCCTGAATGCCATGCACCCCGACATGATCGTGATCCGCCACGGATCGTCAGGCGCGGTGCAGCTGATTTCGGAAAAGGTCGATTGCCCGGTGCTGAATGCCGGGGATGGCCGCCACGAACATCCCACCCAGGCGCTGCTCGATGCGCTCACCATCCGCCGCCGCAAGGGCCGCATTGCCGGGCTGCGCGTGGCGATCTGCGGCGACATCTTGCACAGCCGGGTGGCGCGCTCCAACTTCATGCTGCTGGCGGCGCTGGGCGCCGAGGTGCGCGCGGTGGCCCCGCCAACGTTGCT
>JAIXQY010000064.1 GCA_027485485.1 Sphingomonadales bacterium | reverse complement strand
GGTTCGCGCACCAGCACCAGATAGGCAATCGCGCCGGCCAGCGACACTGCCGCGGCAATCAGCAGTGCATAGACAAAGCTGCCGGTGCGATCGACGATCACGCCGGTGACGACCGGCGCCAGTGAACCGCCCAGATAGCCGCCGAAATTCTGCAGACTGCCCAGCGACGCCACCAGCCGGCGCGGCGCTGCCACACTGACCAGCGCCCAGGCACTGCCGCTGGCCAGATTGACGAAATACATCGCCAGCGAAATGAAGGCGATGGCCCAGGTGAGGCTGGCGGTATAGGCCGCCGGCACGGTGAAGGCGGCGGCGCAGACCAGGCCGATGCACAGCGGCAGCTTGCGGCTGTTGATCGCCTTCAGGCCGCGCGCCAGCAGATAATCGGCCAGCACGCCGCTCGAAAGCTGCCCGAAGGTGCCGGCGAGATAGGGGATGGACATCACCCAGCCGGCGGTGGCCAGCGGCAGCCCGCGTTCCTGTTCCAGATAGGCCGGCAGCCAGGTGAGATAGAGCCAGACCATGTAGATCACGCCCATGAAACCGAAGATCATGCCCCAGGTGGCGCGCTGGCGGAACAGGCCGCGCCATTCGGCCGAGGTCATGGCGCGATCATCGGGCGGCTGGCCATCATCGAGATAGGCGATCTCTTCGGGCGTGAGCTTCACGTCGCGGCGGTCGCGATAAATCGCATACCAGGCGATGGCGATCAGGATGCCGATGGCGCCCATGATGATGAACATGCCGCGCCAGCCAAAGGCGAACATCAACCCGGTGAGCAGCGGCGGCGCCAGCGCCGGGGCGATGGTGGTGGAAGCAACAAAGATGCCGGTGGGCCGGCCGCGTTCCTTCATGGCGAACCATTCGCTGAACACCTTGGCCCCGGCCGGGAACTGCGGCGCCTCGCCCACGCCCAGCAGCATGCGCGCGATGAAAAACTGGTTCACCGTGCGCACGAAGCCGCCGGCCAATTGCGCGACCGACCACAAGAGCATGCCAAAGCCCAGAGTGAAGCGCGCGCCCAGCCGATCGAGCAGGGCGCCCATCGGCAGCTGGGCAAAGGCATAGGGCAGCGAAAAGGCCGAGAGCAGCAGGCCCATTTCGGCGGCGCTGAGGCCCATATCCGCCCGCACCGCGCTGTTTGCGAACGAAAGCGTGCTGCGATCCAGATAGTTGATCAGCCCTGACAGCACGAGCAGGATCAGCGCCGCCGTCTGGATGCGCTTCAGGCGGGCGGTCTTGGTGGCCACGATCAGATCCGGCCAAATTCGGCCAGCAGATCCTCAACCGTCTTGCCGCGCGCCACCCATAAGCGGGTGTTGGCTTCCCGCTCGGCCTGTTCGGCGGCGAGCGTCAGGAATTCATCCGCCCGGTCGAGCGGCACCACGCACACACCGATCGTATCGGCCACGATGAAATCACCTGGGCGCACGACCACGCCGCCACAGGCGATGGGCACGTTGATCGACAATTCCTCCTTGCGGCCGGAGAACATGGTGTGGGTGCCGCGCGGGGTGATCGAACGGGTCCAGATCGGCCAGTTGATGTCTTCCAGCTCATCGATGTCGCGGCCGGCGCCATCGACGATCATGCCGCGGATGCCGCGATTCTTGGCCAGGCCGCCCATCAGACCGCCGCACACCGACACTTCGGTATCGCCGCCGGCATCCACGCAGATCACGTCGCCGGGCTGGCCCATTTCCAGCGCGCGCAGCGGATCAACCAGATCGCCGCCGGAAAGCTGCACGGTGATGGCCTGGCCGGTCACCTTGGCGCGAAACGCCGGCTTGATCGACGAATGCATGATGTTCTGCCGGTACATCACATCTGCAAAGATGCACGAGATGGAATAGGTGGGCAGCAGGGCATCGAAGCGCGCCAGCAGATCGGGCCGGCGTTCGAATTCGTTGAAAATCTTCAGCATGATCTCTCCGGCGCTTGGCGGTTGCGCGGCACTGTGCCGCCCGTTGGTGATGGCCGCAAGATCGGCCACCATGGCCGGCCCTTGCAGTTTGCATGTAAACCTTTGCATAAACAGCCAGCGGGTGGAAAGATCAAAAACGCAACCGAGGGATTTGGGCAGGAACAGGTGATGGCAGACAGGTTTCTCGCCCTGGATTGGGGCACCACCAATATGCGCGCCTATGTCGCCGATCGCAGCGGCCAGGTGCTGGAACGGCGCGACTTTCCGCTGGGGGTGGCCGGGTTCGCCCCTGGTGAGGCCGCGCAGCGGTTCGCGACCGAGGTGCGCCCGGCCATGCAGGCCGAAGCGCTGCCGGCGCTGCTGTGCGGCATGATCGGCTCCACCCTGGGCTGGCAGGCGGTGCCCTATGCCGATTGCCCGGCGACATTCCCGGGCCTGGCCGGCGCCCTGCACCGGGTGGAGGCCGAAGGCCCACCGGTGTGGATCGTGCCCGGTCTGCGCACCCAGCGCCCCGATGGCGGCCCCGATGTGATGCGCGGGGAGGAAACCCAGATCTTTGGCTGGGCGATGGCCGATGCAGCCCGTCAGCGCGGCACCCATCTGGTGTGCCACCCCGGCACCCACGCCAAATGGGCACGGGTGGTGGACAATGGCATCGATCAGTTCGTGACGGCGATGACCGGCGAGCTGTTCGCCCTGCTGCGCACCCACAGCGCCCTGAAGGTGGCGGGCGCGGTGCCCAGCGATGCGGCCTTTGAACAGGGCCTGGTGGCGGCCGGCGATGGCGGCGCGCTGGCATCGCGGCTGTTCACGGCGCGGTCGCGCGTGGTGGGCGGCGCCATGGATCCGCGGGACGCCGAATCCTATCTGTCTGGCCTGTTGATCGGCGCCGAAGTGGCGGCCACACCGGGGCTGCTGGGCATAAGCAAGGGCGCGGATATTGCCGTCATCGGTGATCCCACGCTGTGCGAATATTATCGCCGGGCGATGGCCTGGCACGGCTATCGCGCCAGCCTGTTTGATGGCGAGGCGGCGGTGCTGGCCGGTCTTGCGGCCTTTTATCGGGAATGCCACCCATGTTGAGCTTTGCTGACGCCTTTGCCGAGATGCCGCTGGTGGCGATCCTGCGCGGTGTGGCGCCGGATGAGGTGCTGGCGATTGCCGAAGCGCTGCATGCCGCCGGCATCCGCATTGTCGAGGTGCCGCTGAATTCGCCGCAGCCGCTGGACAGTATTGCCCGGCTGGCCACCCTGGCTGACCGGCTGGTGACCGGGGCCGGCACCGTCACCCGCGTGGCGGACGTGGATGCGGTGGTGGCCGCCGGTGGGCGCATCATCGTGTCCCCCAACATGGATGTGGCCGTCATAAGCCGGGCGCTGGCGTTGGGGGCGGTGCCGCTGCCGGGCGTGGCCACGGCCACCGAAGCCTTTGCCGCGCTGGCGGCCGGCGCCAATGTGCTCAAATTGTTTCCGGCCGCCACCTATGGCCCCGGCCATCTGAAGGCGCTGGGCGCGGTGCTGCCGGCGGGCGCCGTGATCGTGCCGGTGGGCGGCGTTGGCCCGTTGCAGATGGCGGATTGGTGGGCGGCCGGCGCGCGCGGCTTTGGCCTGGGCAGCGATCTCTATCGGCCCGGCATGAGCCTTGAGGGCGTGGGCGCGCGCGCTGCTGAGGCCGTGGCGGCACTGCGCGCGGCTCGCTGAATTGGGGGCTGCGGCGGGGCGGCACTTGCATCTTTATGAAATCGATATCATCAATCCGAAACTGGCCGGAACTGCTGGTTGGAGGCAAGAGATGAACGCTGCAAACCCAATCGCCGCTCGGCGGCTGATCGGCCTGTTGGTCAGCGCGGCGCTGCTGTGGCACGGTGGCCTGTGGGCGGCGGGCACGGTGGCGGCCGGGGCCGATTATCCGGTCTATGGCGGCGATCATGGCGGCACGCGCTATTCGCAGCTGGGCAAGATCAACAAGAAAAATGTCGGCAAGATGGTGCAGGCCTGGCGGTTCGACATGCCGGCCGGCGGCTTGCAGATGCAACCGATCATCATCGGCGGCGTGCTCTATGGCACCACCACCGATGGCAAGGTGATCGCGCTGGATGCCGCCACCGGCGCCGTCAAATGGTCCACCGGCTTTCCCGGTGCCGGCGGCGGGCGCGGGCGCGGTCTCACCTTTTGGGCTTCGGGCAGCGAGCGCCGGCTGCTGGTGCCGGGCGGGGCCTTTGTCTATGCCGTCAATGCCGATACCGGCGCGTTGATCGACAGCTTTGGCACCAGCGGCAAGATTGATCTGCGCCTGCAATTGCGCGGCGATGATCCGTTGAAGAATCTGATCAACCAGGGCTCCCCGGTCAGTCTTTACAAGGATGTTTTCATCACCGCGGGCGGCGTGCCGGAAACCTCGCCATCGGCGCCCGGCGATCTGCGCGGCTGGGATGTGCGCACCGGCAAATTGCTGTGGACGTTCCACGCCATCCCGCATCCCGGTGAGCCGGGCCATGAAACCTGGCCGGCCGATGCCTGGAAAACCATCGGCGGCGTGAATGCCTGGCAGGGCACGATCGTGGATGAAGCCAGCGGCGTGCTCTATGCCGCTCTGGGTTCGCCGTCCGATGATTTCTGGGGCGGCGAACGGCTGGGCAATAATCTTTATGGCAACAGCCTGGTCGCCATCGATGCCAGCACCGGCAAGCGGCTGTGGCATTTCCAGACCGTGCACCACGACATGTGGGACGCCGATTTTTCCGCCCAGCCGATCCTGCTGACGGTGAAGCGCGGCGGCAAGCCGGTGAAGACGGTGGCCGTCACCAACAAGGCCGGTTTCATCTTCCTGTTTGATCGCGCCACTGGCAAGCCGCTGTTTGACATCAAGGAAGTGCCGCAGCCGCCTTCGGATGTGGAAGGCGAGGTGGCATCCCCCACCCAGCCGATCCCGGTGCTGCCCGCGCCGCTGGGCCTGCATGAGATTGGCCCGGAAACGCTGACCAACCGCACGCCTGAAGCAAATGCCGCCGCCCGCGCCAAGCTGGCCACGATGAAATATGGCCCGGTGTTCACGCCGATCGCCAAGGGCAAGGACACAGTGGTGATCCCCGGTTTCAGCGGCGGGGTGGAATGGGGCGGCCTGGCGGCCGATCCCAAGGGCGTGATCTATGCCAACAGCGAGAATATCGCCTGGTTCACCTCGATCATCGATCAGAACCGGCCGGGGCCGGGCCGTTCGAAATATAATTTCTCCGGTTACAACAAGTTCCGCGATCCCGATGGCTATCCGGCGACCAAGCCGCCGTGGGGCACGTTGAACGCCATCGACATGAACAGCGGCAAATATCTGTGGAAGATCCCCTTCGGCTATTATCCGGAACTGGCCGCCAAGGGGATGGGCGACACCGGCAGCGAAAGCTATGGCGCGCCGGTGGTGACGGCCAGCGGCCTGCTGTTCATTGGCGCCACCGTTTATGACCGGCAGTTCCGTGCCTTTGACGCCTCAAACGGCAAGTTATTGTGGAAGGCCAGTCTGCCCTTTGCCGGCGTTGCCTCGCCCGCGACCTACATGGCCGGTGGCGATCAATATGTGGTGATTGCCGCCAGCGGCGCGCGCGACAGCAAGGGTCCCAAGGGCGCGGCACTGATTGCCTTCAAACTGGGCAAGTGATCGCGGCCGGGCTTATGGCCTGGCCACGATGTGCAGGAAGCGCGCGGGCCGCTCGCCCAGATTGATGTTGGCGTGGGCGGTGATGCCGGTGGGCGGCACCTTGTAGGCGGTGCCGGCTTTCAGCGTGCGCAACTGCTTGCCGATCAGCGCCTCCACATCATCCAGCGCGATCCAGATTTCCTCGCCGCCGGCCGCAACGCTGTAGGGCCGGGCGATGGCCAACGGCTTCAGGGCCACGGCGCTGATCGCGCCTAACCGGTACAGGCCGTCGGCCGCCGTCACCACGGGCCGGCGCTGGTTGTGCCAATCGGTGGTGACCGGCTGGGCGCCCTGATGATCGATCACTTCGACCATGGCCGGCGCAGCCCCCGGTGCCAGGCGTTCGGCAACGACATGAAAGCTGAGATACGCGCTGCCGGTGGCGGTGAGGCGGAAATCTTCGCCGGCGCGCAGGATGAAGGCCTTGCCGGCGGACAGCGCGAGATCGCGGCCGTTGATCCTGAGGGTGCCGGTGCCGTTTTCGACGATGAAGATTTCCTGCACATCTTTGGCATCGCCCTCGGCCGGGTGGGCGGTCGCGCCGGGTTCAAGCATGGCATGGCTGATGGCAGTGGCGGCGGTGAGCACCGCGCCCTTGCGGATTGGCCGGGCCGGATCGCCGCCGGTCAGGGCCGTCAGCATGTCGCGCATGTACAGATTGCCATGGGCGATGCGCGGATAGGCATCGGGCGCATGGCCGATGAACAGATCGATATCGGGCGCACCCGCCGGATCGATCGGCTTGTTTTCCAGCTGGGCATAATCGGGCAGCAGCGGGCGCGGCTTGCGCACCGCCGGGCCCATATAGATCATCTGGATCGGCTCGCTGCCGGGGTTGAGATTGCTGTGCGGCGCCAGCCCGCTGGGCGGGATCTTGTAGGCCTGGCCCGGCCGCATGCGCACCAGTTGCTTGCCCAGCATCAGCACCGATTCGCCCTTCACCGCCAGCCACAATTCCTCCCAGTTATGGCTGTGCGGCTGCGGCATGGTGTGCGGCGCGATCGTGCACAGCAGCATGCCGGGCGGGCCGCCGTTGCAGATGTGCAGCCAGTGCGCGCCCACCCGGCGATCATTGTCCCAGCGACTGACAATGGTGACATCCGGGCTTGGCGCGGTGCCGGCGGGCAGCGGTTCGGCGCGCACATAAAAGGCCAACGGCGTCTTGCCGGTGCTGCGGATCTGGAAATCATGATCGGGGGTGAGCACGAAGCCGACCCCATCCTTCAGCTCATGGCTACGGCCTTTGACGATCAGGCTGCCGCTGCCCGTGCTGGTATAGAAGATCGCGCGCTGGCCGGCTGGCAACCGCCCGGCGGCTTGCGTGCCGGGGGCCAGGCTGGCGCGGCTGACCGACGTGATCTCCTTCAGCACCGCGCCGCGCCGGCCGGGACGCAGCGGATCGGCTGAATCGAGTTGGGTCAGGATATCGTGGACGACCATGCCGCCGAACGCGGTTCGCGGCGTGGCGGTGCGCCAATCGCCGAGGAACAGCCGGGCATCGGGGTCGGTGGCCGGGTTGACCGGGGTGGGATCAAGCGCGTCCTGCCGCTCCACCGGGCCATTGGCTGGGGCTGGCTGCGCTTGCAGCACGGAGCCTGCCAGCAGCACGGCCAGAAGCAGGGTGGATGTGATGCTGGTGCGCATGGGTTCCCCTTCAGGCCGGTGTGGCGCCGACGCGCTCGGCCGCCGGCAGCGAATAGAAATCATAGGTGATGCACCATTCCATCGGTTTGCCGCGGTCGGCATGAACGTGGATATAGGCTTCCGGGCAGGTGGTGCGCGGCGAGGTCCAGAACACGAAGTCCGAAAGCGGCTTGTCGGCCGTGACGCGCACGCCGGCACCGGTGCGGCGGTTTTCCACCCGCACATCATAATCGGCGGCCGTGGGGCCAAAGCCTTTCAACTGCATGCGCACCGCCCGCTCGATCGGTCCCTTGTAGTTCAGGCGCTTGCCCGAAACCGCGATGGTGTCGCCGCGGATGTTGAAGGCCTCGGCCTCCCAGGGAAAGCGCACCTCCACGTCGGGGCCGCTGGGCTGGCCATCGAGCACGAAGAAATTATGGTCATACATCTCGGTGTCGATGGGGTTGCGCCCGGTCGATTCGAGACGGTGGCTGAGCACCAGTTGCGTGCGCCCCGGCGGCAGCGAGACAGTCTTGCGATAGCGATAGCCATAGCCGGAAACGGGGTCGTTCACCTCGTGGATGAACTCCACCGCATCGCGGCGCACGCGCGTGGTCCATTTGCCGCCGTCGATGATTTCCAGGGTGGGGAAGCCGCGAATCGGTTCGGCCGGCTTCTTCAGCACGCCCACGCCGATCTTGACGAAGCTGCCGCCCACCGGTGCCGCGTCAAAGCCCTGGCCGGTGACATAATCCTGCACCGGGCCGGGGATGGCGTCATGCTTCTTCGGATCATACGCCGGGAACCAGCGGCCGAAATAGCTGTGGCCGGCGGCCTGCAGATCGGCCACCGCGCCCGACCAATCGAACCTTGTGCCGCGATAATAGCCCTTGGCCGCATCGGGCATGAACAGGATCGCCGAAACCAGGCCGTTGCTGATGCGCACCGCCGGGGCCTGTGGCGCATCGGGATCGGGGCTGGGCACCGGAGTGGCCCGGCTGGCCTGCGGCAGCAACAGCGCGGCGGCCGTGGCCTGCAATATGGCCCGGCGCCCCCAGCGCAAACCAGCCTCTGCCGTGTCGGGCTGGCCGGCAATCTTTCCCGTGTCCATCGAACCTCCCTCTGTGCCCAGCATGGCACATGCTTGCGCTGCAATTATCATGATTTCGTTTTCATGTCTGCCGTGTGTTTGCAACGGCAAAGCGCGGCTGTGGCCTTCCTGCAACAATGACAGGCATATGACGGATGGCGTTTTGAGATGTTGCGTTTCCGGCAGACCATGGGCAGTATCCCCTTGCGAACAGGCTGTCACACGGCTGCCAGGCGCAGATATTACCCTTGATCACGCTCTCCGGAACCAGGGCCAAAGATGCCGGCGGACGGTGTGATCAGGAACTGCAAACGATTACGGCGAAACAGCCATTGCCATCCTTGGGGGGTCTATCACCATGAAGAAACCAATCATCAGCACGATGCTGGCAGGTGCCAGCATGATCGCCTTTGTGCCGGCGGCCTGGGCGCAGGCCGCCCAGCCGGCAGCGCCTGCCGTGGCCGCCGTCGATGAAGCCGATGCAGTGGACGCCGAAATGGTCGTCACCGGTTCGCGTCTGCTCAACAGCGGCACCATCAGCCCGACACCGCTGACCACGGTCAGCACCACCGATCTGTTGCAAACGACGCCGACCATCCTGGCCGATGCGCTGTACAAGCTGCCGGTGTTTGCCGGCCTGCCGGCGCAGCAGCGCAACCCCGGCAACTCCGGCGGCAACTCCGGCGCCAACGCGCTGAACCTGCGCTCCATCGGTGCAGAGCGCACGCTGGTGCTGTTCAACGGCCAGCGTCTGCCGGTGAACAACATCGATCAGATCCCGCAGATGCTGATCAGCCGTGTTGATATCGTCACCGGCGGTGCCTCGGCGGTGTACGGGTCAGACGCTGTTGCCGGCGTCGTCAACTTCATCGTGGACAAGAAGTTCGAAGGCCTGAAGATCAACGCCCAGGCCGGCCTGTCCACCTATGGGGACAATTTCGTGCAGCGCTATGGCATTGCCGGCGGCAAGACCTTTGGCCGCCTGCACCTGATGGGTTCGGTCGAGCATATGAACGATCCCGGCATCATGTCGAAGCTGGTGCGTCCGTGGGGCCGTGATGTTTATTCCACCCAAGGCGCCGGCACCGTGGCCAACCCGTTCCGGTCGGTCCTCAACACCCGCATCAGCAACACCTCGTTCGGCGGCAAGATCCTGGCCAGCAGCCCCGGCCAGCCGACCAACCCGCTGGCGAACTTCAACTTCACCCAGAATGGTGTGCTCACGCCGTTCGTCAACGGCACCGCGACGGGGGCCAGCACCATCCAGAGCGGCGGCGAAGGCGGCTTCCACAAGTTCGCGTCCTTGAAGACCAAGCTGGTCAACACCCAGGTGTTCGGCCGCGCCGATTATGAGCTGGCCGACAATGTCAACGTCTGGGCGCAGGCGACCTATGTGAAGACGAACAACCAGAACAACCACGAGGTCAACGAGTTCCGCAACTACACGATCAGTGCGACCAACGCCTTCCTCAGTCCGCAGATTCAGCAGACGTTGGCCACGGCCGGTGTGCGCAGCTTCCTCTATGGCAAGATGCTGGAACAGGCGACGCCGCGCCAGCCTGAGAGCTTCCTCGATACGCTCAATCTGGCCGGCGGCTTTGATGGCAAGGTCAATCTGGGCGGTTCCGATTGGAACTGGGCGATCGCGGGCCAGATCAGCAAGGAAAAGCAGAACACGTTCAACAACGCCAACATGGATGGCGCCAAGGCCGCCGCGGCGCTCGACGCCGTGGTCAATCCGGCCAATGGCCAGATTGTCTGCCGGGTGACGCTCACCAACCCCACCGCCTATCCGAACTGCGTCCCGATCAATGTGTTCGGCCCCACGTCGGAAAGCCAGGCGGCGCTGGACTATGTGCTGCTGCAAACCCAGTTCACGCGCTACACTGATCTGAAGGCAGTCAACGCCAGCTTCGCCGGTTCGCCGTTCAGCACCTGGGCCGGCCCGGTGCAGATGGCGGTCAGCGGCGAAATGCGTGAAGCCTCGGTGCGGGTGAATTCGGATTTCCAGCCGACCGATCTCGTCGATTGCTCCACGCTGCCGAACTTCCCGGGCAGCACGCGGCCGCTGAACTGCAGCACCACCCAGGCGCGCTGGGTCAACAACGTGGTCGCCCGCCTGAACAGGCAGTCGGTTTCGGTGAAGGAAGTGGCGATTGAAGCCGACGTTCCGCTGTTGAAGGATTCGGTGATCGCCGAATCGCTGAACATCAACGGCGCGGCGCGTTACACGGATTATTCGGTGTCCGGCGTGGTGTGGACGTGGAAGGTCGGCCTTGATTGGCACATCAACCGCGACATCCGTTTGCGCGCCACCCGCTCGCGCGACATTCTGGCGCCCAGCGTGACGCAGCTGTTCGGTGCGGTTGTCGTCAACCCGTCGGGCATCACCGATCTGCTCACCGGCGTCAACGGCGTGGCCCCGGTGGAAACCCGCGCCAACCCCAATCTGGTGCCGGAAGTGGCCAACACGCTCACGGGCGGTATCGTGTTCACGCCCAGCTTCCTGCCCAACTTCTCGCTGTCGGTCGATTATTACCGCATCAAGATCGACAACGCGATTTCGAACGTGACCGGCAACAACGCCACCGTGGCGCAGATCTGCGTGAACAGCGCCGGCACGTCGCCGCTGTGCGCCCTGTTCGAGCGCCCGCTCGGCCCCACCAACACGTCGGCCGCCAACTTCCCGACGCGCATTTTTGCCCAGCCGGAAAACATCGCTGCCTTCCTGAGCGAAGGCATTGATACCGAAGTGAACTACAACTTCCGTGTTGGCGAAGGCAAAATCAACCTGCGCGGCCTGGTGACCTACACGATGAAGCAGACCTCGCAGACGCTGCCGGGCACCGTTGTGCTCGATGCCGCCGGCGCGGCTGGCCTGCCCAGCGTGCGCGCAACGCTGAACGTGCAATATATGCGTGGACCGTTCCGGTTTGACTGGTTGCAGCGTTATGTGAACAGCACCCGCCGCGATGCCAACCCAACCCAGGTGTGGGCGGAACCGCCGGTGCCGGCACGCACCTACACCGATCTCACCGTCTCCTATGACATCAAGGCCTTTGGCGGGAACAACCAGCTGTTTGTGAACGTGCAGAATCTGCTCAACACCGCGCCGGCCGTGCACGGCAACACCGGTGGTTCGTCGTCGGTGCCCGGCCTGTTCCTGGCCACCACCAACGGCCATGATATCCTTGGCCGCTACTTCACGGTCGGTTTCCGCTCGCGGTTCTGATCCTTTGGCTGGGGTCCAGCCTTGAACACCTCTGCTCCGGATCATGCGCGCCATGGTCCGGAGCATTTTTTTGGCGGAGACTTGATCATGGACAGGCGGCATTTCCTGGCCGGCAGCGCGGCGCTGGCCCTCACAACCCGGCCCGGCGCTGCGGCAGCGGCCGATGCGGTGGCGGCCGCCAAGCTGGCCCGGCTGAGCGTGAGCAGTTCGACCTATCGCGCCCATTATGAGGGCCGGTTCAGTGTGGCCGGCGCCATGCCCCGCCTGTCCCACCGCACCCTGGCCGCCCATGTGAAGCAGACGTTCGGCATCAGCCGGATCGAGCTGTGGGATCAGCAGTTCGGCCCGGCCGGGCACAGTTTCGCCGAATGCCGCGCCATCCGCGCGGCGGCCGATGCCGCCGGCGTGCAGGTGGTGAGCGTGGAGGTGGAGGACATGCCCCGCCTTGACGCACCCGATCCCGATGACCGGCGCCAAGCGGTAGCGGAGGGCAAGGTCTGGCTGGACAAGGCCCGCGTGCTGGGCTGCACATCGATGCGCTTCAACGTCAACCGCAGCCGCAGCGAGGAGGTGAACCGCGAAGCCGCCATCGACGTGCTGCGCCAGATGGCCGATCATGGCAGCAAGCTGGGCGTGGTGGTGCTGCTGGAAAATCATGGCGGGGCCACCGCCAACATCGCGGCCATGGTGGAGCTGGTGCGCGCCGTGAACCATCCGTTCGTGAAGGCCGAACCGGATTGGGGCGCCTGGGTGCCGCCGGGTGACCGGTATCAGGCCATGCAATCGGCAATGGCCGTGGCCCATATCGTGTCGGCCAAGGGCCTGTTGTTCGACCCCGAAACCTATGCCCACACGAGCTTTGATGTGGCGCGGCTGGTGCGGGAGGCGGAGGCGACCGGCTTCAGGGGCGTCTATTCGATTGAACTCTACAACACGCCGGCCCCGGCCGATACCGACCGGGCGGTGTGGTCGATGATCCGCAGCATCGCGGGCGAGATGCGCTGACCAATCTCTATTGCAAGTGAACTGAACCGCTCCTGCCGAGCTTGTCGAGGCACGCACCGAGTATGGTCCGTGCCTCGACAAGCTCGGCCTTCGACACGCTCAGGATGAGCGGGGTGGTGATGTGTCTGCGCTCTAGAGCGTTTTCCGACCAATCTGGATCGGCGGCACGGCGGTGATTTTGGTTCAGGGCAAGGAGCGAGGAGGACGCGATGCGATTGGCATCGTAACGGACGAGCGACGCAGCCCTGGGCCAAAAGCGCCGCGCCCCGCAGGGGTCGCCGGAACGGCGATGACGCTGATTCAGATTGGTCGGGAAATGCTCTAGCCGGGCGCCAGCGGCGGCAGGGTGAGGAAGGCGTGCATGGTG
>JAIXQY010000195.1 GCA_027485485.1 Sphingomonadales bacterium | reverse complement strand
CAGCGCGCGCGCAGCGCCCTGAAGGTGGAATGGGGTGACAGCCCGGCCGCTGCCCAATCCAGTGCGGCCTGGGCGGCGATGGCGGCGGCAGCCAAGGGCAAGCCGGCCGCTGTGCCGATCCACGCCAGCGGCGATGTGGCACCGGCAATGGCTGGCGCGGCCAAGCGCGTGGCGGCGACATACGAGTATCCCTTCATCCCGCATGTCCCGCTGGAACCGATCAACTGCACGGCGCGGGTGACGGGCGACAAGGTGGAGATCTGGGCACCCACGCAAAACCCCGAACCCGGCCGCGCCGCCGTGGCGAAAACCCTGAGCGTACCGCCCGAAAACATCACCATCCACATGATGCGCGTGGGCGGCGGTTTCGGCCGGCGGCTGCAGAATGATTATATGGTGGAAGCCGCCTGGATCGCGCGCGCTGCCGGGCGCCCGGTGAAGCTGACATGGACGCGCGAAGATGATGTGACCCAGGATTTCCTGCGCCCCGGCGGCTGGCACCATCTCGAAGCCGGGCTGGACGCAAACGGCCGCTGCACCGCGTGGGACAATCATTTCATCTCCTATGGCCGCGACGGCAAGTTCGCCCGCGCCGCCGGTATTGGCCCCACTGATTTCCCCGCCGGCATGGTCGATCATTTCCGGCTGGGCGCCACCATCCTGCCGTTGATCCACACCACCGGTTTCCTGCGCGCGCCGGGCAACAATGCCTTTGGTTTCGTCACGCAGGGCTTCATCGATGAACTGGCGCACGCCGCCGGTGCCGATCCGCTGCAGTTCCGCCGTGATTTCCTGGGCCCGGCGCGCATCATCGGCGATCCGAACAGCCGCGGCAGTTACAACACCGGCCGCATGCGCGCCGTGCTCGACAAGGCCGCCGCCATGGCCGGCTGGGGCCGCAAGCTGCCGGCCCGCACGGGCCTCGGCATTGGCTTCCACTTCAGCCACCTCGGCTATTTCGCCAATGTCATCGAAGCCAGCGTGTCGAAGGATGGCGAGGTGAAGGTGCGGAAAATCTGGGTGGCAGGCGATGTCGGCCGCCAGATCGTCAACCCGGCCGGCGCGCTCAACCAGGTGCAGGGCAGTGTGCTCGATGCGCTGAACGCCTGCCGCAGCCATGCGGTCACCTTTGCCGATGGCGCCATTGAACAGCGCAATTTCGGCGATCTGCCGCTGATCCGCATGGACGAGGCCCCGCCGATCGAGGTCGCTTTCCTCACGCCCGATTTTGCCGTGACCGGCCTGGGCGAGCCGGCCTATCCGGCGGTGGCCCCGGCGCTGGCCAATGCGATCTTTGCCGCCACCGGTGTGCGGCTGCGCAAGTTGCCGTTCGATTTTTCCACGCTCAAGGTCTGAGCATGCGCAAAGGCCTGGCCGCCATTGCGGCACTGACGCTGGCGGGCCCGGCGGCGGCTCAGGATGTGCAGAATTGGACGACGTTGTTGGCGCAGGGGCCGGTTGATGGCCGGCTGCTGCTGTGGACCGAAGTGCAGGGCCGGCTGGACCGCGATGTCAGCCGCTTTGCCGTGGCGATCACCCGTGTGGGCGTGGGCCTGCGCCTGCGCCACGACATCGATCTGATGGCCGGTTATCATTTCCAGCACAATGATCTGGGCGGCGGCGCCAGCCGGGATGAACATCGCGGTTGGCAACAAGTGCAAGCCCCACTGCTGCGCCGCGGCAATGGGTTTGTTCTCACCACCCGCTGGCGGCTGGAGGAACGCAGCGTGGTTGGCGCGCAGATATTGGGCTGGCGGCTGCGCGGCATGGTGCGGATGGTGCAGCCCTTGCACGGCAAGGGCAGCGCCGGGCCGGTGCTGCAAAGCGAAACCTTCGTGTCATTGAACAGCACAGATTGGGGCGCCAACGCCGGGCTGGATTCGCAGCGCACATTGATCGGTTGGCAGCAACCGCTCAGCCCAAAGCTGAATCTGGAGGCCGGCTATATGCATGTGATCCTCAACCGCCCCGGCCGCAATCCCGGCAATCATGTGATCAACGTCACGCTGAACTATCGGCTGGGCTGACATGCCGGCGGAGCGATCGTCTTTCGTCACACCGTCGTCATATTCCGGCGGCATGGAGCGGCGATGCATTACAGACAATTCATGATTGCCGCCCTGCTGGCCGCCCCCGCGGCTGCCCAGGATGTGCAAAGCTGGAACACGCTGCTGCTGCAGGGCCCGGTGGATGGCAAATTGCTGCTGTGGGCAGAGCTGCAGCCGCGCTTCACCAATGATGCGGACAGGCTGGGCCAGTTCGTGGCGCGCGGCGCGCTGGGCGTGCGGCTGAAGAATGATATCGATCTGCACGCCGGCTATCATTTCCAGCACAACAGCCCAGCCACCGGCCGCAGCAGCACCGAACACCGGCTGTGGCAGCAGATCATGGCCCCGGTGATCCGGCGCGAGGACGGTTTTGCCCTGATCACCCGCTGGCGGCTGGAACAACGCACATTCGAAGGCGCCAGCGACACCGGCCTGCGGCTGCGCATGATGTGGCGGGTGCAGCAACCGCTGAACGGCAAGGGCAGCGCCGGGCCGCTGATCATGTCCGAAACCTTCGTGGCCCTGAACAGCACCGATTGGGGCGCCCGCAGCGGCCTTGATCAGCAGCGCAGCTTCGTCGGCTGGCTGCAACCGCTGGGCAAGCGCCTCAATCTGGAGGCCGGCTATATGCACCAGTATATCAACCGGCCGGGGCGCAACCCCGGCAATCATGTAGTGAACATCACGCTGAACCGCCGGCTGGGCTGAAGCACCCAGCCGGCAGCGCAGGGCTTATTTCAGGGTCTTCAGATAGGCGATCACGTCGGCGCGGCGCTTGGCATCGGCGATGCCGGCAAAGGCCATGCGGGTGCCGGGCACATAGGCCGACGGCTTGGTGAGATAGATGTTCAGATTGGCCTCCGTCCAGGTCACGCCCTTGCGCTTCATCGCCGGGGAATAGTTGAACCCGGTGATGCTGGCCGATTTGCGGCCCACCACGCCGGCCAGCGACGGGCCGATGCGGTTCTGGCCCTTCACCACGCTGTGGCAGGTGCGGCATTGCACAAAGCCCTTTTCACCGGCCTTGGCATCCTGGGCAGCGGCGGGCGCGGCCATGGCGGCGGCGGCGGCCAGGCCGGCAATCATCATCATCGTCTTCATCGTCAGTCTCCTGCTTGGGGGGTTATCAATGCTGGTGGGCCTGGCCGGCGGCTTCGGCCTTGAACATCACGTCAACGGCACCGGCGCGTTCGAAGTTCAGCCGCGCCTTGACCATGCGGCCGGCCGGCACCGGCGCCTTCAGGCCGATGAACATCACGTGCAGGCCGCCGGGGGCAAAGGCCAGCTTGCCGCCGGCCGGGATGGCCACGCCGCCGGATTGGGCGCGCATCTGCATCACATTGCCCTGTTGCACGGTGCCATGCAGATCGGCGCGGTTCGATGCATCGGTGGTGATCGAAACCAGCCGGTCGGCCTGCTTGCCCCGGTTGCTGATCGTCATGAATCCCGCGCCGGTTTTGGATACGGGGCTGGCGACACGGATCACCGGATGATCGATGTTGAGCGTGCCCAAATTATACTCATGCGCGCCAGCAATGCTGGCCAGCCCCAGCGCCAAGACAGTGAGGATCGGGCTTCGCATATATGATCTCCTGATTGCAGTGGCGGGGCTGCTGGGCGCAACTGGCCCGCACAGCCACCTTCGCATCATTGATCGGCCAGCCCCAGCGCCTTCACATCGGCGGTGGCGGCGGCCAGATCAGCCTGGGCCACGATCTGGCGGAAGGCGGCATCCAGCCGGCGCACCTGCGCATCGGCGGCACTTTCCTCGCGCAGGTTGACGAGGAAGAAATCCGACGCGCCTTCCTGAAAGCGCCGCCGTTCGGCATTGGCCATGGAAAGCGCGCGATCCTGTTCATCAATGGCAATGCCCAGCAAGCGCCGGGCCTGGCGCGCCGCCACCGACAGCCCGCCGATTTCGGCCCTGATCTGATCCTCGATGAAGCGGCGACGCTGCTGGAAGCCTTCGATCTCGGCCTGGGTCTGGCTCAATCGGCCGCGCGCCGTGCGCTGCTGGATCGGCACCGACAGGGTGAGGCCCACCGCCGCCTGATTGCCGACATAGCTGCGACCACCCAGCCCCGGATCGCCAACATATTGATTCACCTCGGCCTTGAGATCGAGGCGGGGCAGGAAATTGTTGCGGTCCAGCGCCAGCCTGGTGCGGGCCTGAGCAATGCGCACATCCACCACCCGCAAATCCGGCCGGCTTTCCAGCGCGGCGGCCACATCATCGGGCACCGCCAGCGGCGCGGGCAGGCGGCGCGGCAGGCGATCGGTGGTGGGCACCACCGGGTTGCCATCGGCATCGCGCCAGAACAGCGACAAGGCGATGGCCGCCTGTTCCAGCGCCTGTTCCGATTGCACCACAAGGGTTTGGCGGCGCAGGATATTCTGTTCATTCTCGGTGAGCAAAATCGCCGGGCGCAGGCCTTCGGCCACCTGCCGCTTGAAGCCGGCCTGGCGGTCCAGCGCCAGCTGCAGCAGATCCTTGAACACCGCCACGCGCTGGCCGGCGATCACCCAGTTGTTCCAGGTGGCAATGGCGCGGGCCTGCACACCGATGGCCACCAGCAGCCGATCATTGTCGGCCAGCACGACATCGCCGCTGGCAATGGCACGGTTGAAGCGGCGTTCATCAATGTCACGATCGCGCAGCAGCGAAAACAATGTGCCAATGGTGAAGCGCCCGGCCTGCGCCGTGAAATTGCTGGCCTGCGAGGAGGTGAAGCGGCCGCGCGAGATGTCATAGCCGGCATAGACATTGCCGCCATTGCCGGCCAGCGGCTGGAACAGGCGCACGCCAACATCGGCGCCATCGGTGGTGCCGATCGGCTTGGCGTCGGCGTTGGCGCTGAACAGCGTGTCGAACGCGCCTTCGGTGGTGAGCAGCCGGCCTTCGGCGCCGCGCACCCGCGCCAGCGCCTCCAGCACCTGTGGCGCGTGGAAGCGGCTGGCGGCCAGCACCTCGCCCAGTTCCAGCGGGCTGGTGGCGGCCGGCAACGGCTGCGCCGCGGCGCGGGCATCGGCCTCCAGCGTGGCGCGCGCGCTTTGCGCCGCGGCCGGGGCCGCCAGCAGCACAGCCACCGACGCCAACAGCAGAGCGGGCTTATTTGGCCTTGGCATCATCGGCCTTGGCGTCGGCCTTCAACTGGCCGTTCTCGGCGGCGCTGGCGCCGGGGCGGGTGAACTGCAACGGGAAATCATTGAGCAGCCGCCACAGTTCAAACCAGATCGGTACCGTGTTCATCTGCACCCAGCCGCGCACCTTGGCCCCCAGCCGCACCGAGCGTTCATCCGGCCACGGATCGCGATCCGGGCTTTCATTCACCAGCACGCGGAACAGGCCATTGGGGGAGGCGTTGAGATCAAGCGCCGCCACCTGGCCATCGAAATAGCCCTTGGCAATCGACGGCCAGCCGGAAAACTGGATGGCCGGCCAGCCTTCGAACTCCAGCCGCACCCGCCGGCCGACATGGATCAACGGCACATCGCGGCCATCGACATACAGCTCCACCACCCGGCGCGACTGTTCCGGCACGAAGGTGGCCAGCACATCGCCCTGCTTGACGATGGTGGCGGTATCGATGCTGGAAACACGCATGATGCGCCCGGCGCGCGGCGCACGGATCATCTGTTCGGATTGGCGGCGCAAATTCACGTCGATCTTGTTGATTTCGGCCATGGACGACGCGATCTTGGCGCGGAATTCGGCCACCTTGATCTGCGCCAGTTCCATGTCGCGGCGCGACACCAGGCCTTCGCCATACAGGGTGGTCATGCGCTTCACATCGCGCTGGGCGGTGGCCATGGCAGCAGTGGTGGCATCGATTTCCGCCACCTTCTGATCACGCTCGGCCCGCAGCCGCTGCAGATAATCGGGATCAAGATCGATCACCCGGGCAATCGGCTCGCCGGCCTGCACCCGCGCGCCATCGGTGACATACCAGCGGTCGAGCCGGCCCGGCACCAGCGCGGTGATATTCTGTTGCCGGTCGCGCGGATCAAAGGCGATCACGCTGCCGGTGCCCTGCGCGGTTTGCACCCACGGCACCAGCGTGACGAACAGCAGTACCGATATGATGCCGATCACCACGATGCGCGCCACCACGCGCATCACGCGCGGCGGTTTCAAGCTGTCCAGGGTCTTGAAAGCGGCCGCGTGGCCGGCCAGTGGATTATTCGCCATCACGCGCCTCCGGGCCGGCCACGCCGCGCAGGGCATCAAATTGCGCCCGGTCGCCCGTGACGATCTGATCCTTCAGGCCCAGCCACAGCCAGCCGTCCAGCGCCACGGCTTCGGGCCGGTTGCTGAAATACAGCACCGTGGTGGCGCTCTGGCGCAGCCGAGCAAACACGGCGACCAGCCGGGCCACCGGCACCGTGTCGAACATGGGGGACATCACCAGGATGCGCGGTTCCGACAGGATCGCGGCGGCCAGTTTCAACTGCATCATCTTGGCCACGGTGAACGGCGCCCCGGTTGAGGAAAGCTTGGTCTGCAAGCCGTCGGGCAGCAGCGCGACGCGATCATCCAGCCCCACCAGCCGCAGCGCTTCCAGATGATCGGCGGCGTTGCGGTTGGGATTGGCCAGCGACAGATAATCGCTGATGGTGGATTCAACGATGGCGGCACGATCCAGCACCATCACTTGGCTGCGCAGCGCCAGCGGATCCATCACCGCCAGATCAACCCCGCCGATGGTGACCATGCCGGCCGTTGGCCGATAAAGGCGCTTCATCAGATCGGCAAAGGCGCGCTCCATGCCCGGCACGCCCTGGCACACCAGCCGGCTGGATTCGGGGATGTCGAGATTGAGCTCAGCCTCCCCCACCAGCAGGGCCACACGCACCCGGTTGAAGCTGAGCGCGCCGGTGCGCGGCGGCACCACCCCGGCCGGCACCGGCGGTTCCTGGATCAATCCATAGAGCAGCGACAATTCCTCCACCGAAGCGACCGCGTCGTAGAAATCATCGAGATAGGAATAGAGGCTGTTCATGCCGGCAAACACGCCCGACAAAATGAGCTCGGCTGCCACCAATTGCCCGATCGACAATTGTTCCTGAATCACCAGCCAGCCACCCAGCGCCAGCAGGCCGGCGCTGGCCAGGGCATAGAGCATGTAAAAGGCGATGGTCTGCGGGAACTGATAGGCAAAATGCGCCGCGTGCGCCTTCACATAATTGGCGGTCACCCGTTCCGCGCCATCAAGCGCATAATCGATGTGCCGGGCCGATTTGTAGAAGCCGTTGGAGGCGCCAATGGTTTCCAGGAAATGCGCCGCGTTGTATTTCTCGTGGGACAGGTTGATGGAGGTTTTCATCGCCCCCTTCGACCAGATCGCCCACACCGCCCACAACAGCGCGATCAGCACCAGGTTGAAGGCCAGGAAAAACGGGTGATAGAAGCTGGTGACGACAAAGCCGACGATCATGCCAAGAATGATGGTGAACCCGCCGATCAAAAGCGACGGGACCGCCTTCTGCATGTTCACCAGCTCGAAATAGCGGTTGAACAGATCAAAGCGCCGCGTGTCCTGAAAGAAGGGATCGGCCGCGTTGATCACCCTTATGGTGAGATCGGCCACCAGCCGCGCCATGAAGCGGCGGCGATAAAGTTCCATCAGGTGGATGCGCAGCACCGACAACAGGCCCGAAATCGCCAGCAGCACGAACAATATGCCCGACAGGGTGAACAACGGCACCGGCAGCGCGGTATTGGCAATGCTGTTGATCAGCAGCTGCACCGAAATCGGCACGGCCAGGCCCAGCAGGGCAATGCCCAGGCCGTAGACGATCGCCAGCCAGAAATAATTCTTCTCCGGCCAGACGATATCCTTCAACCAGCGCCACACCAGCCGGTTGAGATCCATCTGCGAAAGCTCTTTGGCGGCCATGCTACTCCTGTCGCACCACTGCGGCACCGGGCATTTAGGGGGGCTTCCCCTGTTTGCCAAGGCTGCCGGCCAAAAAAGATTACATCTCCGTAATGCTCAATCCGCCTGAACCTTCAGTGTATGGCGGGCGATCAGACCAGCGCAAGGTCGAGCGGCCGCGATGCCGGGAAGATCCGCTGCAGCGCCGCGGGTTTCAGGCCATAAAGCCGGGCAAACAGGCCACCGGCGACATCGCGCACATCGTTGAGCACCGGAAAATCGCGGTTCTGGTGCAGCATCGCCTGGTTCACCGCCAGTTGGCGCCCGGCAATGCGCCCGCCGGCCACCGCCCCGCCTAGGAGCAGGAAGCTGGTGCCATGGCCATGATCGGTGCCGCCCGAGCCATTCTGTCGGAAGGTGCGGCCGAATTCGGAAATCACCAGCACCGCCGTGTCGCGCCACACCGGCCCAAGGCCGGTCGCCAAACCGGAGAGGCCGCGGGCCAGCAGCGACAGGCGGTAATCCAGCCCGCCAGCCTGGCCAACATGCGTATCCCAGCCGCCGATATCGGCAAAGGCCAGCGCCACCTTGTCCCGCATCAGCACGCCCATGCGTTCGGCATTGGCTTCAAAGGCGGCGGCGCCCCCGGCGTTGCGGCCCGACAGCCGCATTTCCCGTTCCAGGGCTGCCGACACCGCAGCGCCGGCATCCAGACCGGCCTTCACCTGATCGCCCAGCTGGCTGTCACCGGCATACATGGCGGCAATCGCCGATTGGCGGCTGGCCGACAGCGCCGATCGCCGCGACAGATCGACATTGGGCACCACCAGTGGCCCGCGCATGGCGATGGGCAGGCTTTGGGTGAAGGCCATGGCCTGGCCGCGCGCGCCGATTTCGCTGGCCAGCCGGTTCATGAAGCCGCTGGTTTCGGCGCGGTTGCGGCCGGCATGGCCATATTCGATGATATCCTGGGTCTCAAAATGGCTGCGCGACACATCGGGGCTGCCGGCAAAGGGAATGAAGGCCAGCTGCCGCCGATCCCACAGCGGCTTCAGCGGCTGGGCCGCAGTGTTGAGCGCCCAGCCATCGGACAGCACAAGCTGGCGTTCGGCCGGCACCGCGATCCCGGGCCGGCTGCGGCGATAGAAATCATTCTTGTGCGGCACCAGCAGGCTGGCGCTGTCATAACCGCCGCGCAGGAACAGCACGAGCAGGCGGGGCTTGCCTGCCGGCATCGCCCAGCCGCGCGCGGCAAACAGGCCCGGCACACCCGCCAGCAGCAGCCGGCGGTTCAGCCGCGGCGGATCTCCATCGATGCTCATCGCCGCATGAACTCCGGTGAGGACAGGAACAGCATATTGGCCTCGCGCGTGCCGTCGGCCTTGGCCAGAACCGATTGGGTGGCGGGCGCCAGATTGCCATAAATGCCACTCTTGGCGCGCACCTCGGCCAGATCCGTCAAAAACAGCCGGGCCTTTGCCAGCTCGAACACATAGCGCAGGCTGAGCGTGCGGACACGGCTGCCGCCCTGGCCCAGGCTGGTGGCCAGCCTGAACCGGTCTTCCAATTGGCCCGAGGCATTCCAGTTGGCGGCTTCCAGCGGCCAGCCATCGGGCGTCACCCGTTCCATGCGCGGCTGGCCCATGCGGCGCAGCTCCACGACCAGCGCTGCCGGGTCACCGATCAGATCATTGCCCGCCATCAGCCGCGCCGACGACACCACATAATGATTGGGATCCTTGTAGAGCCCGCCCAGTGACGCGGCGAATTCCGGCCGCGCAAACAGCACGCGCAGCACGGCGGCGATATCGCCATCGCTGCGGGTGAATTCCGCCGCCATGGCGCTCACCACCGCCTCGGGCGGCGCATCGGCCAGCAGATATTGCGCCAGGCGATAGGATGTGCGCCGCGCCGTTGCCGGTTGCCGGCAGGCCAGTTCGGTGGCCTGTTCGATGCCGGCCATGCCCGGCCGGGTGATGGCGGTGCCCAGCACGCGCTTGGGCCCGGCATCGTGGCGGGCCGGATCAAACAGCGCCAGCCCATCGCGCCAGCCGCCGTTGGTCGCCGCCGGGGCGGGCCAGTGCTGCAGATCCACCGTCAACCCGGTCAACACGCGGGCCAGTTCCTGCACATCAGTCTGGGTGTAGCCGCTGCCCACCCCCATGGTGTGCAGTTCCAGCAGTTCGCGGGCATAATTCTCATTGATGCGGCCGCCCCGGCTTTCGGCATTGTTGAGATAGAGCAGCATGGCCGGGTGACGCTGGGTGGCATGGACCAGATCGCAGAAGCGCCCCAGCGCCCGCGGCCGGATCGTGCGTTCCAGATAATCATTGGCCAGCGGTCCATAGCCGGTGCCGACAAAGCGGATGTTGAAATGGTTGAACCAGAACCAGGTCAACTGCTCGCGCAGCTGGTCGCGGGAATAGATGTCGCGCACCATGCTGCGCTCCACCGCCCGCTGGAACCAGTCCCGCGCCTCGCCATTGGCGGCGCGGAATTGGGCCCGGCGGGCATCGGCATCACCGCCAGAGCTGCGCTGGCGCGACAGGCGGCGCAGCTCCGTCAGGCGCACCAGGGCGGCATTGCCGCCTTCGGCCGGATCGCCCAGCCGGTCATAGAGCGGCTGCACAGCGGCCGGCAGCCGCACCTGATCGGCCGGGGAAGTGAGTTGCGCCGCGATCCAGCCCTGGCGCCCCAGCCGTCGCCATTCCGGCAGATCGGCCAGGCTGGTGCCCCAGGTGAGGCGGTTGAGCCAGGCGGCATCCTGCGCGGAAAGCGGCGGTCCGCCGGCATCCACCGCCGGCGAACAGGCCGACAGCACCGCCGCCAGCGGCAGCATCAGGCAGAACAGGCGGGGCAGGCGGCGCAGCGGCATGGGCCTACCCTTTCTCCCGCCCACCGCCACGGTCAAGCCAATTGGCGCAGGCCTGCGGCCAGTTGCGTGACCAGTTGGTCGATCTGGTCGGCCGTGATGATCAACGGCGGCGACAGGGCGATGATATCGCCCGTCACCCGGATCAGCAGCCCGGCATCGAACATGGCGCGGAACAAATCCATGGCGCGCGCGCCCGGTGCGCCGGCGCGGGGCGCCAGTTCAATGCCGGCCACCAGGCCGAAATTGCGGATGTCGATCACGTGCGGCAGACCCTTCAGCGCATGCAGCGCCGCCTCCCAATGGCCCTCCAGCGCGCGGGCCCGCTCGAACAAGGCATCGGAGGCATAAAGATCGATCGCGGCAATGCCGGCGGCACAGGCCAGGGCATGGGCGGAATAGGTATAGCCGTGGAACAATTCGATCCCCGGCGCATCGCCCGGCGCATTGACGATGGCATCATGCACATGCCGGGCCGCCGCCACCGCGCCCATTGGCACCGCGGCGTTGGTGAGGCCCTTGGCCAGGCAGATGATGTCGGGCGTCACGCCAAAGCGTTCGGCGGCCGTTGCGGCGCCCAACCGGCCAAAGCCGGAAATCACCTCGTCAAAGATCAGCAATATGCCATGCGCCGACGTGATGGCGCGCAGCCGTTCCAGATAGCCCAGCGGCGGCACCAGCACGCCGGTGGACCCGGCCAGCGGCTCCACGATCACGGCGGCGATGGTATCGGCGCCGTGCAGCGCGATGATGGCTTCCAGCCGGTCGGCCAGATCAGCACCATGGGCGGGCTGCCCCTTGCTGAAGGCGTTGCGGGCAAGATCATGCGTGTGCGGCAGATGATCGGTGCCGGGCAGGCCGGGGCCAAAGGCTCTGCGGTTGGTGACGATGCCGCCCACCGAAATGCCGCCAAAGCCCACCCCGTGATAGCCGCGCTCCCGCCCGATCAGCCGGGTGCGCTGGCCCTGGCCCTTGGCCCGCCAATAGGCGAGCGCGATCTTCAGGGCGGTGTCCACACTTTCCGAACCGCTGTTGGTGAAGAACACCCGGTCCAGCCCTTCGGGCATCAGGCCGGCCACCCGCGCCGCCAGCTGAAACGCCAGCGGATGGCCCATCTGGAAGGTGGGGGCGAAATCCAGCGTGGCGGCCTGTTGCTGAATGGCGCGCACGATTGGCTCGCGGCCATGGCCGGCATTCACGCACCACAGGCCGGCGGTGCCATCCAGGATGCGCCGGCCATCGGCACTGGTGTAGTGCATGTCCTGCGCCGCCACCAACAGGCGCGGGTTCGCCTTGAAATAGCGGTTGTCGGTGAACGGCATCCACCAGTTGGCAAGATCATTGGGGGCGGCAGCCATGACGATTCGGGCCCCGTCTCAGGCTTTGGCCAGCAATTTCTCGATCTGGCTGCCCAGCGCCTCGGGCTTGGTCGCCGGTGCAAAGCGTTCCTGCACCTCGCCATGCTTGTCGACGAGGAACTTGGTGAAGTTCCACTTGATGGTCTCGCTGCCGAGCAGGCCGGGCGCGGCCTTTTTCAGCATCTGGAACAAGGGATGCGCCTTGTCGCCGTTCACGTCCACCTTGGCGAACAGCGGAAAGTCCACATCATAGGTGAGCTTGCAGAAATTGGCGATTTCCTCGGCATTGCCCGGTTCCTGCGCGCCGAACTGGTTGCACGGAAAGCCCAGCACGGCAAAGCCGTTGGGGCCATATTTCTTGTGCAGCTTCTCCAGCCCCTCATATTGCGGGGTGAAGCCGCATTTGGAGGCGGTGTTGACGATCAGCAGCACCTTGCCTTCGAAATCCTGCATCGAAACCTCGCGGCCATCGATGGTCTTGGCGCTATACTCATAAACCTTGGTCATGTCCCGTCCCCTTCACGGTTGATGCTGGCCCTGCAGCGCGGCGGTGAAATGCCGGCGGCACAGGGCGACATAACGATCATTGCCACCAATTTCGGTCTGCTGGCCAGAGGTCACAGCGCGGCCCTGCCCGTCAATGCGCAAATTCATCGTGGCCTTGGCGCCGCAGCTGCACACCGCCTTCATTTCGGCCAGCACATCGGCAATCGCCAGCAGCCATTGGCTGCCTTCGAACAGATCGCCCAGGAAATCGGTTCTGAGGCCGTAACACAGCACCGGGATCGACAGATCATCGGCCACCCGCGCCAGCTGCCACACCTGATCGCGGGTGAGGAACTGGGCTTCATCCACCAGCACGCAATGCACGGTCTGCCCGGCATGGGCAGCGGCAATCACGCCAAACAGATCCAGCCCCGGTTCAAACAGCTGCGCCGGCGCGGCCAGCCCGATGCGTGAGGCGATGGTGCCCACGCCGGCGCGATCGTCCAGCCCAGCGGTGAACAGCAAGGTGTGCATGCCGCGTTCGCGATAGTTGAAGCTGGATTGCAGCAGCACCGTCGATTTGCCGGCATTCATCGAGGCATAATAGAAATAGAGCTTGGCCATCGGCGTTCTTCTTGGTCCGCCGGCTGGGCGGCGTCAACGGGCCGCCATCAGCTGCTGGAACACGCCGAGCCGATCGCTGATCTGCCAGTGGCCGGTGAGCCGGTCTTGCACATCGAAACCATAAACGGTCGCGCCCGACATGCGGATGGTGGCGCCGGTGGCGGGAAAGCCCGGCAGATCGCCAGCGTGGGTGGCGGCCCACAACCAGGTCATCACCACATGATCGCCATCGGCAAACATCGCAACCACATCGAAATGCTGATCGGGAAAGGCGGCGCGCGATTGGCGCAGCCGATCCTTGAAGCCGGCCACATCAAGCACCCGGCCATCCCAGGCATCACCGGGATCGTGGTGGATGGTGTAGGCATGCGCCAGATAATGATCGACAGCGTCGGCATCGCCATCATCCCACACCTGGCGAATGAAGGCGGCGAGGCGTTGCTTGCGGGCCTGATCGAAGCTCACTGCGCAGCTGTTTCGTGGCCGGCCAGGCGCAAGGCATAGGCCTGCACGTCGCTGGGCCAATCCGCCATGCGGTTGGCAAAGGCCGGGGCATCGCCCGCGAACAGCGCCCGGATCACCTCTTCATAACCGGGCAGATCGCCGGCCAGCGCGCTCAGGAAGCAATAGGCCCGCTCGCGGTCTGCCTTGGCCGCCGTTGCCCCGCCATCGGCCTTGCGCGCCGCATCGATCAGCCGGCGCAGCGCCTGCGAGGCGCCGCCGGGCTGTTGGCCCAGCCATTCCCAGTGCCGGGGCAGCAGCGTGACCTCACGCGCAACGACGCCGAGTTTCGGCCGCCCGCGCCCGCGCGCCGGTTCAGGCGCAGCACCCAGCCGCTGCACGATATCGGCGGTGCTGCCGCGCAGATCGAGGTCCACCACGCGGCCGCTGGCATCGTCGAACACCAGCATCGCCGCATCATCGCCGGCCGCCTTGATGGCGAGCGCGACGTCGATCAGCGCGCCGCTGGAAAGCAGGGCGGTGCCGGCAAAGGCGGTGCAGGCGGTTGAGAGATGATTTGACATCCCGGTATTTTACCCGGATTATTCATACTGTCAATTCATCCGGGCAATATCAGCGAAAGACGTCGTACATGGATCATGAATCCCGCAAGGCCGCCGTCGCCGCGTGGAAGGAGCGCAAGTCGGAAGCCGGCATTTATGCCGTGCATTGTTCGGCGACGGGCGACATCTGGGTGGGCGGCGCACCGGATCTGGCCACAATCCAGAATCGGATCTGGTTCACCCTGCGCATGGGCAGCAGCGCCCACCGATCCTTGCAGGCGACGTGGACGGCACACGGGGCCGACGCCTTCCGCTTCGAAATCGTCGAGCGCCTGCCCGAGGAAGAACTGCCCTATGTCCGCGACCGCCAGCTGCGCGCCAGCCTTGATCGCTGGGTCACGCAGCTGGGGGCCGTACGGATCTGATCAGCGCCAATCCTGTCAGCGATTGCCGCCGATGAAGTCGCCCAGCTCACCCAGCACGCTGCCTTCGCCGCGGTTCTGGCCGCGGCCACCCGCGGCCTGCATCATGCGGCCGGCCAGCCGGCTGAACGGCAGTGACTGGATCCACACCTTGCCCGGCCCGGTGAGGCGGGCAAAAAACGCGCCTTCGCCGCCGAAGATCATTGACTTCACCCCGCCGGCGCCCACCAGATCGAAATGCACCGACGGCGTGTAGGCCGCCAGGCAGCCGGTATCGACATGCAGCTCCTCGCCGGGCGCCAGCGTGCGTTCCACCACGGTGCCACCCATCTGCACGAACACCCAGCCATCGCCATCCAGCCGCTGCATGATGAAGCCTTCGCCGCCGAACAGCCCGGTCATGATCTTGCGCTGGAATTCGATGCCGATGGACACGCCGCGCGCGGCGGCCAGGAATGAGTCTTTCTGGCAGATGAGCGTGCCGCCCACGCTGTCCAGCTTGATCGGCAGGATGGCGCCCGGCGTTGGGCTGGCAAAGGCCACGCGGGCCTTGCCGCCGCCATTGTGGGTGAACACGGTGGTGAACAGGCTTTCCCCCGTCACCAGCCGCTTGCCGGCGCCTAGCAGCTTGCCCATGAAGCCGCCGCCAGTGTCGCCACTGCCATCGCCGAACACCGTGGTCATGCCCACGGCGGCATCCTTCCACACCATCGCGCCGGCTTCGGCCACGGCGCTTTCGCCGGGATCAAGCTCGATTTCCACGAACTGCAGTTCCTGGCCCTTGATCTCGAAATCGATATCGTCGGCGTTGCTGGTGCGGCTGTGCTGCCATGGATTGGCCATCGAGTTTCTCCTGCTGATGCTGCCTGCAATGTAGGGCCGGTGTGTTGCGCCGCCAAGACGCCATCTGCGACAAATTTTGCCGCAAGCTTGCGCCGGAACCGGCATTGGGCAACACACGCGGCCATGATCCGCACCCTGCTTGCCCTTGCGCTCACCAGCGCCGCCCCGGTCATGGCTGCCGAAGCCGAAGACGCGCTGATCACGGTCACCGGCAAGGGCCTGAAGGATCTGCCCGGCGATGCTGCATTGTCGCTGGTGGTCATCGATCGGGATCGCATCCTCAACACAGGATCAAACCGGCTGGAATCGGTGCTGGCCGATATCGCCGGGCAGCAGCAATTCCGCCGGTCAGACAGCCGGTCCGCCAATGCCACCAGCCAGGGCATCACCCTGCGCGGCCTGGGCGGCAATGCCTCATCCCGCGCACTGCTGATGCTGGATGGCGTGCCGCAGGCCGATCCCTTTGGCGGCTGGGTGGCCTTCCCGGCCTATGCCACCGGCCGGCTCGATCGCATCCGCGTCACCCGCGGCGGCGGTTCCGGGTATTGGGGCCCCGGCGCGTTGGCCGGCACCATCGAGCTGGAAAGCGCTGGCCCCGCGACCCTGTCGCCCTTCGTGGGCAGCATCGCCTATGGCAGCCGGGAAAGCCTGGATGCACAAGGATCACTGGCACTGAAGCGCGATGGCGGCTTTGCCGTGGTCTCTGGCGCCTATGGCCGCGGCGATGGCTTCATCCCCATCGTGGCGCGCAACCGTGGCCCGGTGGATCGCGCCGCGCCCTATGAACAGGCCAGTGCCAATCTGCGCGCCGTGGTGACAATCGCACCCGACACCGAAGCCCAAGTGACCGCCACCGCCTTCGCCGACAGCCGGGAGCGTGGCACCGCCTTTTCGCGCAACACGTCGAACGGGGTGGACGCCGCCCTGCGCCTGGTGGGGCGCGGCAACTGGGGCTGGCAGGCGCTGGCCTATGTGCAGAACCGCAATTTCACCTCCGATTTTGCCGCCGTGAATGCCACCCGCACCACGGTCACGCAGAGCCTGGCCCAGTTCAACACACCGGCCACCGGCTGGGGCGGCCGGCTGGAAGTCGCGCCGCCGGTGGGCGATGCCATCACGCTGCGGCTGGGGGCCGACACGCGCCAGTTGAAGGGCGCCACCAACGAGCTGTTCACTTATGTCAATGCCGCCCCCACCCGCCAGCGCGAGGCCGGCGGCGCCACCAGCAATTCCGGCCTGTTCGCCGATGCCAGCGTGGAGGCCGGCATCGTCACCGCCAGCCTGTCCGCCCGCATCGATTGGTGGTCAATCCGCGATGGCCGCCTGCTGGAAACCACCATCGCCACCGGCGCGCCGTTCACCACGCTGATCTTTGCCGATCGTTCTGGCGAGGAGTTCACCGGCCGCGCCGGTCTGGCCATCAAGGCCGCCAGCTGGATCACCCTGCGCAGCGCTGCCTATCGCGGCTGGCGGCTGCCCACGTTGAATGAACTCTATCGCCCGTTCCGCGTGGGCCCCGATGCCACCGCCGCCAACGCGCTGCTGAACCCCGAACGGGTGACGGGGGTGGACGCCGGCTTCACGCTCAAGCCCGCCAAGGGCATCGAAATCGGCGTCACCGGCTTCTGGAACCGCATGGACGACACCATCGCCAACGTCACGCTTGGCAGCGGGCCGGGCAATTTTGCCGGGGTCGGCTTTGTTGCGGCCGGCGGCTTCTATCGCCAGCGCCAGAATCTCGATGCGCTGAGCGTGTGGGGCTGGGAAATCGATGGCCGCATCCGGCGCGGCAATTTCGGCCTGTCGGCCAGCTGGAGCCATGTTGATCCCGGCATCCGCGCCAGCGGGCCTGCGGCCGGGCTGAACGGCCTGGCCCCGGCGCAAACCCCGCGCGATCAATTCTCCGGCACCATTGATTACAGCGGCCGCCTGTTCACCGCATCGGCCACGCTGCGCCACATCGCCAGCCAGTTCGAGGATGATCAGAACAGCCGCAGCCTGGGCGCCGCCACCATGGTCGATGCGCTGCTGCTGGTGCCGGTGGTGCAAGGCGTGGCGCTGGAGGCCCGCGCCGAAAATCTGTTCGATGCCGAGGTGCCGGCGGCGCTTTCTGGCACCGGCGTGGTGGAACGTGCCCTGCCGCGCACCTTCTGGGTGGGCGCACGCCTCAGCTTCTGAACACTGCAAGGGGGGTGAAGCCCTTATCGACCGACGGGGGATAAAGGCCTAGCGCAGCGTAACGGGCCCGAAGGGATCAAGAGCATGAGCCGATACAGCAAGGGCGCCATCATCCTGCACTGGCTGATGGCCGTGATGATCATCGGCAACCTGGCCGGCGGTTTCCTGCATGATTTCGTGCCCAACGATGCCGGCCAGCGCAGCCTGGTGATGGGCCTGCACAAGAGCTTTGGCCTCACCATCATCCTGCTCACCCTGGTCCGCTTCGGCTGGCGCGTTGCCAATCCGCCGCCGGCCTTCCCGCATTATTTCACCAGTGGCGAACGGCTGTTGGCCAAGCTGGCCCATTGGGCCTTTTATGCCGCCATGCTGGCCATCCCGTTTTCGGGCTGGGTGATGGCCGATCGCAACAACCGCGTGCTCAGCTATTTCGGCGCCTTCGATGTGCCCAAGTTCGGCGTGACCAAGTCCATCGCCGAAGCCGCCGGCGAAGTGCACGAAGTGCTGGGCTGGGCCATGCTGGCCTTGCTGGCCCTGCACATCCTGGGCCTGCTCAAGCATCTGGTGCTGGATCGCGACAATCTGCTGGTCCGCATGGGGATCGGGCAGGGACGGCAACGCCCATAAAGCCATGGCGGAAGCGGTCAAGCTCCACGAAAGCTGGCGGGAGCCGCTGGCCGGCCAGTTCGCTTCGGCCGAAATGGCGGCGCTCAAGGCCTTTCTGCGCGCCGAAAAGCAGGCCGGCAAAGCCATTTTCCCCGCCGGCAGCGATTG
The DNA here is from genome assembly GCA_027485485.1 of Sphingomonadales bacterium. Classification (GTDB taxonomy): domain Bacteria; phylum Pseudomonadota; class Alphaproteobacteria; order Sphingomonadales; family Sphingomonadaceae; genus Sandarakinorhabdus. The sequence goes on along the minus strand of JAIXQY010000195.1, from coordinate 2,908 downwards.
GTTCCGCGCGCTTGATCTCACCCCGCTGGATGCGGTGCGCGTGGTGATCCTGGGGCAAGACCCGTATCACGGCCCCGGCCAGGCGCATGGGCTGGCCTTTTCCGTCCGCCCCGGCGTGCGGGTGCCGCCCAGCCTGGTGAATATCTATAAGGAACTGCACGCCGATCTCGGCATCGCGCCGGCCCGGCACGGCTTTCTCGAACATTGGGCGCGGCAGGGGGTGCTGCTGCTCAACAACTGCCTCACGGTGGAACAGGGCCTCGCCGCCAGCCACAAGGGCCGCGGCTGGGAAGGCTTCACCGATGCGGTGATCGCGCTGGTGGCGGCGCGCGAAACCCCGTGCGCCTTCCTGCTGTGGGGCAGCCACGCCCAGAAGAAGGCCGCGTTCGTGGACAGCGGCCGCCATCTGGTGCTGAAAGCCCCCCACCCCTCGCCCTTGTCGGCCCACAATGGCTTCTTTGGCTGCCGCCACTTCAGCCGCACCAACCACTGGCTGGCAGCGCAAGGCCAGCCGCCGATCGATTGGGCGCTGCCCTCGGTGTAAACCGGCCTCAGCCAACCCTGCGCGGGTGCAGCTTGGCGATCATCCTCTGCTCCAGCCACACTTCAACGCTGGCGGCGCCTGTCTGTTGTTTTGCAAAGCTCAGCGCGTCAGCATCGGTTTGACAGTCCCGTTCAAGACCGCGATCAAGCCGCCCCATTGAGTCAAACGTGAAAAAGCGAAACCGCTTCATGATATTGCCTTCGCGGGAGGATCGGCCAGTTCTCATTGGCACCGGGCTGTACGTTTCGGCTTGCGACTGGTTCCCGATCGAAGCGCATTTTTCGTGTCTAGAGCGTTTTCCGACCAATCTGGATCGGCGGCACGCCAGAGTCTTTTGGGGTGATTTTTGGTTCAGGGCAAGGAGCGAGGAGGGCGCGATGCAATTTGCATCGTAACCGACGAGCGACGCAGCCCTGGGCCAAAAGCGCCCCGCCCCGCAGGGGTCGCCGGAACGGCGATGACGCTGATTCAGATTGGTCGGGAAATGCTCTAATTATTGAATCTTTTTGATTGATGGGTTGAACGGCCTCTCGCAGCCCTACTGCTCTGCAAGGCAGCGCCAAGGCCGGCGTCGTTGGATTGCGACGTTGGCCCACATGCACCGGCATTGCCCGGCTCACTGCCGTGCGGGTGTTCCTGTCATTGCACCGTGTCAGTGCGCGTTGCAGTGGGGGTGGAAATGCGGACCAATTCGCGTGGATTGTTCATCTTCACGCTGTCCGCGCCTGCTGTGGGCATGAAGGCGCGTGCGTGCTGGGCTCGGAACCCGTTGACCCGCTGCATCAGCAGCAACGCGATGCCGTGATCGCGCTGGTGGCGGCGCGCGAACGCCCATGCGCCTTCCTGCTGTGGGGCAGCCACGCCCGGAAAAGGCCGGCTTGGCTGGCGGCAGCCGCCACCTGGCAGCGCAAGGCCAGGCACCCATCGATTGGGCGCTGCCGCCGGTGTGAACCGGCCTCAGCCGGCCCGGCGCGGTTGCACGCGGGCGACCAGCCGTTGCGCCTGCCACACTTCAACGCTGGCCGCGTCCGTCTGCTGCCTGGCAAAGTCCAGAGCTTCGGCGTCGTTCAAACAGTCCCGTTCCAGGCCGCGATCAATCCGGCCCATCGAATCCAGCAGGAAAAAGCGAAAGCGTTTCATGACCATCCCTGAATGGAAAGGCTGAACCACGACCAATGGCATCAGCCAGAGCACCACCCCCTCTTGCATTGGGATATGCAGCTTTCATGCCGATTTTATGAAATGTTTATTTTCAATGGCTTGCATGGGGTTTGCCCGCACGGGACCGGGCAAGCCTGTAAGGCATCGCCAACACCGGCTCCGGCTGATGCGCTGCCATAGTCCCCCGTTGCCTTGGGGTGGACCAGCCTGCCCAACCGGCGCCGGTTCACCGCCGCAGGGATCGCCATCCCCCTGCATTCACGCTCTTTTCGCTGGGCGGCGGCTGCGCCGGATGTCACGCTTGCCACGCCAAAAGAGGAGAGACTGCAACGAACAGCGACCCCAGAGCGCGACCGGCAGCAATCCGCGGATCACCTTGCAAAATCGGTGACGGGCAAACGGCCAGCCCCTGCTGGCAGGGGCTGGCCAGGCCGTGAACGCATGAATACCCCCCCGTGCTGGCCCGGAAAGGCGAAATCGGCGTTGGCGGGCGGCGCAGGCGCTGCCCGTTCTGCCAGACAAATTCAGCCAGCTCAGCGCGGGTGCAGCTTGGCAATCATCCTTTTTTCCAGCCACACCTCAACGCTGGAGGCGCCAATCTGCTGGTTGGCCAAGCGCAGCGCATCGGCTTCGTACCGACATTCCCGTTCGAAGCAGCGATCAATTCGGCCCATCGAATCGATTATGAAAAATCGAAAATGCTTCATGATCACCCGCGCGTAGGATGGCTGGTCGGCTGTGAAGGGGATCGATGTGGACATATGGGGCTCCCGAAATGTCATCCTGTGCCGTGCAAGTCTCCCGCCGGCGCCATGATCTGTTGATATTCAATGGCTTGAGCGGTTGCCCAAGCCCATGCGAGGGGTAAGAACGCCAAATCAGCGACAGCGACGGGGGTGAGCGATGCCGACTCTGATTTGTTCATATTTATATACAAATGGTTAATAAGATGCCATGGAATTCGAAGCTCGGACTGGATAGCGGTTCAAATCCAGTCTAGGGTCAACCCCACGATGCTGAAGCAGAATCTCACCTTCAATCGGGCAGACCGCATCAGTGCGCTTGGCCGGCTCACGCTGGCGGTGCCAACGCTTGCCGCGGCGCTGTTCGATCCGCCGCAGCCGCAGATATTTGTGCCCTATGTGATCGGCCTGCTTGAAGCCTATGCGGCGCTGGCGGCGGTGGTGGCGGCCGTGCTGTGGT